>NZ_JAKKOR010000005.1:0-514564 GCF_021738805.1 Gordonia liuliyuniae | reverse complement strand
CCATTCCGAACCCGGAAGCTAAGCCCTCCAGCGCCGATGGTACTGCACCCTAACCAGTGTGGGAGAGTAGGACACCGCCGAACTAAACCCGAGTTAGAGCCCCCAACACCACGTGTTGGGGGCTCTAACTCTATGTTCACCTGAGCTCTTAGGCCTTCGCTGTCGTCTTCGCGTCCATCGCTCGCAATGTTGGCTTGTCGATCTTGCCGACGGGGTTCTTCGGGACGTCGTCGACCACGATGACGTCGACGGGTCTCTTCACCGACGCGAGCTGTGCGGCGAGAAGCGCGTCGAGGTGCGCGACCGTCGTGGTCGCGCCTTCCCGGAACGACAGATACGCGACGGGGACCTCGCCGAGGATGTCGTGTGGCCGTCCGATGACGGCGGCCTCGAAGACGCCAGTGTCCGAGTAGATGACTGCTTCGATTTCCTTCGGATAGATGTTCTCACCACCGCGGATGATCATGTCCTTCACGCGATCAACCAGTTGCAGGTAGCCGTCGTCGTCGAACCTCCCGATGTCACCGGTCCGAAGCCAGCCGTCGACGATCGTGTCTGCTGTGGCCTCCAACCGGTTGAGGTAGCCGGCCATCACCACGTCGCCTGCGATCAGGACTTCGCCGGACTGGCCGCTCGGCACGTCGCGGAGGTCGGCGTCCACTATCCGAATCCGCTGACCCGGGAGGGGAGGCCCGACGGTCCCGGGCTTACGTAGCCCGTCGACGGGATTGATCGCGGATGCGGTCGTCGTCTCCGAGAGCCCGTAACCCTCGACGATGGGCACACCGAAACGTCTCTCGAACCGGCCGATCAGGTCGGCTGGCATGGGCGCCGCACCACAGATCCCGAACCGGAGCGACGACGTGTCCGGTCGGACATCGGCCGGCAGCGCGGTCAGCATCGCGTAGATGGCGGGCACCGCGGAGAAGTACGTCGGACGATGCGCTTCCACCGCGGGGAAGAACGCCTCGGGTTTGAACCGTCCGAGGATGGTCGCCTGCCCGCCGGCGCGGAGCGGACTCAGTGTGCCCAGGACGACGCCGTTCGCGTGGAACAGCGGAAGGACCAGGAGGCTGTGATCGGTCTCCGTGAAACTGAAGTGCTCGACGAAAGTCGCTGTCATCGCATCGATGTTGGCGTGGGTCGTCATCACGCCCTTCGGTCTCCCCGTCGTTCCCGCCGTGTAGATCAGGAGAGCGACCTCCGCGCCGTGGACGATGACGGCGTCGGGCTCGTTACCCTGGCGGGGCTCCACGAGGCGATCGCAGCTGATCTTCGGGACCCGTACCGCGACGTCGGCATCGGGCTCAACGATGAGCACGCGGACCCCGGCGTCGCTCGTTTGGAACTCGACCTCTGGCGTCGCCAGCGCCGGGTTTACCGGCGTGACGCTCGCACCGAGTCGCCACGCGGCGAACACGGCGACTACGAGTTCCACGCGGTTGGACAGGAGGAGACCCACCACGTCACCGCGTGCGACGCCCGCGTCGGCGAGATGACCACTGGCTCGTCGGACGAGCTCTCCGAAGTCGCGGTTGGTCAACGACACTCGTGCGTCCGAGACGGCGGGCGCATGGGGCGAGTTCGCGGCTCGAGCTTCCGGCAGTCCGGGCACGATGAGGGCTGTCATTGCGCGACCGTGACTATCGGTGCCGCGATGAAACCGAACCCGCGAAGCACGCCTTCCAGTTCGCGATGGCCGAACGCCTGGCATCCCGACGCTAGCCCGACACGCTTCGGCGCTTGTTGAAGGAGGCTGTACGCCGCGTAGGCCTGGAGCAGGCCGGTCTGCTGATAGTTGTTGTTACCGTGGATCACCACGTGCGCGCGACCGAGCGGCCCGGAGGCGTGCACGGAGTCGAGTGACTTGTTCGTGCGCGGGTTCTCGCGTGGCGGCATCGAGTTCATCACCTGCGCGGCGACGGCGTCGAGCGCGTCGTCGCGTTCGTCGGGCGTCATGTCCTTCGTCGCCTCGAGGGCGTCGGCGACGATCACCGGGACGTTGTTCATGAGTGCTGCGTTGAACACGCCGCCCTGCGCCTTGCACGTGGCCACGCGCGGATCACGTTTGAACCAGACCGGGTGGGATGTCCCGCCCCACGGCAGCGACTGGGCGAGTTCGTGCTGTCCGGGGACGATGAGCGGCACGAGGCCCTGGGTCGGGTCGAACGGCACGTACTCGTTCTGTTCGAGGTGATAGGCGGCGCCGCCTGCGGCGTTGACGAGGATTGTGCGTGTCGATGCGATCGTCGGGCTCCCGCCCCAGAACACCGCGATGTCGAGGGTGTCGAGTCCGGGCGTCTCCAACGCGATCTGGGCCGCGATCTCGCCGGTCGTGTACATCTGGGCGATACCGGGAGCCAGGAGCAGCCCGGCGGCGGCGAACCGCTCGTGGAACGTCTCGTCGAGGTGGATGATCCAGTCCTGTTCGCCGGTGGTGTCCGAGTAATGCGCGCCAACGGCCAGTGCCGCTTCGACGACCGGGTCGCCGAGTTTCATGAACGGGCCGACGGTGTTGAGGACGACGGAGCTGCCGCGGAACAGTTCGGTGAGTGCGTCGACGGTGTGCTCGGTCTCGACGACCTCGTAGTCCGCGGTCTCGATGCCGGGGACGTGGGCGTTCATCGATTCAGTCAGCGTGGTGGTGCTCCGGCCAGCGGCGGTGAACGGAACGTTGTACTGGCGGAGGAATTCGCAGACGAGCCGTCCGGTGTAGCCGGATGCTCCGTAGACGACGACGGGTTTGGTGCTCATGAGTTCTCCTCGGGTGGGGTTGGCGGTTCAGCGAGATGGGATAGGGCGGAAGGAAGGAGTCACATACCCATGCCGCCGTCGACGGGCAGGCCGGCGCCGTTGACGAAGCGTGAGGCGTCAGATGAGAGGAAGACGACGGCGTCGGCCATGTCGGTGACTTCGCCGAGCCTGCCGCTCGGGGTGAGCCCCACGACGGCTTCGACGGCCTCCTGCGCCGATCCGAACAGGCCGAGCTCGGCCATGTCGGAGGCGAGGCCCGCACCCATCTCGGTCGGAACGAGGCCGGGGTAGATGCAGTTGACTCGGACGCCGTATCCGAGCTTGCCTGCTTCCATCGCCGCGACCCGTGTCATGCGGTCGATCGCCGATTTGGTCGCCGAATAGATCCCGATCCCGGGGAACGCGATGGTCGCGGCGACCGATGCGACGTTGATGACGACGCCGCCTCGGCCGGCCGCACCGCCCGGCCGCATCGTCCGTAGGGCGTGCTTGATGCCGAGCGCGGTACCGAGGATGTTGACGTCGAGCTGACGTCGGATGTCGTCGGCCTTGATCTCGGTCATCAGGCTGCTGATCTCGACGCCTGCGTTGTTGACGACGATGTCGAGTCCGCCGAGCTGCTGTGTCGCGGAGTCGACCGCGGACGCCCAGGCGTCGTCGTCGGTGACGTCGAGGGCGACGACGCCGTGTCCATCTCCGAGCGATGTCGCGACCGTTTGGGCCGCACCGGTCTGTAAATCGCCGATGACGACCTTAGCTCCGGCGGCGGCGAGCGCACGCGCCATACCCTCGCCGAGTCCTTGGGCGCCGCCGGTCACGAGTGCCCGTCGTCCGCTCAGGTCGAATGCGTTCATGAGTTCTTCTCCCGTTTCTGCATTTACCAGTGGTGCGAGTCACACTACCGAATGTTGGACGATCGTCAAGGAAAAACTTGTACGATTGTCAAAGGATGTGGTGACCGGCATCGTCGACGCTTGTCGCGCGGGTTATGCTCGGGGGAACCGTCCAGAGCAGGAGGAGGATGACCATGACCGCCGAAACAGTGGTGACGCCGTCGTCGTCTCCTGCCGAACGCGGTGTGGGACGTCGGACGAAGAAGCTCGCCGCGAAGCGGGACGAACTGGCGCGCGCAGCGTTCAAGACCCTCTCAGAACTCGGGTATGCCGGGACGAGTCTCCGCGAGATCGCTGCCAACTCGGAGTACAGCCATGGCGTGCTGCATTACTACTTCTCCGACAAACTGGATCTGATCGCGCACTGTGTCGCGCTCTACAAGAGTGAATGCGTCGCATCCTACGACGACGTGCTCGACGACGTCGACGACGCGGATGCTCTCCGGAGGCGATTCGTGCGACGTCTTGTCGTGACGATGACCGACGACTTGCCCACCCATAAACTCTGGTACGACCTGCGCTTGCAGGCATTGTTCGAACCGTCGCTCGTCGACGGGGTTCAAGCGATCGACGCCGAACTCGAAGCGATGATCTGGCGGGTGGTCTCACGGTACGGCGAGCTGCTCGGCAGCGTTCCGCTGCTCGACTCCGCTGGCGTCTACGCGGCGTTCGACGGCCCGTTCGAGCGAGCTGTCCGCCGGTCCGCGTTGGGCGAAGAAGGTGCCGCGCGTGACCTGGCCGCGCAGTTGGACGCCTTGTTGTCCGCGATGGTCCCCGCACGTCCGTGACGTCGTAGGCATCGCCTACACTCGGCGACTGTGAGACTCGTGATTGCCGAATGCCAAGTCGACTACGTCGGCCGTCTGACCGCGCACCTGCCGATGGCGAAGCGTCTGATTCTCGTGAAGTCGGATGGTTCGGTGAGCATCCATGCGGACGATCGCGCGTTCAAGCCGCTCAACTGGATGAGCCCGCCCTGCTGGCTGTCCGAAGAGGCGGCGCCCGAGGGCAGCGACGCGCAAGCGGTGTGGGTGGTGACCAACAAGGCGGGCGAGCAACTGCGGATTACCGTGGCCTCGGTCGAGCACGACTCGTCGCACGAGTTGGGGTTAGATCCCGGGCTCGTAAAGGACGGTGTCGAAGCCCATCTACAGGAGTTGCTCGCCGAACACGTTACGACTCTCGGCGAGGGGTACACGCTGATTCGCCGCGAGTACATGACCGCCATCGGGCCGGTCGACATCCTGTGCCGCGACGCGGACGGCGGCACGGTCGCCGTCGAGATCAAGCGACGCGGCGAGATCGACGGCGTCGAGCAGCTGACTCGATACCTGGACTTGCTCAACCGTGACGCGACCCTCGCGCCCGTCGCGGGAGTCTTTGCGGCGCAGGTCATCAAACCGCAAGCGCGGACCCTGGCAACCGATCGTGGAATCCGTTGCGTGACACTGGATTACGATCAGCTCCGCGGTACTGAGAGCACCGAGTTCAGACTGTTCTGACTCTCGACTCAGGCGCTGGCCGTGCGGTGCCCGTCGTCGCTCGGCGCCTTCTCGTCACGACTAGACGGGCCGTAGCGGTCCTTGTCGTAGTCGTCGATCGAGTATTCGTCGTCGACGGCGTCGAGCACATCGGTCGACTGAGTGGCCGGGGTGTCGGCGTCCGGCTGATCGCCCGTGGTGAAGCGGTCACGGCCCGACAACGTCCGGTTGAGCAGATCCAGATCGTCGGATTCGTCGATCGCCACCAGATCCCGCTCGTCGCCCGACAGCGCGAGCGCCTCGGGCAGGTCGGTGAGATGCTGGCGCAGAGCGCCCAAGTGGTCGAGGATCTGGCCGTGCGCGTCGTGAGCGGCGCCCGCCAGTTCGCGCGAGCGCGCGAGCCGACTCATCGCGACCGAATGCGCGGCGCCGCGGAGTCGCGCACCCTCCGCCTCCGCGTCAGCGACGATCTCCTGGGCGCGACGACGCGCGTCGTCGAGAGCGGCTTCGGCCTCTCGTCGGATTCGGTCGGCCTCGGCGTCGATGTCGGCGGCGCGTCGCTCGGCGTCGGTGATGAGGGAGTCGGAGTGCTCTTGCGCGAGCTCCTTCGTGCGCTCCGCGGCGGCCGCCGCGTCGTCCCGCTCCTGCTGGGCGTTCTGACGGGCGACGCTCAACGTCTCCGCAGCCTCGTCACGGGCGTTCGCACGAAGTTCGGCGGCTTCGTCGGTGGCGAGTTGAAGCATCCGGGACACACGGTCGCTCATTCCGGCGACGGTGGTCGGCGGCACCGACAGGGTGTCGACCTCCCGCTGAAGACCGTGCACCTGAGCGCGAGCCTGCTCGAGGCGTTCGTGCAGGTCGTCGGCGCTCGCGTGCGCGGAGTCACGATCGGCGGCAATCATCTGAAGCTCGGCGTCGAGCCGTCGAATGTGGTCGGTGACGTGATCGCGGTCGTACCCGCGCATGACGATCGGGAACGGGCTCTGACGCTGGCCAGGAGTTGACATGCCTCTAGTGTAGGGCGGCGAACTCCGGTACTACCGGACCCGCCGCCCCGTGTCCTCGCACAGTTTGGTAGAAGCCGGGATGCTAGTGCGCGTCAGCTGCGGGTTCGACGAGTTCGAGGAGGACCCCGCCTGCGTCTTTCGGGTGCACGAAGTTGATCCGCGAATCGGCGGTGCCGCGCTTGGCCGCGGGGTAGAGCAGACGCACGCCTGCATCGGTCAGACGCGTCGTGATCGCATCGAGGTCGGTGACCCGAACCGCCATCTGCTGAAGTCCCGGACCGTTGCGGTCGATGAATTTCGCGATGGTCGACTCCTCGTTCAACGGGGCGAGAAGCTGGATCAGTGCGCCGGTACCGTCGCGCGGGCCGACCATCGCCTCGCGGACGCCCTGCTCTTCGTTGATCTCCTCGTGAAGATTCTCGAAGCCGAAGTTGTCGCGGTACCAGGCGGCCGACGCGTCGAGGTCGGCGACGGCGATGCCGACGTGGTCGATGCCGACGACGAGGTCGCCGACCGAGGCCAATGCGCCGTCGTCAGAGGTGGTGCTGTTCACATGCTCGGATGCAGAGTTACTCATTCCCTAACGGTAGCTTGGAGGGGACTATGCACTGTTTTCGACTAGGAGTTGGCTGAATGTCCGACAACACCACCGTCATCGTCTCGGGCGCTCGCACGCCGCTGGGACGCCTCATGGGAACGCTGAAGGGACACTCCGGTGTCGACCTCGGCGCCGTCGCTGTCAAGGGCGCACTCGAGCGTGGCAACGTCGATCCCGCAGAGGTCGACTACGTGATCATGGGCCAGGTCCTCACCGCGGGCGCCGGGCAGATGCCGGCCCGCCAGACAGCGGTCAAGGCGGGTATCGGCTGGGACGTCCCGGCGCTGTCGATCAACAAGATGTGCCTGTCGGGCATCGACGCCATCGCTCTCGCCGACCAACTCATCCGCGCCGGAGAGTTCGACTGCGTCGTCGCGGGCGGCCAGGAGTCGATGACGCAGGCGCCTCATCTGCTCCCGGGGAGCCGCGGCGGCTTCAAGTACGGCAACACCGAGCTCGTCGACCACACCGCGTACGACGGGCTGCACGACGTCTTCACCGACCAGCCGATGGGCGGCCTCACCGAGGAGCACAACGCCACCGACGGCTTCACTCGGGAACAGCAGGACGAGTTCGCCGCACGCAGCCACCGGTTGGCCGCCGCTGCCGCCGCGAACGGCGTCTTCGACAACGAGATCGTTCCGGTCGAGATCCCACAGCGCAAGGGCGATCCGGTCACCTTCACCACCGACGAGGGGGTCCGCGCCGACACGACCGTCGAGTCGTTGAGCAAGCTGCGCCCCGCATTCGCCAAGGGTGGAACGATCACTGCGGGCAACGCGTCGCAGATCTCCGACGGTGCGTGCGCCGTCGTGGTCATGAGCAAGGCGAAGGCCGAGAAGCTGGGTCTCACCTGGCTCGCCGAGATCGGCGCCCACGGCGTCGTCGCGGGCCCGGACTCGTCGCTGCAGGAGCAGCCGGCCAACGCCATCCTGAAGGCATGCGAGAAGGAGGGCATCACGCCCGCCGATCTCGATCTGCTGGAGCTCAATGAGGCGTTCGCCGTCGTCGGCCTCGCGTCGACCAAGTCTCTTGGCGTCGACCCCGAGATCGTCAACGTCAATGGCGGTGCGATCTCGCTCGGCCACCCGATCGGCATGTCCGGCGCTCGCATCACGCTGCACCTGGCACTCGAACTCGCCCGCCGCGGCGGCGGGATCGGCGCTGCCGCACTGTGCGGCGCAGGCGGCCAGGGAGACGCGCTCATCGTGCGCGTCCCGAAGGCGTGATCGGCATGAAAGACTTCTTCACTCTCACCACTCCCGCGAAGTGCTTCCGCTTCTTCGCCGTCGTCGAAGCCATCACCTGGGCCGCGCTGCTCATCGGCATGGCGTTCAAGTACGGGGGCGGCATCGATTCCGCGGTGCGGTATCCCGGAATGGCGCACGGCGCGGCGTTCGTCATCTACCTGATCGTCACGGTGTGGGCGGCGATCGCACTGAAGTGGAACATTAAAACCCTCATTCTCGCCGGCCTCGCGTCGATCCCGCCGTTCTTCACAGTCTGGTTCGAGGTGTGGGCGCGCCGCAACGGCCACCTGGGCGAGCTGTCGCACGATGCGAGCGCACCTGGCGGCGATGAAGTGGACCGTGACAAACTGACAGTGTGAGCAGTCCTATGAACCGCAGGCAGACCGCCGCAGCGGCCATGCAGCAGGCAGGCGCCATGTCGGGCGCCGTCGATCTGTCCGTCCTGAAAGAACGTGCCGAGGCTCAGCGGGCGCGGGCCGCAGCGCCCGCCCCGCAGCCGGGCGCCGAGCAGCAGGCTCCCGGCCCGCCCCCCGAGGGGGCGTCGATCATCGACGTCACGGAGGCGACCTTCGAGTCCGATGTCGTCGCGCGGTCGGACAGCCAACTCGTCATCACTCTCCTGTGGGCGGGGTGGAGCGAACCGAGCGTCCAGCTGGCTCAGCTCCTGGAACAGCTCGCGGCACGTGCGGCAGGTGCATGGACGCTGGCGCGCGTCGACGTCGACGTCGCTCCGCGGATCGCGCAGGCGTTCGGCGCGCAGTCGGTGCCGATCGCGATCGCGCTCGCGGGCGGGCAGCCGGTGTCGGCGTTCGACGGCAGGCAGCCGCTCGAACAGGTCGGCGCGTGGCTCGACGAGGTCACCTCGAAGATGGGCATCCCGGCCCCCGACGCGGGTGTCGACGAGCCCGAGCCGGAAGACGATCCGCGCATGGTGGCCGCCGAAGAACTGTTGAACTCCGGCGACTTCGACGGCGCACTCGCCGCCTACGAGGCGATCGTCGCGTTGGAGCCGACCAACACGGAGGCCGCGTCGGCGGCGCGGAACGTGAAGTTCATGATCCGCGCGCAGGAACACGACCCGACGATCTTGGAGACCGCGCAACCCGGCGACATCGACGCCCAGTTCGCGGCCGCCGACGTCCTGCTGCTCGGTCAACGTCCCGAGCAGGCCTTCGATCGGATCATCGACGTCGTTCGCTCCGCCGACGGCGACGATAAGGCCCGCGCACGCACCCGCCTGTTGGAGCTCTTCGAGCTCTTCGACCCCGCGGAGCCGTTCGTGGTCTCGGCTCGCCGGAAGCTCGCCGCCGCGCTCTACTGAGTAGCCAGACCGGACTCGGCGCTAGTGCTGAACGTCGTCGTCGGGCGCGAGCCAGACCGACGAGCGAGCGGGCAGGGCCACCCAGGCGCTGGCGCTGCGGCCGTGACTGGGCTGCGGGTACGCGTGGACGGCGCCGAGATTGCCGACGCCCGACCCGCGATAGTCGAGGGCGGCGGTGTTGAGGATCTCGCGCCAGCGTCCCGCGACCGGCAGCCCAATCCGGTAGTCCGGGAGATCGTCGTCGGAGAAGTTGAACAGGCACGCGACGAGATCGTCCCCGTCGGGGTCGCAGCGCACGAACGCGACGACGGCGTGCTCAGTGTCGCTGGTGTCGAGGATGTCCAGACCGGCGGCATCGGCATCACCGCGATACAGGGCGGGTCTGGCCCGCATGAGTCGGCCGAGGTCGCCGACCAGACGTGCGATCCCGCGGTGGACGGGCCCGTCGTCGCCGTGGAGCGCACCCCAGTCGACACCGAGATGATCGGACCATTCGCCGACCTGACCGAACTCCTGGCCCATGAAGAGCAGGTTCTTCCCGGGATGCGCCCACTGGTAGGCGAGGAGCGCGCGCACGTGGTCGGCACGCGCCCGGTCGTCGCCCGGCATCCGCGTGGTGAGCGTGCCTTTGCCGTGCACCATCTCGTCATGGCTCAACGGCAGCACGTAGCGTTCGCGGACGGCGCCGGTCAACGAGTCGAGCAGGGCCGGGTTCTGCCCGCCTCGGTGGGCGGGTTCGGTCCCGAGGTAGTCGAGGGTCCGGTGCATCCAGCCGAGGTCCCATTTGAAGTCGAAGCCCAGCCCGCCGTCGGCCGTCGGTGAGGTCACGCCCGGCCACGCCGTCGACTCCTCGGCGATCACCACCACACCCGGATGATCGCCGCGGACCATGTCGGTGAGGTCGCGCAGGAAGTCGACGGCCTCCTCGTTGCGGTGACTTCCGTCGGGCGCGGGCCGCCACTGGCCCGGACCCCGCGAGTAGTCGCGGTAGAGCATGGCGGCGACGGCGTCCACGCGCAACCCGTCGACATGGAACTCGTCGCACCAGTAGCGGGCGCTCGCCAGCAGGAAGCTGCGCACCTCGTCGCGCCCCAGATTGAATGCGTACGTTCCCCAATCGGGTTGTTCGCGCCGCAGCGGGTCGGCGTGCTCGTAGAGCGGGGTGCCGTCGAACTCGCCGAGTGCGAACGGGTCCTTCGGAAAGTGCGCGGGCACCCAGTCGAGGATCACCCCGAGCCCGCGCCGGTGGCAGTGGTCGATGAGGTACCGCAGATCGTCGGGCGCACCGAAACGGGCGGTCGGCGCGAAGAATGAGCCGACCTGATACCCCCACGACGGCCCGTACGGGTGCTCGGTGAGCGGCAGTAGTTGCAGGTGGGTGAAGTTCAGTTCGGTCACATGGTCGGCGAGCAGATGTGCGGCACGCCGATAGTCCAGACCCGGACGCCACGACCCGAGGTGCACCTCGTAGACGCTCAGCGGGCGGCGGACCGGGTCGGCCAGCTCCCGGTCGGTGATCCAGTCGGTGTCCGACCACGAGTACTGCGACGGGGCGTCGACGATTGACGCGGTCTCGGGTGGGCACTGCGTTCGATGAGCGAGGGGATCGGCCTTGTCGCGGATCAACCCGTCGGCTCCGACGACCCGATACTTGTAGCGGTCACCGACGGAAGCGCCCGGCACGAACAACTCCCACACGCCGTCGCGACGGGACATCGGATACTGCTGCGCACCCCACGCGTCGAAGTCGCCGAAGACGGCGACGCCTCGCGCGTTGGGCGCCCACACGGCGAAGTCGACGCCGGATACCTGGCGACCCGACACGGTGGTTCGATGGCGGGCGAACGCGCCGAGCACGTCGACGACGGCGTCCGGGCCCACCCCGATCGCGACGCGCTCGGCCGCGCTCGACCGCGGACCGAACAGATACGGATCGTCGACGTCCACCGTGACGTCGCCGTAGTCGACCGAGAACCAGTAGTCGGTGCGGGGGAGATCGGCTCTGGGGAGATCGGTGCGGGGGACACCCGTGCAGGGGAAATCTGGGCGGTCCGCTGTGAACAGCGGGCCGTCGACGTGGCGCAGCGGCTCACGGCTCCCGTCTGACGAGACGATGTGGCCGCCGCGCGCTCCGGGCAGCAGTGCGCGGACGATGCCGTCGTGCGCGCCGAGCACCGTCTGCGGGCTCGGATGCGTGCCCGCCAACAGTCGTGCGATCGAATCCACGCCCGGCTATCCCGCGGTCAACCGTCGGAGCGCGGCGACGACGGCGCCCTTGTCGCGTGTCTTCCAGAACGGTGGCAGACCCGCCATCAGGTATCCGCCGTAGCGGGCGGTGGCGAGCCGGGGATCGAGGACGGCGACCACGCCGCGGTCGGCCGTCGACCGCAGGAGACGACCCGCGCCCTGCGCCAGCAGCAGGGCTGCGTGATTCGCCGACACGGTGAGGAATCCGTTGCCGCCCCTGGCGTCCACATCGCGTTGGCGTGCCGACAGGAGCGGATCGTCGGGCCGCGGGAACGGGATGCGGTCGATCATCACCAACTGGAGCGACGGCCCGGGAACATCGACGCCCTGCCACAGGGACAGCGTGCCGAACAGGCATGTCGCCTCGTCGTCGGCGAACCGCCTGATGAGCGTCGACGTCGCGTCGTCGCCCTGGCACAGGATCGGGAAGTCGACACGTTCGCGCAGCTTCTCGGAGGCCTCCTTCGCGGCCCGCATCGACGAGAAGAGACCGAGGGTCCGTCCGCCGGCGGCGGTCATCATCTCGACCATCTGGTCGAGCGTCGCCGCCGCGATCCCGTCGCGGCCGGGTGGCGGCAGGCGGTCGGCGACGTACAGGATCGCCGCCTTCGGGAAGTCGAACGGCGAGCCCGCGTCGAGTCCGCGCCAGCCGTTCCCGCTTGCCCCATCGTCATTGACATCCCCGTGCGGTGGCAGGCCCCATGTGCGCGCGAGCGCGTCGAAGTTGCCGCCGAGCGTCAATGTCGCAGACGTGAGAATGACCGTCGAGTCAGTGAACAGCGACGTCCGCAGCAGGCCGGCCACCGACAGCGGGGCGATCCGCAGCGTGTGGCGCGTGTTGTTGCGGAAGTCGTCGACCGCCTTCCAGACGACGTCGAACCGCTTGGTGATGTCGGCCTCGCCGAACACGGTGAGGGTGCGGACCACGGTGTCGTGGAGCGAGTCGGTCGCCGACATCGCCATCTGGCGGGCGGCCGCGGCCTCCGGGTCGGTGCCGGGTTTAGCGGGTCCGATCTCGCTGCGCGCGTTCCACAGCCGGTCACGCAGGGAGGCGAGGATCTCGCCGGCACCGTTCGGCAGACGCGTCCACTCGCCATTCTGCGACTCCTCGAGGAGGATGCCGAGCTGCTCGCCCGCGCCGACGAGCGCGTCGGCCGTCTCGTCGGAGACGAGCTTGCCGAGGCGGCGGGCCACCAGGGTGACGCCCGCGGCGGAGATCTCTTCGGTGGTCACCGACGTGATCCGGTCGACCAGTTCGTGGGCCTCGTCGATCACCACCACTTTGTGTTCCGGCAGGATCGTCGCCGGACTCATCGCGTCGATCGCGAGCATCGCATGGTTGGTGACGATGACGTCGGACGCCCCGGCCTTGCGCCGGGCGATCTCGGCGAAGCAGTCTTCGCTGTACGGGCAGGCATTGGCGCCGAGACACTCTCGGGAGGTCACACTCACCTGACGCCACGAGCGGTCTGACACGCCTTGCGGCAGGTCGTCGCGGTCGCCGGTCTCGGTGTCGGAGGTCCACTCGCGCAGGCGCGTCACCTCGCGACCGGTCCGCGACAGCTCGAAGGCGTCGAACAGTTCGGTGTCGGGTTCGTCCGCGACACCCGTGTGCACTTTGTTCAAGCACAGATAGTTGGCGCGGCCCTTGAGGATCGCGAACTTGGGTTCGCGACCGATCGGTTCAGCCAACGCCGACGCCAGCCGCGGCAGGTCGCGTTCGGTCAACTGGCGTTGCAGCGCGATGGTCGCCGTCGAGACGACCACCGTCTCGTTTGATTCGACGGCGTGCCGGATCGACGGGACGAGGTACGCCAACGACTTGCCGGTGCCGGTGCCCGCCTGCACGGCCAGATGCTCGGCGTCCTCGATCGCTGAGGCGACGGCGGTCGCCATCGTCACCTGTCCGTCGCGTCGGGTGCCGCCGAGCGCGGCGACCGCGTGGTCGAGGAGCTCGGGGACATCGGGGACGCTCACGCGGCAGGCGTGCCGGTGTGCAGCAGCGTCCCGGTCACCTCGACGCCCGTCTCCCGGAGTTCGTGCAGGGCGGTCGTGGTGGTCGCTTCGGCGACGGCCGCGGTGAAGTCGAGCAGGACGCGGGTGTGCAGGCCGAGGCGCGCCGCGTCGACGGCGGTGGCGCGCACACAGTGATCGGTCGCGATGCCGACGACGTCGACCGCTGTGATCTCACGGGCGCTCAACCAGTCGGCGAGCGACGTCCCGTGGGCGTCGGCCCCCTCGAACCCGGAGTAGGCGGCCGAGTAGGCGCCCTTGTCGAAGACGGCTTGGAACGGTTCGGTGCCCAGCGTCGGATGGAAGCCGACACCGTCGGTACGCGCCACGCAGTGCGGTGGCCACGAGTCGACGAAGTCCGGATCGTCGGAGAAGTGTGACCCGGGATCGATGTGGTAGTCGCGGGTGGCGACGACGGTCGAGTAGTCGCTGGTGATCGTGTTGACACCTGCTGCGACTGCCGCCCCGCCGATGACGGCGAGTGACCCTCCCTCGCAGAAGTCGTTCTGCACATCGACGACGATCAGGGCTCGGTGGGTGGACATTATTTCTCCGGTCGCGTGATGTAGCGGGTGCCGACGGCGGGGTCGCCATGGCTCAGGCCCAGGCCCTCCCACGGCAGGGAGACGAGGCCGCGTGCGAGATGCTCGCGGGCGTCGGCGAGCGTCGGAACGTCGTCGACGACGCGCCCACCGCGCACCAGCGGGATCTGTAGATCCCTGGCCTTGAGGCTACCGAGTCCGTCGACAGCCCAATCGCCTGACACACCCTCATCCGCCACATCCCCGTCTGCGATACCCCCGCCGGTCACCACGATCTCCTCGACGATTGTGCCGGTGTCACGCGCGGCGCGTAGTGCGCGCTTGGCCCCGCCGTGACTCTCTTTGCGGCTGGAGCGTTTGGCGACCGGGACGCCGTCCACCTCGACCAGCTTGTACACCATGCCCGCGGTCGGTGCGCCGCTGCCGGTGACCAGCGCGGTGCCGACGCCGTAGGTATCGACGGGCTCGGCCCGCAGAGACGCGATCGCGTACTCGTCGAGGTCGCCGGAGACCACGATCTGGGTGGAGGTGGCGCCCAGGCCGTCGAGCTGGGCGCGGACCTGGCGCGCGAGGACGCCGAGGTCGCCGGAGTCGATGCGGACACCGCCGAGTTCAGGTCCCGCGACGGCGATCGCGTTCTCGACGCCCTGCCGGATGTCGTAGGTGTCGACGAGCAGCGTCGTCCCGGTGCCGAGTGCGTCGATCTGCGCGGCGAACGCGGCCTTCTCATCGCTGCCGTCGGCCGTCGCGAACGACAGGGTGAAGGCGTGTGCCGCGGTGCCAGCACTCGGGACACCGTATGTGCGGGCGGCTTCCAGGTTGCTCGTCGCAGTCAGTCCCGCGAGGTAGGCGGCGCGCGCTGAGGCCACCGCGGCCCGCTCGTGGGTGCGTCGCGAACCCATCTCGATGATCGGTCGACCGGCGGCTGCGCTCACCATGCGGGCGGCAGCCGAGGCGATCGCACTGTCGTAGTTGAGGATCGACAGGATCACCGTCTCCAAGACGACGCCTTCGGCGAAGCCGCCGCGCACGGTCATGATGGGGGAGCCGGGAAAGTAGAGCTCGCCCTCTCGGTAGCCGTCGATGTCGCCGGAGAAACGGTAGTCGGCCAGCCAGTCGAGGGTCGGCTCGTCGACGATGCCACGCAGGGCGGAGATCTCGTCGCCGGAGAAGCGGAACTCCTCGAGAGCTTCCAGGACACGGCCGGTGCCGGCGACAACGCCGTACCTCCGGCCGTCGGGGAGTCGTCGGGCGAACACCTCGAACACGCACTGACGATCTGCGCGCTCGGCCTTGATGGCGGCGGAGATCATGGTCAGTTCGTACTGGTCTGTCAGCAGCGCGGTACCGGTCACATTCGCTACCCTATTACTCATGGTGCGCGATGAGTCGACGCCGGGCACGAGCACCGGTACCGCGGTGGCAGAACCCGAGGTCGTGACGGACCGACCGTGGGTCGCCGTGGTCTGGGACGACCCGGTGAACCTCATGAACTACGTGGCGTACATCTTTCAGAAGCTGTTCGGATATTCGGAGGCGCGAGCACGCGAACTCATGATGCAGGTACACAACGAGGGCAAGGCGGTCGTCTCCTCGGGCGACCGCACCAAGATCGAGATCGACGTCCGCAAGCTGCATGCGGCCGGTCTGTGGGCGACGATGCAGCACGACTCGTGAGGCGACCCCGATGAGGACGTGGCGGCGGACCGGGACCGGCACACAGGTGCGGATCTGCTCGAACCTGGAGACCTACGAGTGCCAACTGCTCGCCTCCATGGTCGAGTCGATCTCCGAGTTGCTCGTCGAACGCGGGGACTCGGCGCCGAGTGACGAGCTGTCGGCGCTCACCGGCATCGCCACCGGCCATTCGCGTGCGCCGGAAGACGTGACGCTGGGACGCCTCCTGCCCGACTTCCACCGCCCCGACCAGGAGGACGAGTTGACCGCCGCATCGGTGGCCTCGGACCTCAACGGCGGGCTCCGAAGCGTCAACGAACCCCACATCATCGACGCCAAACTCGACGCGGCACGTACCGTCCTGGACACCCTGCCTCCCGGTGGCGGCGACATCCGGCTGACCGAAGCGGAAGCCGACCGCTGGCTGTCGGCGCTCACCGACGTGCGGTTGGCGCTCGGCGCTATGCTCGGCATCGACGACGAGCCGATGCGGCTGCCGCCCGACCATCCGCAAGCTGCGCACCGTGACGTGTACGACTGGCTGTCGGTGGTGCAGGGGCTGCTCGTCGAAGCGTTGATGGCAGACGAGTGGACGCAGTCGGACTGGGACGTCCCCGAATGACCGATCGACTGCCCGTTGCGCAACCGGGGAACCGGATCACCGACGTCGCCGGAATCGGCGTCGGACACCACCATTTGATCGACGACGTGGTCGTGGTCGGGACGGCTACCGAGCCCGGGGTGGGCTGGGCGACCGGCGCAACCGTCGTGACCGTCCCAAGCGGGGCGACATCCGCGGTCGACGTGCGCGGCGGCGGTCCGGGCACGCGGGAGACCGATCTGCTCGAACCGGGCAACAGCGTGCGCGGCGCCGACGCCGTCGTGTTGACCGGCGGCAGCGCCTACGGACTGTCCTCGGCGGACGGCGTGATGCGCGGACTCGAATCGGCGGGCATCGGGCTGCCGATGGACCGTCAAGGCCACGTGGTGCCGATCGTGCCCGCAGCGGTCATCTTCGATCTGCCCGTCGGCGGGTGGGAGAACCGACCGGACGCGGAATTCGGGGAGCGTGCGCTCGCCGCGGCGGGAACCGAGTTCGCGGTCGGCTCCGTCGGTGCGGGCGCGGGCGCGCGCGCCGGGGTACTCAAAGGCGGAGTGGGGACCGCGTCGATCACGGTGACTGACGGGCCCGCACGCGGCCTGACCGTCGGAGCCCTCGTCGTCGCGAACCCCGTCGGCCAGGTTGTCGACCCGCAGACCGGGCTGCCGTGGGGTGCCGAAGACCTCGCCCACCACGGGCTGCGGCCGCCTGCCGTCGCCGAGTTGACCCGGCTGCGGGCGCTCGAAGCGAAGGGCACCGTCCTGAACACCACGATCGGCGTGGTCGCCACCGATGCGACGTTGTCGGTGCCCGCCGTGCGCAGGCTCGCGATGTCCGGGCACGACGGGATCGCCCGCGCCGTCCGACCTGCCCACTCGCCGCTCGACGGCGACACGCTGTTCGCGGTCGCAACCGGTGCGCGGGTCGCCGACCCGGACGCCGCCGTCGACATCCCGTCCGGCATGGAGTCGGACATTGCCGTCGTCGCCGCGCTGGCTGAGGCGTCCGCGACGGTCGTCCAACGGGCCATCGTCGCGGCCGTCGTGACCGCGCGCACCGTGGCCGGGATCCCGTCCTACCGCGACGTCGTCGCATCAGCATTCGCAGGCGGCTTCGCGTTCGGGACCGGAGACGAGTGACCGCGAACCTGCCGGATCCGTTCGCGGACCCCTCTGCCGGCCGAGCGGCGTCGAGACCCTGGGACCGCTGGCTGCAGATCGTCATCGTCCTGGCGGTCGTCACAGCGATCATGTTCGCCGTCGAGCTGCTCGACGTCGTGATGGACGGTCGCCTCGACACACACGGCATCGTGCCGCGCACGTGGTCGGGTCTGCCGGGAGTCATCTGGGCGCCGTTCCTGCACGCTGACTTCGCTCACCTGATCTCGAACCTCATCCCGGGGCTGGTACTCGGGTTCTTCGTCCTGTTGAGTGGTCGTGCGCTACTGGTGACCGCCGTCGTGTGGGTGGTGTCTGGACTCGGAGTGTGGTTGACGTCCCCGTCGATGTCGATCACGGTCGGCGCCTCGGGAATCGTCTTCGGATGGTTGACGTTCTTGATCGTGCGCGGCCTGTTCAATCGTGACGTGTGGCAGGTGCTCGGCGGCCTCGTCATCCTGGTCGTCTACGGCGGCATCCTGTGGGGTGCGTTGCCGGGGACGTCCGGCGTGTCGTGGCAGGGGCACCTGTTCGGCGCCGTCGGCGGCGTGCTCGCGGCGTGGATGACCGCGACCTCGGCTTCCGGTAAGCCGTCCACCGGCCGGAAGGCCATCGAACCGGGAGGACTGTCCTGAACCACGGACCCATCGGGATCTTCGACTCCGGCGTCGGCGGCCTCACCGTCGCGCGCGCGGTGATCGATCTGCTGCCCGACGAGGACATCGTCTACATCGGCGACACGGCAAACGGTCCCTACGGACCGCTGACGATCCCGGAGATCCGGGGTCACGCACTGTCGATCGGCGACGAACTGATGCGGCGCGGCGTCAAGGCGATCGTGATCGCCTGCAACACGGCGTCGGCCGCGATGCTCCGTGACGCCCGGGAGCGGTACGCGCCGATCCCGGTGATCGAAGTGATCCTGCCCGCCGTCCGACGTGCCGTAGCGGCGACTCGCAACGGCAGGATCGGTGTCCTCGGGACGGAGGCGACCATCGCCTCGCGCGCCTACCAGGACTCGTTCGCGGCGGCCCGCGACATGGAGATCACGGCCGTCCCGTGCCCGCGGTTCGTCGACTTCGTCGAACGCGGTGTGACCAGCGGACGCCAGATCCTCCAACTGGCCCAGGGATATCTGGAGCCGTTGCAGGAGGCGAGCGTGGACACCGTCGTTCTGGGGTGCACTCACTACCCGTTGCTCTCGGGCGTCATTCAGCTGGTGATGGGCGACGAGGTGACGCTCGTATCGAGTGCCGAAGAGACGGCGAAGGACACGTTCCGGGTGTTGACCGAGACCGAGTCGCTCAATCCACACGACGGGCGTGAAGCCCACCGGTTGTTCTCTGCGACAGGCGATCCGGAGCAGTTCACGAAGTTGTCGCGACGCTTCCTCGGCCCGCAGATAAACCATGTGACGCACTTCTGACGAGTCTCCTGTGATCTGTCTCGCTTCAGGTGTGCCGCGAATCGGTCGATCACCCGCGCCCCGTTCGATGCTTGATTCCGAGTTGAGCATGGCAAAGTGGGCTGTATGCGATTGACGGTGCTCGGGTGTTCGGGGAGCGTGAACGGCCCCGGTGCCGCGTGCTCGGGCTATCTACTTCAGGCCGACGGCCACGAGCCGGTGCTGATCGACTGCGGGCACGGGGTGTTCGGCGAACTGCTCCAGCACGCCGATCCAAATCGCGTCGCCGTCCTGCTGAGTCACCTGCACGCCGATCACTGCATGGACATGCCCGCGATGCTCGTGTGGCGTCGGTGGGCGCCGGAGAAGGCGACCGAACGGTCGCTCCTGTACGGTCCGGCGGGCACTGCGCTGCGCATCGGTGCGGGGGCGTCGGAGTACCCGGGGCAGGTCGACGACATCTCCGACACCTACGACGTCCGAGAATGGGTGGACCGGACGGCGGTCGACATTCACGGTCTGCACATCGAGCCGTTCAAGGTGGACCATCCGCCGAGCACATTCGGTCTGCGCATCACCGGACCGGACGGCGAAGTGTTCGCGTATAGCGGTGACACCGGCGTGTGCGACGAGGTGGTCGAGCTCGCCCGCGACTGCGATCTGTTCCTGTGCGAGGCGTCGTGGACTCACGAGCCCGACGCGCGGCCGATGGGGCTGCACCTGTCCGGGACCGAAGCCGGCCAGGTCGCCGCACGAGCTTCGGCGCGCTCGCTGGCCTTGACCCACATCGTCCCGTGGAGCGACGCCGACGCCATCTTGGACGAGGCGTCCGCCGCCTACCCTGGACCGCTGCAACTGGTGCACCAGGGACAGGTCATCGAGGTCCGCCCGCCGCTGTAAGACGCCTGGGGATCACGCCCTGGGCGGGAGTGGTTTGCGCTCAGGGCGTGATCGTTCGTGCCCAGGGCACTACTTTGTGCTCAGGCCTTAACCCTGTGCACAATCTCGTGCCCTGGGCGTGGGCGAGCGGTCGGCTGCCACGCCCGGGGCGTGACATGCTCGATGTATGGCCAAGCGATTGTTGGACGTCGCCGTGATCGTCGTCGCGACCGCCATCGCGATAGCCGTCGCACTGTGGGTCACCCCGATGCAGACGGTGGAGGCGGTCGGGCAGACGGTCCGTGTGGGTGCGACGCAGCCCTCCTTATCGTGGAGCGGACTGTCGTGGAGCGGCCCGGGCGAAGTGGATCTGTTCGGGCAGGAGCTGCCGAGCACTATCGAATTCTCCGGACCGATCCGGCCGCGCCTCGAACTTACCGATCTGCAGTTGACCGAGCAGCTCACCGACCTCGCCGGACCCGACAGCGACGAGTCCGCGCGGTCGGCGGCGCAGCAGGAGTTGACGGATGCGCTCGTCAGTGGCTGGCGAAACTATCTGATCCTGCAAGTCCTCATCGTCGCGGCGGTGACGGTGCTGCTGCTCGGCGCGATTGCGGGCTGGCAGCGGCGGTCGCTCAAACCGTCGATCGCGTTCGTCGTCGTGGGGGCGCTCTTCGCGGTGGCCGTCAACGTCGGGGCGTTCGTGTCGACGGCGTTCTCCACCACCGACCAACTACGAGGCATCGATTCGCTCGCGTCGCTCGTCGGCGCCGCGCCGCCTGCCGTGGCCGCACCCCGCGAGACGCCGACCGGAGTGGCGGGCAAGGTCGTGGTGATCGGCGACTCGACAGCGGCCGGGATCGGCAATCCGGCGTTGGCCGCGCCGACGCGGGAGGACTCCGCCTGCGAGCGGACCAGCGGATCGTTCGCCGTCGCATTGGACCGATCCACCGGGTGGGAGGTGGCCAATCTGGCTTGCAGCAGTGCCACCATTCGAGAAGGTCTGCTCGGCGATCAGGAGCGCGGAGGCGACGAGGTGCCGCCACAGCTGCCCCGGGCGTTGGCCGACGCACCGGGCGCGCTGATCATCAGCGTCGGCGCGAACGACGTCCGCTGGTCGCAGATGATCGGTCTGTGCGCGACACTGCCGGACTGCGGCGGGGCCGCGACGGACGCGTACTTCCGGCAGCAGTTGTCGGTGTTCACCCGTGACTATCTCGTCTTGCTCACCCAGTTGCGGTCGTTACCCAACCCTCCGACGGTCGTCATCAACCAGTACTACGATCCGCTGTCGGACGACACCGCCTGCGTGCGCGACCTCGGCATCACCGAAGAGAAGGAGAAGGTTCTGCGGGGTTGGCTGCAGTCGCTGAACACGGTGCTCGCCGAGGGGGCGCGGGCGTCGTCGTTCCAGACGGCGCTGCCGTCGTTCGCCGGGCACGGGGTGTGTTCGACGGCTCCGTTCGTGCAGTCGATCGACGGAGCCGCGCCGCTGCATCCGACCACTGCAGGCGGTCTCGCGATCGCGCTCGCCGACCAGGCGGCGCTCCTCGAATCTGGATTCCGGTAATGACCCGCGCTCAGAACGGCGGCTCACCCCAGTAAGCGTCGGATGCGCTCTCGGCAGCGGGGCGAGCACGTCGATTGACAGCGCTTGGTCAACCATCGGTGGACAGTCCCTTGAGCGGGTGTCCTTCTCTGCGATTGTCCACACAAGGACATGGTCAAACAACAAAGCACGCGACGGCCGGACTTCACACGCCAATGTTCGCTCCGACCGCCGCGCTCGGAACGCTCAAGGAGCGCCCCCAATGGGGGAGTAGTCACCACCACGAAGACTGTAAACCAGCGCGAGCTCGCCGCCGAGATCGGCGTCGCGGCGATCACCATACGACGGTGGGAAGCGGCCGGACTCATCCAGGGCCTGCGCATCGGCCCGCGCATCGTTCGTTACGACCTGGACAAGGTCCTGGAGACCATGTCGAACGGCGGCCGGGGCATGATCAATCCGACGAGCATGAGCGACGACGCCTATCGCGACTACGTGAATGCGATCGTCGACAAGGCCCCACCGTTGAGCGACCGACAGCGCGCGACGTTGCATGAACTTCTGCGACCGATCCGGGAACGTCACCCTCGCGTCCGCGGGTGCCGCGTAGTCGATCGGCTGCCCGCACAGATGACACGGCGAGTTCAGGTCCGCACACTCGGCGAGGAAGGACTTCTGCTGCGACTTGTAGCGGCGAGTCGATCGCCCCGATGTCTTGGGCATCCGACCTATGTCCCCTTACCCCTCGGCCCGCCGCCCCGCGCAGCGCGTGGCTCGCCCCGAGACTGTAAGGGTCGTGGACACGGCTTGCCCGGCGTGCCCCTGAGCATGGACACGGACCGGCGGACACGAGACGACGGGTGCAACGAGAAGGCCCGCACCGATTGGTGCGGGCTTCATTTGAGCAGCGGGCGTCGCTGCGCTTCTGAGTCCAACCCCTGCTGACCTGGGCTGCCAGGTAGTCACGGGCGGGCGTGTTGGAGGCATGTGGTCGTGACCGAAAGCATGTAGCTGTATGTACTACAGTTGTAATACACTAGAAGCGTGGACGTGGACTGGAGTCACCGGGGCGAATACATGCGAGCCAAGCATGGCATCACAGTCGCCTGGGCAAACGAGGCGCTCGCCGACCCGGATGCCTTGGTCGAGGTACCCGACCCAGCCAGCAAGTCCGGGGTCAGCGACCGAACGACAGGATGGTCCACCGGTGCCGGAGACCTCGTGGTGGTCATCACCACCAACGAGGAGGACGGCACGACGTACGGACTCAACGGGTGGCTGGCCAACTCCACCGCTCGACGCAAATACGACAACCAGAAGGGATCGACAGCATGAGCACCAAGAAGATGAGCAGACTCGAGCAGGCCCTCGCCGAAGCTGACGAGATCGAACAGAACCCCGACCGAGTAGTCCGCAACGATGTGAAGGTCACGCGCGGGCATGGCCGCGCTCGTACACTGCAGGTCAGGCTCAACGACGACGAGATGGACGCGATCGAGGCGATCGCTGCCGAGCGTGAGCTGCCGGTCTCTACTGTCGCCCGGGACATTCTCCTGCAGAGCCTTGACCGCGTGAACGTCCTAGGTCATCACGTCGGACCAGTAGAGATCGACTACGCGATCGAGACCTTGGCTATGCTGCGCGACGATCCTGCGTTGATCGTGCGCGTCAAAGAGACTACCGAAGACAGCCTCGCCGGAGGTCAGCGTAGGACCGTCGTCGCTGACAGTCCGACCTCCCGTAGGCTCCGTACGTCATTGAGACGGTAGAGCTTATCGTCCTCGCTGGTGATCCAGTGCGAGAGCACGCGCCGCCATGCCCTCGGCTGGAGCTTGCCCTTGGCCCGCCAGTTGTGCCAGGTGCTCTTGGCGATCGGCTCCCCGAGCTCACGCATCACACGTTGAATCTCGTCGGCGCGCATCAGGTAGACGGACAGCTCGGCGAGCAGCTTCTGTTCGAGTGCCCGAGCGTCGTGGGTGGTGCCGCATCGCACGCACACCACGACGTCGGCACCGACGGTGACTGTTCTCCCCCGGCTCGGTGCGGGCTGCGTACAGCGGCACCCACACACCTGCGGTGCGCCGTGCGACATGGTGCCCACGACTGCCGGACACGGCCCCGGTAGATCGGCGGCAGCGGACGGTCGATGGTCTCGAGTCTGCGCCAGGCCACCGTCGTCAGCTCGTCGAGGGCGAGCGCCGCGTCCGGCGAGCACGCTAGCCGGTCAACGTGGGCGGCCAGCCACGCACACAACTCGACAGTGCGCGCCGGGTGGGACACGCGCACGTCGACGCCGAGCTGCTCGGAAAGGTCGCGTGCCCACCGCCCGAGCACGGTGCGGATCTCGTCGTAGGCGTCGCGCGCCCGCCCGATGTAGGGCAGCGGAGACTCCTCCTCGTCCTCGGTTGGCGGGCGTCGTCGAGCCGCCGGAGGCGCAGGGGTGAGGTTGTTCTGTCGGCTGTAGGTGAGCGCGAGCTGATTCGCCAACCACGGCAGTTGCGTCCCGGTCTGACGCAACGTGGCCTCGCAGGACTGGCATAGGTAGCGCTCGGTGCGAGCGCCACAGGTATCAGATTCCATCGGATGATCTCCTCCCAGAAGCGTCGGGTGCTTGTACACGTTCACTCGCAGCGCACATCGGGTGAGACTGTCGGTGGCGTATGTCACGATTGCCGCCGTGAACATTGAGACTGAGCCTGACGACCTCACCGACTGGTCGTGGATGGAGTTTCTCCTCCACCTCGTAGGCACGGCCCTGATCCCAGTCGCGATAGCGATTCTCGCCCTCCTCGCCGTCGCGATAGTGCGTTGGATCCTGGACGAATCGCAGATGCCTGAGCTGGCCAATCTCTCGATTGTGGGCATCGTAGGTCTCGTAGCCTTCGTGGATCGATATGGGGCCTGTATGCGTTCGGCCAGTCGTTGCACACCGTTCTGCGCCACGCGGTCAGTTGGTCGCGCGCCCTCGGCCTGGCCGTTCTCGTTGTCGGCGTTCTTGTCCTCGCCGCCAACGCGGCCCTCAACGCCCTGCGCCTGACTGACAATCGCTATTCGCAGCGGCCGCCGGTGTAGTCGGGATCCCCGTCGTCGCAGCGTGGATTGGCGACGGCCTCGCGCGGGTGTCGGCCGAATCGGGTCTGCCGCTGAGGCTGCTGGTGTCCGTGATCGTCGTGGCTGCCATCTTCATGGGGTATCAGGTTCTCAAAGTGGTCTTCCCGCGAACACGGTACTAGGGCGATGTACGCCTCCCGCAGGCTGAGAAGGGGCGGATGCGTGCGAGCGGTCGCCTCCACCATCACCATTCCGCCTCCTGGTCAATGCGACCCCCGCGAGCAAGGCGATGAACTCGCGGACCGTGAGGGTCACCCACTGGTCGAGTGGGTCGCCTCTGCCGTGCCGCTTGTGGATGACAACACCAGCCAGGGCGTCGTCGTTATCGCGTTCGTCTGCGACCTCGCACGTCCAGCCCGCCAGGTCGAGTCGCGCTGTGTCCTTGCATTCGATAGTTACGCGCTGCCCGTGCAGGCGCACGCCGCCGATGTCGCCCTTGTCGCGGCTTCCGGTCTTGACGCGGCGGTCGATCCGGTCGTCGACGTGCGCAGCGAGGCAGTCGGCGATCTCACGTTCGAAGCGCGACCCAGCAGCGTTCGCAGATGACCTCGTGCGTGTCATCGGCTCAGCTCCTGCGCGTCGAGGCGACGGCAGCGGGTGAGCGCGCCGCTTTGGGTTTCGATCCACCCGCTGGGGTCACACCGGCTGCACTCGTCGATGGCTCGCCGTCGCGAGTCGAGCAGAGCGCGGTCCATGGTCACCTAGGGGGCCTTCCCACATTCGCTGCTTTGGCGGCGGATTTCGCGAGATGCCGGGCCGCCGACACTGCGGTCACCGCACCCGAGCCGGCGAGATCATCCCGGTCTGTCATCGGCGGGGTCTCGTGCTACATGGCGATCCATGCTGCGGGCGTCTGCATGATGAGTCCAGCAACCGCGAAGACCAAGCCCCATCCAGCCTGCTGAAGGCTCTTCACTGCCTGCCGACGGTTAGCCTCCTCAAACTGTCTCGGTATCCCTCCCACGGTCGCGTTCAACTCCTGGACGGAGCGAGTGACGGTGCGGACCTTCGTCTCAAGCTCCGCGTCTGCGAGGCGGAAATCTTTTGCTACATCGTTGACCGCGAACTCGAGTGCCGCGAGCCGTTCTTCGATCGGCTTGGTGACATCGAAGCCGCGCTCAACAACTGCGCCGAAGCCACCTTCACCTGCGACGTTCGCTGTCGCGACATGGATCGTGGCGTCGACTCGGCGGCGGAACACTCGGCGAAGCCACTGGGGGGCGAAGTATTCGGTCGACGATGACACCGCCGTCCACTCTTGGTAAGTGGCCCACGCCGCCCACGCGAGGCCAGCGAGCGTGACGACGGTTCCGAGGAAAGCCACGGTGGCGTACCAGTGCATCCACCGATTATGGGGCATACCGGCGCGCGTAGGGCGAACCTGCTGCCGGGTCACCCGACATCGTCCAGCAGAGCCGTCCCCCGAGGAGATGAACGATGGCCAAACTGCGCCGACAGGCATTGACCAGGCTGAACACTTGAAAGGTATGAAGACACAGCTAAACCTCGATGGCTTCGGTGACGACTTGGAAGCCGCCCTGAACAAGGAACTGCGCAACGCGAACGCCTGCGACGTCGCAGATGTCACGCGCGCCCTGCAGCGTGCCACCAAGAAGGTGTTCGGCGAGGCGATGAAGTCACCCGATGCCAAAAAGCTCGCGAGGGAGATCGTGGACGGCTTGCGGCGCGACGGTCAGTGTTCTTGATGTCGAGCTGCGGTTTCACACCGCAAAGTGTCGCGCCGACGCGATACTGACCGCATGGCAAACTGCGCCCTGGTTGGGCTGACGGTGACTGCGTATGTGCTGCAACTCGTAGGTGCTGCCCTGGTTGTTCGCGAGGTCGCGAAGTCTCATCGAATCAGCAAGCAACTCGACTCGATCTTCGCCAAGGTCGACAACGCTCTCCGGTCCGACCTCGACGACCTCGACGAGATCGCGCTGAAGAGCGCCGACGGGATCGAATCCCTGGCCCCATTCATGAAACCGCTGATCGAGACCAGAATGCTGGCCGCTCATGTCAACAATGTCGGCCGCGTGTTACGGGCGTACGTCGCCGAGTCTTGGCCGAAGCGGCGCTGGACCTGGTACGTCGGTCCTAGTTGTCTTCTTGCGGGCCTCTTGATCGGCGGCGTGACATCTGTGTGGCCCTTGGTTGGCGGCTGAGGAGCGTGGTCACCCCTCCGCCCTCACAGCATTCCTCGCCCGCTCGATACCTACGTCGCCGCCCACGAAGTCAGTCAATGACCTCCATGGCATGGTCTGCTCCCTTCGGGGTAAGTGATCAACCTAATTGTTAGATCGTTTGTGTGTTCGATTATAGGGAGGGGGTCTGACAATTCCGAGAGCCCGAACTGTGCTCCTGCGCGGTCCGGATAGAATCGCGACCGTGAGCACACGAGAAGACGGCAGGGCCGACAACGAGTTGCGCCCCATCAAGTTCACCCGCGGATTCACTTCGCATCCGGCGGGATCGGTCCTAGTGGAGTTCGGGAACACGCGTGTCATGTGCACCGCGTCGGTCACCGAGGGGGTCCCGTCCTGGCGGCGCGGCTCCGGGCTCGGTTGGCTGACGGCCGAGTATTCGATGCTCCCCGCGGCGACCCACGAGCGAAACAAGCGTGAATCGGTGCGCGGAAAGATCGGCGGACGCACCCACGAGATCAGCCGACTCGTCGGGCGGTCGCTGCGAGCCTGCATCGACCTCGCCGCCCTCGGTGAGAACACCATCGCCATCGACTGCGACGTCCTCCAAGCCGACGGCGGCACCCGCACGGCGGCCATCACCGGGGCGTACGTCGCCCTCGCTGACGCCGTCGCCTGGCTCGGCGCCGCGGGCAAGCTCAACGACCCGCAGCCGCTGTCGTGCGTCATCGCCGCGATCAGCGTCGGCGTCGTCGACGGCCGCGTCCGCCTCGACCTCCCGTACGAGGAGGATTCACGCGCCGAAGTCGACATGAACGTCGTCGCCACCGACGCTGGCACCCTCGTCGAGATCCAGGGCACCGGCGAAGGTGCGACGTTCCCGCGTCGTACCCTCGACGCGATGCTCGACGTCGCGACCGAGGGCATCGAGCAGATCGTCAAAGCTCAGCGAGAGTCGCTCGCCGAGCCCTACCCGGGCGTCCTGCCCACGCCGACGAAGTGACCTCACGCGTCCTGCTCGCGTCGGGCAACGCGAAGAAGCTCGCCGAACTGAGACGCATGGTGGACGGCGCCGAGATCACCGGACTCGACGTGCTCGGGCTCGGCGATGTCGACCCGTACCCCGAACCCGTCGAGGACGGGGCGACGTTCGAGGACAATGCGCTCGTCAAAGCGAGGGAAGCCGTGGCGCGTACCGGCCTCGCGTCCCTCGCGGACGACTCGGGCATCGCGGTTGACGCACTGAACGGAATGCCGGGCATCCTGTCGGCGCGCTGGAGCGGTCCGGCCGGACAGGACGGGGCCGGACAGGACGAGCGCAACAACGACCTGCTCCTCGCACAACTGGCCGACGTCCCGACCCAGAGACGCGGTGCGGCGTTCGTGTCCGTCTGCGCGCTCGTGCTGCCCGACGGTAGCGAGACCGTCGTCCGCGGCGAGTGGCGCGGCCAGATCGTGGGGGAGCGGCGCGGCACAGGCGGCTTCGGCTACGACCCGCTGTTCCTCCCCGACGACGACATCGCCGCGGGACGGACCGCAGGCGAGCTGAACCCCGCAGAGAAGGACGCGCTCAGCCATCGGCACAAGGCGTTGCAGCAACTTCTTCCCGCGCTGGCGGAGTTGGCGGAAGCCTGAACATCCGTCGGACGAGCAGCAGGGATCAGAGGTCGAACTGCTGCTTCACATCGCGGGTGCGGATGTGCTCGAAGTAGAACGACAGGAACGGGATGGTACCGGCGATGGCGGTCGTGATCAGCTTGCCGATCGGCCACCGCGCCTTGATGCTGAGATCGACCGTCATGATCAAGTAGATGAAGTAGATCCAGCCGTGGGCGATGCCGACCCAACCGAAGCCGTCGACGTCGAATCCGTATTTAGCGATCATCTCGGCGACGAGCAGGAGCAGCCAGACACCCGTGATCCAGGCGAGGATCCGGTAGCGCAGAAGCGCTGACTTGATCCTCGTAAGTGCGACGGGGCCTGGCGTCGCGGTGGCTGTCGGGGTCTTGTCGGTCACGTGTCGTCCTTCAGTGCAGTCAGGCGTCGGTGCAGTCACGCTTCTTGGTTCTCACGCTTCTGGGCGCCGGTCGTTGAGTTCGGCCAGGTACCGGTTGTACTCGGTGAGTGCGTCGTCGGGAGCGCTGTCGAGGACTGCGACGGTCGGGTCGGGGGCACTCGGCCGTTCGGGCAGGATGCCGTCCGGGATCTCGGCGGGTCCGCGTTTGGAGGTCTTCTCGACGACCGCGTCCGGGTCAGCCTCCATCACCACGAATCGTCGGTACGCGTAGAGCACTGCGATGGCGAAAGCCGGCCACTGCAGGGCGTACCCCAGATTCTGGAAGGTGCCCGACGCCGACTCGAAGCGGCTCCACTGCCACCACGCGAGCGCGAGACACGCGGCCGCCGCGATGACGACCAGCGCGATCAGCGCGGGCCGATGTCGCTTCTGGATGGGTGATGCAGCCTCGGTCACGACCTCCACGGTACCTGGCACTGCGAAGCGATCTGACTCACAGCGCCCGCTCGACCCGCACGACGAACGACGTCACACCGGACTCGCGTCGGTAGTCGACGTCACCGCCCAACAGGCGGGCGTTCTCGCGGGCTATCGCCAGGCCCAAACCGGCGCCGCCCGTTCGGGTTCGAGCGTCCGACACCTTGTACAACCGCTCGAAGACACGCGGCAGGTGATCGACGGAGACGCCGTCGCCGTGGTCGGACACCGTGACGGTGAGCGTCGTGCCGTGCCGTTCGAGATCGACGGTGACCGGTGGCGCACCGTGGCGGACCGCGTTGCCGACGAGGTTCGTGACGATCGCGGTGAGCCTGCGCGGGTCGGTCGAGAACTCGCCGCCGACCGATCCGGTGACCGGGACGTCGTGCCAGCCGCGTCGTCGGACCGCGTCGGTAATGAGTGCGTGCACGTCGACGGGTTCGGCCAGGACGTCGGACAGGCCCGCGTCGCGCCGGGTCATCTCCAGGAGGTCTTCGACGAGCGCCGACAACGCGGTGATCTCCTCCGACATCAGGCGCGCCGCTCGCCCGCGGACCCCGGTGTCGTCGGACAACTCCTCGTGGAGCACCTCTGCCGCCGGCACGAGGGCGGCAAGAGGAGAGCGCAGCTCGTGCGAGACGTCGGCGACGAAGCGGGTAGAACGCTGTTCCTCGTCCCGGAGGACGGCGGTCACGGCATCCTTCTGGTCGAGCATCTCGTTGAGCGATGCAGTCACGTCGTGGAGTTCCCGCACGCCGGTCGACGGCATGCGCACGGACGCGTCGCCCGCCGCGATCTGCTTAGCCGTCGACTCCACAGTCCGCAGCGGCCGCACCACCGTGCGCACCACGAAGGCGCCGAAGGCGATGCCGAGGACCACCGCGCCTGCGACGGATGCGACCAGGATGGTGCGCAGCCGGTCGAGCTTCTCGCCGACCCCTTCGAGAGGTCGGACGGCGAAGTAGCTGACCCGATCGTCGCCGTGTGATCGGCTGTAGCCCATCGCGACCCGCTCCGACGGCAGCCGTTCGAATCGGTAGACGCCCGGCGACGATTCGACCGAGCTGCGCACCGAGTCGGGGATCTGGGACAGGACGTCGTTCCGATCGAACGTCACCACACCGTCGCGGACCACCGCCACGTCGGGCGGTGACGGACCGTCGACGCGTGTCTGCTCCATTTCCTCGGTGAACACCGCCAGCGCTGCGTTCTGTGCGTCCTCGTACGCCCACGACCGTGCCGACAACGTGATCGCGCCGCCGACACCGAGTGCCGTTGCGCACACGACGAGGACCGTCCCGAGCATCACTCGGGCTCGCAAGCTCGGCAGCAGGCGGGAGATCACGGAACGAAGCGGTAGCCGAAACCGCGGACGGTCTCGATGAGACTCACGTCGGCGGGATCGATCTTCGCGCGGAGTCGTTGGATCGCGTTGTCGACGAGCCGTGAATCGCCGAGGTACGTCTGATCCCACGCCATCTCGAGGAGTTGGTCTCGCGACAGGACTTGACCCGGATGGTCGGCGAACGCGAAGACGAGACGCGTCTCGGTGGGGCTGAGCGCGATCGGATCGCCGTCGCGCGACACCTGGACGGCCGTTCGGTCGACGGTGAGGCCGCCGAACGCGATGACGTCGTGGCGCGGTGGCGAACCCGGCTCGACCACGTTCACTCGGCGCACGTTCGCCTTGACCCGTGCGTCGAGGACGCGCGGGCTCACCGGCTTCACCACGTAGTCGTCGGCGCCCGCCTCAAGGCCTGCGACCATGTCGATGTCGTCCGACCGTGCCGTCAACATGATCACCGGGACGTCGCTGATCGCTCGGATGGCTCGGCAGACGCTGAAGCCGTCGGAGCCGGGTAGTCCGATGTCGAGGATCACGGCGTCGACCGACGACAGCAGAGTCGGGAGCGAATCACCGGGATCGGACGCGACTGACGTCACCGTGTAGTCGAGACGCTCCAGACTCATCTTGAGCGCCTCGACGATCTGTGGATCGTCTTCGATCAGCAGCAGCCGCGTCATCGTCGCAAGTGTCGCACAGAGCGACCCCGCACAGGCAGAACGCACTCGGCCGCGAACGCAGCAGCCACCGCGACCAACCAGCCGCCGATCACGTCCGACGGGCGATGCCATTGGAGTCCGACGACGGCGACCGACACGACGGCTGCACCGGCGAGCGAAGCGACAGCGACCACACGACGCAGACGCTCGGGGCTGACGGCGATCAGCCCGAACGCTGCCGCGGCGAACGCGGCGACGGTGTTCGAGGGGAACGAGTTGGTCAACGACCCGACACCCAGAGCGGGCCGCTGCAGCCCGGTCTTGAGGAAGACGGCGATGGCGACGGCGCCTAGGACCAGGATCGTCGCGTGGCCGGCGAGCCGGGGGGAGCGTCGCACCGCGCAGACGATGGCGAGGACGACACCGATCCCCCCGAGCACCGCCAACTGGTGGTCGCCGAGCCATCCGCTGGTCGGAACGTCGCTCCCGAAGTGGGCGGCCCAGGACTGCATCGTCTGCTCGTCAGAGGCCTGACCGGGATACGACCGGACGAAGACGCCGAAGGTTCCAGCGAGAAGCGCGAAGGCGACGACGGCGCCCGCGAAGGCGCCGACGCGGCGAGAAGCGGTTTCGGACATGGAACCACCGTGCCCGACGACTGTCCCAGAACCGCGGCACCGGGCGGTCGGAGTGTCGCAGTCGTGTCGCAACCGGTGGTGTGAGCCGGGTTTCGTAAGGTGGCTGGGTGACTGCGAACGTGCCCGACCTGCTGGCCGAACTGGCCGCGAACGACGACCCGAAGACGCGCGCCGTCAACGAACGGCACGGCGACGACCACGGAGTGAAACTGTCGGTGCTGCGCGGCATCGCCAAACGATTGAAGACGCAGCAGCCGCTCGCCGTCGAACTGTGGGCGACGGCCGACACCGCGGCCCGCCTGCTGTCGTTGTTGATCTGCAGGCCGAAGGAGTTCGGCGCGGACGAGCTCGACGCGATGCTGCGTGACGCTCGAACACCGAAAGTCCACGACTGGTTCGTCGGCTACGTCGTCAAGAAGAGTCCGCACCGCGAACCGCTGCGAACCGCGTGGGCCGTCGACCCCGATCCGGTCGTCGCCGCTGCCGGATGGTCGTTGACGGCCGGTCGCGTGGCCTCGGATTCGGAGGGACTCGACCTGCCCGCGCTCCTCGACACCGTCGACGCCCAGATGAAGGACGCCCCGGACCGATTGCAGTGGGCGATGAACACGACACTCGCGCAGATCGGCATCGCCCACCCGGAACTGCGCGAGCGCGCCGTCGAGATCGGCGAGCGGCTCGAAGTCCTGAAGGACTACCCGACGTCGCCGGGCTGCACCTCGCCCTACGCGCCGGTGTGGATCGCGGAGATGGTGCGCAGACAGGGGTAGATCTTCATCGTCTGCCGACGATCAGGCGGGTTCCGCGGCGCCCTGGGCTTCGTCGGCTGTCGGCTGCGCCGACAGGTACCGCTCACGTGAATCGTCGAGCTCAGCGAGCCACGCGGTGTGGTGGACCGTCGCCATCGTCCCGGTCATCACCGACCGGTACGCCTGGTCGCGATAGGTGAGGATATTCGACTTCTTGTCCTTCTTCCAGGCCAGGAATGTGTCGACGACCTCGTCGAGATCGAACATCGGATAATCGGTCTGGTCGATCAGGTCGCGAATGTAGTCGGCCTGGAAACGGACGGCAGCCGGGTCGTCGTCGACCTGGCTGTACGCGTCGAGCCACGCGTCGATGTGTGCCTGACGGGCGGCGGCGTCGGGAAGCTCGATGCGGCCGAGGATCAGATCGCGGACGAACCAGGCTTGCGCGTCGAACATGTTGAAGGTGAACCACTGATCCTGTGCACCGAGGTAGTGAATCCTCGGGTTCGCCTGCCACGTGACGCCGCGATACAGACCGGTCGGGTACAGGTTGTTCGGCGAATCGATCTGCGCGTCGTGCGGAAGGAACGGGTAGTGGTGCAGGTAGCCGGTGCACAGGACCACTGCGTCGAACTCGCGTGACGTGCCGTCGACGAACGTCGCGACCGAGCCGTCGAACCGGCTGACCTGCGGGACCTCGTCGACGCCTTCGGGCCACGCGAAGCCCTGCGGCGCGGACCGATAGCTCATGGTGACCTGGCGGGCGCCCATCTTGTGCGACTGGATGCCGATGTCTTCGGCGGAGTACGACCCGCCGATGAGCAGCAGACGCTGGCCGGCGAAGCGCTCGGCTCCGCGGAACTCATGGGCGTGGATTACTTCGCCGGGGAACGTCTCGATGTCGTCGAAGTCGGGCACGTTGGGGAACGAGAAGTGCCCGGTGGAGACGATGATCTCATCGAACACCTCGGTGAGTGTCTTCTTGTGTCGCAGATCGTCGACGGTGAGCGTGAACTTCTGCGTCTCGTCGTCGAACTCGCTCCAGCGGACCGCGTGCGCGAACAGGACCTTGTCCTTCACACCGGACTGCGATGCGCGGCCGTCGATGTAATCCCACAGCACTTCACGGGGAGGATAGGACGAGATCGGCCGGCCGAAGTGCTCGTCGAACGTGTACTCGGCGAACTCGAGGGCTTCCTTCGGCCCGTTGGACCACAGATTGCGGTACATGCTCGAATGCACCGGCTCCCCGTAGTGGTCGGTGCCTGTCCGCCACGTGAAGTTCCACTGCCCGCCCCAGTCGTCCTGCTTCTCGTAACAGACGATGTCCGGAACCTCGGAGCCGTGGCTCTCGGCCGACTTGAAAGCGCGCAGGGCGGCCATTCCGCTCGGCCCCGCACCAATGATCGCAATCCTTTTTCTACGCTGCACCAATACCTTCCCACCCGCGAGAACCTCTCCGGATGACACGTCCACTGTCGACAGTGAGCGACGGTGAAGTCAATTCCTGGTCATGTATTAGAATTGATCGTTTCGGATTCTCATACGGGCCGTCGGCGCTGCATCGGACCTCTGCCGCACGGTGACATCGGTGTTACCGGCAGATCACCGACATCTCGCGTCGGCACCCCGCCGACCAGTGCGTTCGCCTCCGCCGCCAGGATCGTGGCAACGACTGGAGGAACAGAGATGATGAACGATCGGCAGATCACCTTGCGTTTCATGGCCGCGCCGACGGATGTGGCGACCGTTGGCGGCGGTGTCCGCGGCGGTCGGATCCTCGAATGGGTCGACAAAGCCGCGTACGCGTGCGCGGCGGCATGGTCGGGCGGCTACAGCGTCACCGCCTATGTCGGGAACATCAGCTTCGGGCGGGACATCGCGTCCGGTGACCTCGTCGAGGTGATCGCAACCCTCATCCACACTGGCCGGACCAGCATGCACATCGAATGCGAAGTGCGGTCGGCCGACCCGCGCGTCGGCACGTTCACCCAGGCGAGCCGATGCTTGCTCGTCTTCGTCGCCGTGGACAAGGACGGCACACCCACCCCGGTGCGGCAATGGGTTCCGATGCGCGCGGACGACGTCGCCCGCGAGATGTTCGCACTCGAACGGTCGGACATCCGCAGCAAGATCACCACGGCGATGGCCGACGCCGACTACTCCGGTGCGACGGCCGCGCTCGAAGCGTCGACCCGGTTCCTGGCGGCACCCACCGACATCAACTGGGGCGGCAAGGCGCACGGTGGTCGCGTCATGGGGTGGATCGACGACGCCGCGTATCTGTGCGCGGTGCGGTGGTGGTCGGGGGAGGCCGTCACCGTCTACATGGGCGGGGTTCGCTTCTACCGGCCGATCCACATCGGTCAGGTCGTCGATGTGACCGCGCGGCTCATCCACACCGGCCGCCAGACGATGCACGTCGCCGTGCATGTGTATGCGCATTGGCCGCGCGAGGGGTCGCACACCAGACGGCTGGCCGCCCACAGTCTTACGGTTCTCGCCGCGCTCGACACGGCGGGCGACGCCACCGACGTCACCCCGTGGGCACCCCAGCTGCCGAAAGACGTCGCGTTGGACCGGCATGCGCGGGAACTGATCGCGATCCGCGGGCGCAGGTCGCCCGCGAAGGAGCATCGCATGGTCGAGATCTGACCAATGTCGGGCAGAAGTCCCACCTATACGGCGCAGATCCCGAAATTTCGGCTCGAGTGTCCATATAGGTGAGAGCTGTGCCAGAGCTGTGCGCGAGAAGGGACTTGAACCCTCACGTCCGTAGACACTGGAACCTAAATCCAGCGCGTCTGCCAATTCCGCCACTCGCGCATGCACGCGCGACGCGTGCAGGAACACTGTACCGGTACTCTCGGGCCGTGACGGCATACCCTCTCGCTGACCCCGGCCTCGTCGACGCACTGGGCGCAGCTCTGCGCGCCGCGGACTTCTCGTCCGACGGGATCGACGGGCTGCTCGGCGAACAGGCGGGCGCCGCGCTCGTCGGCGGCACCTGGTGGCCCGCCCTGCGGGCGACCCGTCGGGCTCCCGTGCAGAAGCAGGCGCTCGCCACGTTGATCCGGCTCTTCCTGCTCGGCTCGACCGAACCGGAGACGGACGTCGCGGCCGCGTTCGGCGGGCTCGCGGTGGACGATCTCGTCGACGGCGGGGTCCTCGCACGAGACGACCACGGTGTCCGGGCGCTCCTAGACATCCGCCCGCACGGCAGCGACGACGCCGACTACCTCGTCGTCGCCGACCAGGACGCGTCGATGCGTTCGGGCGCCGTCGCGCACGACCACGTGCTGGGTATTGGGGGCGCGTCGATGTCGTTGGCGCAGGCCGTCATCCGCACACCCGCAGCGCGGGCCCTCGACCTGGGGACCGGGTGCGGTGTGCAGGCGCTGCACATGAACGGGCATTGCGGCGAGATCGTCGCCACCGACACCAACCCGCGCGCACTCGCGTTGGCCGCGGCCACCGCGCGCCTCAACCAGATGAACTGGGACCTCCGCGACGGCAGCCTGTTCGAGCCGGTCGCGGGCCAGACATTCGACCTGATCGTCTCCAACCCGCCGTTCGTCGTCGGCACCGGAGCGCAGGACTACATCTACCGTGACTCCGGAATCGTCGGTGACGGGGTGAGCAGGCACCTCATCGAGAACGCCCGCACCCACCTCAATCCGGGCGGCATCGCACAGATCCTCGCCAACTGGGTCGTCTACGACGAGGAGAACTGGGACGAGGGCATCCGAACCTGGGTGGACGCCAGCGGGCTCGACGCCTGGGTGGTGCAACGTGAACTCGCCGACCCGATCACGTACGTATCGCTGTGGGTGTCCGATGCGGGGGAGTCGCCCGTCGAGGCCGCGCGCCGCGGAGCCGATTGGCTCGACTGGTTCGAACGTGAAGGCATCGTCGGCGTCGGCATGGGGTCGGTGACATTGCGCCGACCCGTCGAGGACCGGCCCGCCGACGTCGTCATTGAGGAGATCACTGCCGCCGGGCAGGAGGTGACCGGCTTCGAAGCGCAGGCGTGGTTCAACCGACGCGACTTCCTTCGCGCCACGTCCGACGCCGATCTTCTCGCCGCACGTCTGCGGACGGCTCCGGTCTTCCTCGAGTTCCAGTCATTGCCGGGCGACGACGGCTGGCAGCAGGTCGGCGCATCCGTCACCCGCCCCGGGGGCCCGGGCGCAGTGCTCGGGGTCGACGAAGTCCTGACGGCGCTCATCGCCGGATGCCGCGGCGAAGTCCCTCTCGGCGCGCTCATCACTCTCCTCGCCGACTTCCACGGCGTCGACGCCGATGCACTCGCCGAAGCGGCCATGCCCAGCGTCCGTGAGGCGATCGGTCGAGGAATCCTATTCGTCGTCGAATGACCGGCGATCCCCCGAAGTCAGCGCTGCGCGTACTCGTCGACGTAATCGAGGCCACCGAGTGTGCGGATCGTCGCCATCAGCCGGTCCGTGCCGCTGCGGATGTCCGCGTCGGCGCCGACCAGGTCGGAGACAGGGAGTGGTACTCCGATACGGACCGTCACCCGGCCCGGCACCATCCGGCGAGTGCCCGGCGGGTTCACCTCGGCGGTTCCGGACAGCGCGACGGGCACGACCAGCGTTCCCGGCACTCTCCTCGCCACCCGCAGTGCTCCGGTATGTCCGCGGTGCAGTCTGCCGTCGGGAGACCGTGTGCCCTCCGGGTAGATGGCCCACGCGCCGCCCGCGGTGAGCACCTGCTCGGCTGCGGCGAGGGCGCCGTCGTCGCCCGAGCGGTCGACGCGGATCTGCCCGGTTCCCGTGAGGAACCATCGCGACAGTAGACCCCGGATGCCCGATCCCGTGAAGTACTCCGACTTGGCGAAGAACGACAGTTGGCGCCTGGTCGATAAAGGGAGGATGAGTGAGTCGACCTCGGCGAGGTGGTTCGCGGCGATGATCACCGGTCCGCGGGCGGGGATGTTCTCGACACCCGATACCTCCAGGTCGACGCGTCGCCGTACAACTGGTCCAAGCAGCACGTGCTTGCAGAAGGGGTACAGAACGGGTGGCGCTACGTGCATGGAGCCTCCGGGGCGGCTGGAAGTAGACGGTGTCTACTCGACATGATCGCCGACCTTGGTAGACACTGTCAACATGGCCGGAACGACGCGCGACCGTCTCGTCGCAGCGGGTGTGCAGATTGTCGACGAACACGGATTTCGCGAGGTCGGCGTGCGGGCAGTCGCCGCTCGTGTCGGCGTCTCGCATGGTGCTCCTCGTCGGTACTTCGCCACGCTCGACGCCCTTCTCGCGGCGATCGCAGCCGAGGGCATCGCCGATCTCGACGCGGTACTCCGACCCGCGATCGATGCGGGGATCCCAGCCGCGGCCGTCGCCTACTGGCGTTTCGCCCGTGACCGGCCCGGCATGTTCGAGCTGATCTTTCGCCACGACGTCCTCGCGGGAGCCGGTGAAAGCCTACGAACCACGACGGGGGCGTGGTTCCGTGCGCTCGTCGCCGAGACCGGTGATGCCGAACACGCGTTGGCCTGCTGGTCGTCCGTCCATGGCCTGTGCGTCCTTGCGGCGACCCGGGTGCCCGACGCAGTCGGCGTCGTAATCGACGAGGCGACGGTGCGGCGGGTGGCGGAGAATGTCGGTGGTAGCTAGCCCGGCTGCGTTACGGGGCACCTGGATTCGAACGTTCGGCCTGTGCTGTCGCGATGTCCAGTGCGGCGGCGAGGTCGGCGCGTAGGTCGCCGACATCTTCCAAGCCCACCGAGAAGCGGAGGTGCCCGTACCTGCGGAAACCGTCGGGGTAGGCGGCGACGCGTGGGCCGGTTGTGCCGACGTGGACGATCAACGACTCATCGTGTCCGACGGACACCGCCGAGGTGATGACTCGCAGTGCGGCGACGAAACGGTTCTGCAGGTCAGGGTCGCCGTCCAACGCGAACGACATGATGCCGCCGAAACCGGCGTCCGGCCCGGCGACCCCGCCGAACTGGCGGATCGCAGTCTCGTGCTGCGGATGCGACTCGAGCCCCGGGTAGGCGACGTACGCGATCCGCTCGTCGGCCTCCAAGAAACGCGCGAGCTCTAACGCCGACGCCTGATGCTGACGCAACCGCAGCGGCAGCGTCACCGAACCGCGCATGATCAGCCACGCATTGAACGGGGAGATCACCCCGCCGACGTCAACCATCGCCTCCGACCGGATCGGTTCGACTGCGTCGGCCCGACCGACCACCGCTCCGCCCATCGCGTCGCCGTGACCGTTGATGTACTTGGTCAACGAGTGCACGACGAGGTCGGCTCCGTGATCGAGCGGCCGGAACAGCGGCGGGGGAGAGAACGTCGAATCGACGACGAGCAGAGCGTCGCCCGCATGCGCGACCTCCGCGAGCGCCGCGATGTCCGCGACCTTCGTCGTCGGATTCGCGATCACCTCGGTGACGATCAGCCGTGTGTTCGGGCGCATCGCCGCACGCACAGCGTCGAGGTCGGTGATGTCGACGAACGTCGCATCGATGCCGTACTTGCGGGGCAGCAGCGACGTCCACAACTTGTACGTCGCCTCGTACGTCGCGTCGGCGACAACGACGTGATCGCCGACCGAGACATGGCCGAAGAACACCGCGTGCAACGCGGCCACGCCGGAGGCGAGCGCGACGGCGTCCTCACCGTGATCGAGCGCCATCAGCTTGTTCTGCAACGCAATCTGGTTGACCCCGGTGTTACGGGTGTACGTCAGATGCTCCGGATTCGACCAGTCCATAGTCGACGGATCCTCGGGCAGCCGGTACGAGTTGGCCATCGTGATCGGCAGCCGAATCGCGGCGCCGTCGGCGTCGGACCCCGGCGCGTGGTTGCCGCCGTGCACGCTCCACGTCTGCTCGCCGACGGTCGACGGATCGCGCCGGTCGGGTCGCTGCCCCACCCGATCCTGTCCTGAGTCCCGGTCCTGTCCCGAGTCGCCTTGGCCTGTCATGACACCTTCTCTCCTCGCCGAACACGGGTCGACGCACCGCGGACCGCCCGCACGGGCAGCCGATGGAGCTTGTCGATCCCGAACCGGGTGCGGGCCTCCGCCCACGCCCAACAGATCGCGAAGACGCCGAGCGCCATACAGACCGACAGCGTCTGCGACCACGGGCGCTCGATCAGCACCGCGGGGATCACCAGAAGGCACGTCGCCTGAATCACGTAGGCGTCGAGGCTGCGGGCGCCGGTCGAGACCAGCGGACGCAGCACGTCGCGACGAGACCAGCGTAGGACTCGCGTCAGCACGCCGTACAACGTGGTCACCACCAGGAACGAGACGACGACGCGGACCGGGCCTAGATGCACCTTGTCGATCAGGAAACTCGCATGCGGCAGAACGTCGTGGGAACGGATCACGTCCTCGATCGTGAAGGCGAGCGCCAACGACACCGCGATCAGCACCGGCAGCACGAGATCGATGCGGTCGGGGATCCGCCACGACTCCCACTGCCATCCGGCCACCAACGCCAGCATGAAGACGATCTGCCAGGCGGCCCAGTTCTGAATGCCATACCAGTCGGGCGCGGAGTGAATCATCATCCACGATGCGGGCCACGCCTGGCTCACCACGTACAACGCGATCGACGCTGTCGCCACCACCGGCCACCATCCGCGCACGAGTAGCGCGATGGCTCCGACCGCGACGACCATCAAGATCAGGTACATGAGCAGAATGTTGCCGCCGCTCGGCAGATACCGGAGTGTCAACGCCCACTCGATCTTGGTCCAGGTGTCGGGGCGATACGGGAGCACGGCGACCGACCGGAACTCGCGTCCGGTCATCTCCGTGGCCACCCAGACCGCCACCAGGCCGACCACCGCCTGACACACGTAGAGCACAGCGATCCGTCTGAGGAGACGAGTCATGCTGTACCGCAACGAGAAACGCTCCGTCCACCGTCGGTGGACGATGCCGAGCACGAGACCGGACAACAGAACGAACGCACTCATCCCGTCGACATACGGGAATGAGTGCGTCGGTTCGGCTGCCCAGGTGCCGTCGGCGAAGTGAAGGCTGACCATGCTCCAGATGGCCAGACCCCGCAACGCGTCGATCGCGAGGTCGCGCCTCACCGTAGGTCGGTGGGCGACCGGCGCAGCGGTGTCGGATCAGCGCGGCTCACGTGTACAGGTCGGCGATCGCCTGCTTGTACGAGTCGTGGATGACACTGCGCTTGAGCTTCAGCGTCGGCGTCAGCTCGCCGGTCTCGATCGTGAAGTCGGTGTCGAGCACCGAGTACTTCTTGATCGCCTCGGCGTTCGAGACCTTCGAGTTCGCGTCGGCGACGGCGGCGTCGAGCTCGGCGCGGATCTGAGCGTTCGTCGTGAGCTCTACCAACGGTGTCGACGCGGGCAGATTGTGACGCTCGAGCCAGCCGGGGAGGGCCTCCGGGTCGAGAGTGATCAACGCGGCGATGAACGGCTTCTGATCGCCGACGACGAGGCACTGGCTCACCAGCGGATGCGCACGGATCGAGTCCTCGAGTTGCGCCGGGGACACGTTCTTGCCGCCCGCGGTGACGATGAGCTCCTTCTTGCGGCCGGTGATGAACAGGTAGCCGTCTTCGAGTCGACCGATGTCACCGGTGTGGAACCAGCCGTCGCGGATGGCGTCGGCCGTGGCCGCCTCGTTCTGCCAGTAGCCGGTGAACACCATGCCGCCCTGCAGCAGGATCTCGCCGTCCTCGGCGATCTTCACCGTGACGCCTGGGACCGGACGGCCGACCGAACCGATGCGGCTGTGGTCCTCGTTGTTGGCGGTGACCGCCGCGGTCGTCTCCGAGAGCCCGTAGCCCTCGTACACGGGGACGCCCGCACCGCGGAAGAAATGGCCGAGGCGGTCGCCGAGCGGGGCTCCGCCGGAGATCGCGCCCTCGCAGTTCCCGCCGAGCGCGTCGCGGAGCTTGCCGTAGACGAGTTTGTCGAAGACACGGTGTTTGACCTTGAGCGCAAGGCCGGCACTCCCGGCTTCGGTGGCCCGGCTGTACTCGATCGCCGTGTCGACCGCCTTGGCGAAGATCGATCCCTTGCCGCCGTCGATCGCCTTCTGCTCGGCGGTGTTGAAGACCTTCTCGAACACGCGCGGAACCGACAGCACGTAGCTCGGCTTGAACACCGCGAGATCGGCGACCAGATTCGGGATGTCGTTGGTGTGGCCGAGCACGACCGCGTTCTCCACACAGCCGACGGCGACGACGCGCGCGAATACGTGGGCCAACGGGAGGAACAGGAGCGTCGACTTGCCCTCCTGGAGTCCGTTGCCGACGGCTTCCGCGGTGGCGGCGCACTCTTCGAGGAAATTCCGGTGCGTCAACACGACGCCCTTGGGCCGTCCGGTGGTGCCCGACGTGTAGATCAGCGTCGCGGCATCGGCTGCCGTCGCGTTCGACTCCCGCTCGGCGAGTGCCGAATCGGGGACATCGGCGCCGCGCTTGCGCAGCGCGTTCATGGCGCCGTCGTCGATGACGAGGGTCTCGCGCAGAGCGGGTGCCCCGGCGATCACCTCCTGGTGCTTGCTGCGGTGTTCGACGGTCTCCAGGATCAGGACCGATGCCGCCGAGTCGGTGAGGATCCACTCCACCTGGTCGGGGGAGGAGGTCTCATAGATCGCGACCGTGGTGGCGCCCGCGCGCCAGATCGCGTAGTCGAGCACGCTCCACTCGAAGCGGGTCGACGACAGCAGTGCGACGCGGTCGCCCGCATTCACACCTGCGGCGATCAAACCCTTCGCTATCTCGTCGACCTCGTCACCGAACTGGGAGGCGGTGACCGTCACCCAGTTGCCTCCGTCGCTCCGGCGTTTGAACAACGGCAACGTCGGCCGCTGTGCGCGATACTGCTGCAGCTTGCTGATCGTGGTCGTATTCGGGTCGACGGTGGTGATGGAGGGAGTGGTGTACTCCTGCATCGTGAAACCCCTTCGGCGAGAAGTGCGCAACTCAGGCAGCGCTGGATATGTGAGTCGCACAGTACCGTAGAGAGTGGTGAGGGGTGTCACAGCCCTATTTCGGGGTAGCATCTATAGGCGATGACTACCGAAAACCCTGACTCTGCCGCTTCTGATTCCACCGGCGGCCCCACTCCCGGTTCCACGTTCGACGACTTCGGTATCGACGGCCGTGTGCGCGCGGCGATCGACGAAGTCGGGTACGAGACCCCGTCGCCCATCCAGGCGGCCACCATTCCTCCACTCATGGACGGGCGCGACGTCGTCGGCCTGGCCCAGACGGGAACCGGTAAGACCGCGGCATTCGCGATCCCGGTCCTGTCGAACCTCGACCCGTCCGCACGCAAGCCGCAAGCGCTCGTCTTGGCGCCGACCCGCGAGCTCGCGCTTCAGGTCGCCGAGGCATTCGGCCGCTACGCGAGCAAGATGCCCGAGGTGAAAGTGCTGCCGATCTACGGCGGACAGAGCTACGGCGTCCAGCTGGCGGGGCTGCGGCGCGGCGCCCAGGTGATCGTCGGCACCCCGGGCCGCGTGATCGACCACCTCGACAAGGGCACCCTCGACCTGTCCGAACTCCGGTTCCTCGTGCTCGACGAGGCCGACGAGATGCTGACGATGGGTTTCGCCGAAGACGTCGAGCGCATCCTCGCCGACACTCCCGACCAGAAGCAGGTCGCGTTGTTCTCGGCGACGATGCCCGCGTCGATCGGCAGGCTCGCACGCAAGTACTTGAACAACCCGCAAGAAGTCACGGTCAAGGCGAAGACCGCGACCGCGCAGAACATCACGCAGAAGTATTTGCAGGTGTCGCATCACCGCAAGCTCGACGCGTTGACCCGCATGCTCGAAGTGGAGCAGTTCGACGGGATGATCCTGTTCGTCCGCACCAAGTCGGCGACCGAAGAGCTCGCCGAGAAACTGCGGTCGCGCGGGCTGTCCGCGGTGGCGATCAACGGCGACATGGTGCAGGCACAGCGTGAGCGCACCATCAACCAGCTCAAAGACGGCTCCATCGACATTCTGGTCGCGACCGACGTGGCGGCGCGCGGCCTCGACGTCGACCGCATCTCGCACGTCGTCAACTACGACATCCCGCACGACGTCGAGTCGTACGTGCACCGCATCGGTCGTACGGGACGCGCGGGACGGTCGGGCATCGCGCTGCTGTTCGTCTCGCCACGCGAACGTCACCTGCTCCGGTCCATCGAACGGCACACGCGCCAGCAGCTCGAAGAGATCGATCTGCCGAGCGTCGACGACGTGAACGCGCAGCGCGTCATCAAGTTCTCCGATTCGATCACCTCGAACCTCGGATCTGATCATCTCGACATGTTCCGGGGCCTGGTGGAGAACTACGCCCGCGAGAACGATGTCGCGATGGCCGACATCGCGGCAGCCCTCGCTCTCGAGTCGCGCGACGGTGGCTTCCTGATGGCGCCGGATCCGCCCGCCGGTCAGCGCCGTGAGCGCCCCGAGCGTGAGCGTCGCGAACGGGCTCCGCGCAACGGCAGCGGGCATTTCGCGACGTATCGGATCGCAGTTGGCCGCAAGCATAAGGTGTCGCCGGGCGCGATCGTCGGAGCCATCGCCAACGAGGGCGGTCTGACGCGCGGAGACTTCGGCAATATCAGCATTCGCGACGACTTCTCGCTCGTCGAGCTCCCGAACGATCTCGATTCGGAGACCATCAACCTGCTCAAGCACACGCGTATCGGTAAGAACCCGATCGATCTGCGCCCCGACCTCGGTGCCCCGCGCGGCCGGGGAGGCCAGAAGTACAACAAGCGCGACGGCTACAACAAGCGCTCACCGCGCGTCGCAGGCCGCGGGCGCGGCTGAGACCGCCGGGGCGTCCGGTCAGTCCCCGTCGATGACCTGCTGGATCCTCGGCCCCCACTGCGCGATGACTTCGTCGCGGGTGAGGTCGGCGAACAGCGGTACCCCCAGGAGATAGCGCATCGTCGCGACGCCGAACAACATGCTGACGACGATGCGCGCGGTCTCCACGGAGACGTCCGTCGACTGCGCGACGAGCGGGACCATTTCGGAGGAGGCGAACTCGGCGAACGCGCTGGGCCTGCTCTCGTCGTTGATCGCCGAGCGCAGCAGGCCCTGCATCGCACTCCCGGTCTCGATGCCCTCCCAGACGCCTGTGAACTCGGTGATCATCCGTTTGCCGAGTTCGTCGCGCGGGCAGTCGGTCGCTCGGAGGATCTGATCAGCCGGATCGATGGGCACTTCGAGGGCGGCGACGAACAGCCCGTGTTTGCTCCCGAAGTAATAGGGCACAAGGGCGACGTCGACGCCGGCCTCGGTGGCTACCGAGCGCATCGACGTGTTCTTGAACCCGTTGCGTCCGAACAGGTTCTGCGCGGCGCGCAGAATGTCGTCGCGGGCGGTGGAGTCACCGGTCCGGCGTCCGGGGCGGCGGGGAGACTTGTCGACCATGTCTTCATTGTACGCTTATTTCAACGAATGTTGATTTATTGACTGGATCGTCGTCCGCCGGGACGCTCGTCGTCTGCCGCGCCGGAGTCTTACGCTGGCGCCCGCAGCAGGTCGGGGAGTGTTCGCGCGGCGGTACCGGCGAGCCGCACCGTCGCGGACCGGGTGATCGCCGACGGCTCGGGGTTCACCTCGATCACCCGAACGCCCGCCGCGGCCGCGCGTTCGGGCAGTTCAGCCGCCGGGTAGACGACCCCGGTGGTGCCGACCACGATCATCAGATCTGCCGCGTCTACAGCGGCCTCGGCGCGGCCCCAGTCGCCCGACGGCAGCGACTCGCCGAACCAGACGACTCCGGGCCGGACCGACGCCCCGCACAACGGGCACGACGGCCGGGGCGTCGCGACGGAGACGTTCGGGGACTCGCGTCGCCCGCAGCCCTCGCACCGGGGCTCGAACAGGCTGCCGTGCAGATGGCTCGCGACGGCACTGCCGGCTCGCTCGTGCAGATCGTCGACGTTCTGGGTGACGACCGACGTCGAGATTCCGCGACGTCGGCCCAGTTCGGCGACCGCCCGGTGCCCCGCGTTCGGGGCCACCGCCCGCACTTGGGCCGCCCGGTCGGCGTACCAGGCCCACACCAGGTCCGGGTCGGCGGCCCAACCGTCTGGAGACGCCAGAGACATCGGATCGTGGTTCTCCCACATCCCCGTGAGCGCGTCACGGAACGTGGGGATCCCGCTCTCGGCCGACATGCCCGCGCCGGTGAACACGACGATCGATGACGCCTCGTCGACCAAGGTGCGCGCTCGACGAAGTTCCGCGGGACTCACGGCAGCGCTGCGATCGTCGAACGGAGTTGTGCCGCAACGGTCTCGAGGTCGCCCGCGCGACGGGTGAGGAGCCCCTTCGCGAACGTCAGTTTGTCACCCGACCGGCGAGGAACGACGTGGACGTGGGTGTGGAACACCGTCTGCATCGCGGCCCGCCCGTCATTGAGAGCGAGGTTCACGCCGTGGGCTCCGAACTCGGTCCCCTTGAGCGCGTTCGCGACTCGTTGTGCTGCCGACAGCAGGGGCGTGCCGTACCGCGGATCCAGATCGGACAGGCCCGACGAGTGTCGGCGCGGGACCACCAGCGTGTGGCCGCGCGCGATCGGTGCACGGTCGAGGAAGGCGACGACGTCGTCGTCGGCGTAGACGACGTGTGCCGGCCCACGCTCGGCGACGATGTCACAGAAGACGCATGCGTCGACAGTCATACGTGGAGTCTAGACAGTGGCGAACCGGGCGGGCTGTCAGGCGCGTCGGCGGTGCGCGCGAGTGGCTGACCAGCGAACATTGTGTGATGACAATCACGAGAACGACTTTTCGTGCAGGTCGATTCGGTTACCCCTCGGTCTACTGGCGGGTATACCTGCGGGTCGCGCAAAACGTGAGGGTTTCCTCACGTTCATGTGCCACGATGGTCGCGTTCCCGCACACAGGCCGATCAGGAGTATCCGTGACCCTCGACCAGTTCCGCTCAAGCAATCGCATCCCCGCCTCGGGCGAGTCGTCCGTAAGTCTGATCGACCGATTCGGTGCAGGCGAGAGCTACGCGATCAGCTTCGGCGGACAGGGTGGGCCGTGGCTGCCGAGCCTCGCCGAGCTCGTCGCCGACGCCGACCTGGGTCGTGTTATCGCCGCGATGCTCACCGACGCTGCCGATCTGTTGGCGCCGGTCGCGGACGCCCTCGCCGCAGCGGGGAGCGATCGATTCGTTCCCCTCACCTGGCTGGCCGCCCTGGACGCCGAGCAGTCCGTGCCGACCGACGGCGAGCTGGCAGGCGCACACCTGTCACTGCCCGGCATTCTGCTGACCCAGCTCGCCGCGATCGCGAACCTCGCCAAGCAGGGGCTCGACACCCAGACGCTGCCGCCCAGCGCAGTCATCGGCCACTCGCAGGGCCTGCTCGCCATCGATGCCGTCGCCACCGCCGAGCATCCGCGTGAACACACCGACGCCGAACTCCTCGCCGTGTCTCAGCTGATGGGCGCCGCCGCCACCCTCGTCGCGCGCCGCGCGGGCCTGCTGGGCTCGGCCGACGGCCACCACGAAGGCGTCTCGCCGATGGTCGCAGTCTCCGGCGTCGCGCCGCGCGAGATCGACGCGATGCTCGCCGAGTACGCGCAGAGCCTGCCCGAGGGCGCCGTCGGTCTGCCGACCGTCGCGATCGTCAACAACCGGCGCTCCGTCGTCGTCTCCGGCGCACCCCGTCACCTCGCGGGCTTCGCGCGGCTGTGTGAGACACGTGCCGCATCCGACGCAGCCGATCGAAAGGCCAAGCGGACCGGCGGGAACCCGTTCGCACCGGTCTTCGACGAGCTGCCGGTGACCGTCCCCTTCCACCACCCCGACCTCGCGTCCGCCGTCGACCTCGTCGTCGAATGGGCCGCTCGGTGCGGCATCGACACCGAGTTCGCGCACCGTCACGCCACCCGCATCCTGGTAGACCCCGTCGACTGGGTCGACCAGATCGGCGACGTCGTCGAGTCCGGTGCGTCCTGGATCCTCGACTTCGGGCCCGCCGACCTCGGTGCACGTCTGGCCGCGTCGGTCGTCCGCGGCCAGGGCGTCGGCGTCGTCGCCGCAGCCACCCGCCGCGGCCAGCGCAGCCTGTTCGTCCCCGGCAGCGCCCCCGCCGTCGCCGCCGCGTGGTCGACGTTCGCGCCGCGCCTGGTGTCGCTGCCCACCGGCCGAGTCGGCGTCGACACCGGATTCACCCGACTCACCGGTCGGTCGCCGATGCTGCTCGCCGGCATGACTCCGACCACCGTCGACCCGGCCATCGTCGCCGCCGCAGCCAACGCAGGCCACTGGGCCGAGCTCGCGGGCGGCGGCCAGGTGACCGAAGAGATCTTCGCCGCCAACGTCGACAAGCTGACCGGCCTGCTCGATGAGAACCGTCAGGTCCAGTTCAATTCGTTGTTCCTCGACCCGTACCTGTGGAAGTTGCAGCTCGGCGGCAAGCGACTTGTGCAGAAGGCGCGCGCCCAAGGGGCGCCGATCGACGGCGTCATCATCACCGCGGGCATCCCCGAGCTGGAGGAGGCCGTCGACCTCGTCGCCGAGCTCACCGAAGCCGGCCTGCACTACGTCGCGTTCAAACCTGGCACCGTCGACCAGATCCGCGCCGTCATCCGTATCGCCGCCCAGACGCCCGAGTACCCGATCATCGTGCAGATCGAAGGCGGTCGTGCGGGTGGACACCACTCGTGGGAAGACCTCGACGACCTCCTGCTCGCCACCTACGGCGAACTGCGTGAACGCCCGAACGTCGTCATCTGTGTCGGCGGCGGTATCGGCACACCCGAACGCGCGTCGGAGTACTTGACCGGTGCATGGGCCACCGCCCACGACTACCCGGCCATGCCGCTCGACGGCATCCTCGTCGGGACCGCCGCCATGGCGACCCTGGAGGCGACGACCGCGCCCGAGGTGAAGCAGCTCCTCGTCGACACCGAAGGCTGCCCGGACTGGGTCGGCGCAGGCCACGCGACCGGCGGCATGGCGTCGGGCCGCAGCCAGCTGGGCGCTGACATCCACGAGATCGACAACTCCGCGTCGCGCTGCGGCAGGCTCCTCGACGAGGTCGCAGGCGACGGTGACGCTGTCGCCGAACGTCGCGACGAGATCGTCGCCGCGATGGAGCGGACCGCCAAGCCGTACTTCGGCGATGTCGCCGAGATGACGTACGGCGAATGGCTCGGCCGCTACGCCGAGCTCGCCGTCGGCACGCCGGAGAACCCTTACCCGTGGCCGGACATCACCTGGCAGGCGCGTTTCGTCGACATGCTGCGCCGCACCGAGGCCCGCATGCACGAACAGGACTCCGGCGAGTTCGAGTCGCTGTTCGGCGACACCGTCGCCGACGCGCACGCCGCCATCGAGCTGCTCACCCGTGACTACCCGGCAGTCGACGCCGACATCCTGCATCCCGCCGACGTCGCATTCTTCCTCGAGCTGTGCCGGACCCCCGGCAAACCCGTCAACTTCGTCCCCGTCATCGACAAGGACGTGCGGCGCTGGTGGCGCAGCGACTCGCTGTGGCAGGCGCACGATGCGCGCTACGCGGCAGACGAGGTCTGCGTCATCCCCGGCACCGTCGCCGTCGCTGGTATCACCCGCGTCGACGAGCCGGTCGGCGACCTGCTGAACCGCTTCGAGAGCCAGACCATCGCGGACCTGCGCGCGGTGGGCGCCGAACCCGAAGTGGTCGCCGGCCGCCGTCGGCGCGGCATCGTCGACCAGTCGAGCCCGCTCAGCATTCTCATCGAAGCCGAGGACGTCCTGTGGGCGGGCCGCCAGGCTCGCAACCCGGTCGCCCTCCTGGGTGACCGCGAACAGTGGACGATCATCGACGGCGAACGCGCCGAACATCCCAACGGCGCGGTCATCGCATACGTCCCTGACGCCGAAGCCGCCGACGACGAGATCCGACTCGACCTGACCGTGCCCGTCTCCGGCAGCGTCCTGCGCATCCCGTTCATCGGCGACCTCCGAGTCGTCGACGGCGGCAGCCCGCGCGTTGCCACCGGCGACGCCGCAGGCGCGATGCGTGAATTGCTCACTGTCGCCGCGGGCGGCCAGCTCACCGTCACCGGCGGAACCGTTCCGAGCGCCCGTGCCACCGTCTCGTGGCACGCCGACTCGATCGCCGACCACAGCGGGGCCACCAGCGTCAGTCTGCCGAGCACTCTGCGCGCGGTCACCCCGTCGTCGCCGAACGGCTCCGCGGTGCCCGATGCACTCGTCGTCGCCTGCTGGCCGACCGTGTTCAGCGTCATCGGGGCCGCCTCGACCGACGACGGACTGCCCGTCGTCGAAGGCCTACTCGACCTCGTCCACCTCGACCACGCGATCACGCTGGCCGGAACGGTGCCGACCGTTGACACCGACCTGACCGTCACCGCTCGCTGCCTCGGCGTCACCGACACCGACGTCGGCCGAGTCGTCGGCGTCGAAGTCACCGTCGCCGACGGCGAGACCCCGGTCGCGCAACTCGTCGAGCGTTTCGCGATCCGCAACCGGATCGGCGACGCGACGCTCGCCGATCCAGTCCGCGCAGGCGGCGCGATCACCGACGAGCGCACCGGCACCCGGAAGCACGTGCGCTCGGCGACGGTTACCGCACCAGACCGCATGAACGGATTCGCCGTCGTTTCCGGCGACCGCAACCCGATCCACACCGACGCGCTCGCCGCACGACTGGCCGGCCTCGGCGATCCGATCGTCCACGGTATGTGGCTGTCGGCCGTCGCCCAACAGGTCGTGACCGCCGCATCCGTCGCGCAGCCCGTCCCGGCGCCGCGCGCGCTGCGGGGCTGGACCGCCCGCTACCTCGGCATGGTCCGGCTCGGCGACACCGTCGACATCCGCGTCGACCGTGTCGGCATCGATGCGGGCCGCGAGGTCGTAGAGGTGACCGCCAAGGTCGGCGGCGAACTCGTCATGGCCGCGACCGCGCTGCTCGACGCGCCGCGCACCGTCTACGCGTTCCCCGGCCAAGGCATCCAGAGCAAGGGCATGGGCCTGGACGCGCGGTCGCGCAGTGCTGCGGCCCGCGAGATCTGGGACCGCGCCGACAAGCACACCCGCAAGGCGCTCGGCTTCTCGATCCTGGCCGTCGTCCGCGACAATCCGACCACCCTCGTCGCAGGCGGTGAGCGCTACCACCACCCGGACGGCGTCCTGTTCCTGACGCAGTTCACGCAGGTCGCGATGGCGACGCTGGGTGTCGCGCAGATCGCCGAACTCCGTGAAGCCGGAGCCTTCGTCGACGGGTCCATCACGTGCGGTCACTCCGTCGGCGAGTACAACGCGCTCGCCGCATGCGCGGGCGTACTGCCCCTCGAAGCCGTCCTCGAAGTCGTGTTCCAGCGCGGCAGCGCCATGCACCACCTGGTTCCGCGTGACGCGAAGGGCCGAAGCGACTACCGGTTGGCGGCGATCCGGCCAAGCCAGTTCGGTCTGGCCGACGACGACGTCGAGAGCTTCGTCGACTCGATCGGCGAGCAGAACGACGAGTTCCTACAGGTCGTCAACCTCAACCTGCTCGGCTCCCAGTACGCGATCGCAGGCACCGTCCGCGGCCTGGAACTGCTCGAGGCCGAGATCGACCGTCGTCGCGCCGAGTTCGGCGGCAAGCGTGCGTTCATCCTGGTCCCGGGCATCGACGTGCCGTTCCACTCGACGGTGCTCCGTGCGGGCGTACCCGAGTTCCGAGGCAAGCTCGACGAACTGCTGCCCGAAGTCATCGACCCGGACATCCTCGTCGGGAACTACATTCCGAACCTGGTCCCGCGCCTGTTCAACCTCGGCCGCGACTTCGTCCAGGAGATCGCCGACCTCGTGCCGTCCGAGCCGCTCGACGCCGTCCTCGCCGATTGGGACACGTGGGCCGGGAAGCCGGCAGCACTCGCTCGCATCATGCTCATCGAGTTGTTGGCCTGGCAGTTCGCCAGCCCGGTTCGCTGGATCGAGACGCAGGACCTTCTGTTCTCGCCGGTCGAACAGGGCGGTCTCGGCATCGAACGGTTCGTCGAGGTCGGCGTCAAGTCGGCGCCGACCCTCACCGGCCTGGCCCGCAACACCCTGAAACTCGCGCCCTACGGCGCCTCCGTCACCGAGGTGCTCAACGTTGAATCGGACGAGCAGCTGCTGCGCGCCGACGACAGCGCACCTGAGCCGATCGACGACGAGGTCGCCGATGAGGCGCCCGCCGAAGGCGCTGCGCCCGCACCGGCTGCCGCACCTGTCGTCGCGGCTCCCGTCGCGGCTGCGGCTGCCGGCCCGCGCCCCGACGACATCGCCTTCGGCCCCGCCGATGCGGTCCGTGCCGTCATCGCACTCTGGACCAAGATGACGCCGACGCAGATCGGTGCGGTCGACACCATCGAGTCGTTGTGCGACGGCGTCTCCTCGCGCCGCAACCAGCTGCTCCTCGACATCGGCGGCGAGCTCGGTCTCGGCGCCATCGACGGCGCAGCCGAAGCGGACATGGGAGCCCTCGCGACGACCGTCGAGACGCTCGCCCGCGGCTACAAGCCGTTCGGCGATGTGCTGACCGACGCCGTCGGCGACCAGATCCGCAAGGTCGCAGGCCCCGCCGGCAAGCGGCAGGCCTACATCACCGACCGCGTCACCGACACCTGGCAGCTGGGCGCAGGCTGGGCGCAGCACGCACTCGTCGCAGTCGCTCTCGGCTCCCGTGACGGCGCGAGTGTGCGCGGCGGCGACCTCGGCGACCTGCTCGAGGGCGGCGTGTCCACGGCAGCCGACCTCGACGCGCTCATCGACCGTTCGGTCCGGGCGGTCGGTGCAGCGCGCGGTATCGCCGTCGAACTGCCCGCGGCAGCGTCGTCGGGCGGCGGCGCCGTCGACTCCGCCGCCCTCGACGCTTTCGCCGACCAGGTGACTGGCCCCGACGGCGTTCTGGCGACCACCGCGCACACGATTCTCGCCAAGCTCGGCCTCGTCGACCTCGAATCGGCTGGTGACGTCCTCGATGACCCGAACGCCGTCGCCGCTCAACGCATCAGTGACGAGCTCGGCGCCGACTGGGTCCGCACCGTCACCCCGACGTTCGACGAGAACCGCGCGGTGCTGCTCGACGACCGCTGGGCCAGCGCCCGCGAGGACCTCGCACGGCTGTGGCTCCAGGATGAGGACGTCGTCGACGCAGATCACGACGTGATCGTGGCCCGCCTGCGCGGCGCCGGGTCGACCGTCGCCGAGCACGCCACCTGGTGGCAGGGTAAGGCGAGCCGCCGCGGCTTCGATGTCCACGCCCGATTGTTCGCGGCGATCGCTGAGGCTGCCGAGTCGACCGAACGCGGCGAGTTCGCCGCCGACGTCGCCGTCGTCACCGGTGGGTCGCCCGACTCGATCGCGGCGTCCGTCGTCGGCAGGCTGCTGGGCGGGGGAGCGACTGTCGTCGCCACCACATCGCGTCTGAACAGCGAACGACTCGCCTTCTACAAGAAGCTCTATCGCGACAACGCGAGTGCGGACGCCGCCCTCTGGGTGGTGCCGGCCAACCTCGCGTCGTATGTCGACGTCGACGCCGTCGTCGACTGGATCGGCACCGAACAGACCGAGAACCTGGGCGCCACGACCGGTGTCGTCAAGGAAGCCATGACGCCGACGCTGCTGTTCCCGTTCGCGGCGCCGCGCGTCGCGGGCGACCTCACCGATGTCGGCGGTCGCGCCGAGCTCGAGATGAAGGTCCTGCTGTGGTCGGTGGAACGACTCATCGCGGGACTGGGCGCGATCGGGGCCGACCACGATCTCGACTCGCGAGTCCACGTGGTGCTTCCGGGCTCGCCCAACCGCGGCATGTTCGGCGGCGACGGCGCGTACGGCGAAGCCAAGGCCGCGCTCGACGCCCTCGTCACCCGCTGGGGCGCCGAGGAGTCGTGGGGTTCGCGCGCGACATTGGCGCACGCGCTCATCGGTTGGGTGCGCGGCACCGGCCTGATGGGAGCCAACGATGGGATGGTCGCCGCCGTCGAGGCCGCGGGCGTCCGCACCTGGAGCACCGAGGAGATGGCCGCCGAACTGGTCGCGCTGTGCTCGCCCGCCGTCCGTGAGGGGGCGCGCCGCGAACCGGTGATCGCCGACCTCACCGCCGGACTCGACCCGAACATCGACCTAAAGGCACTGGCTGCACAGGCCGCCGAGGCAGCACCCGCCGACTCGGCAGTCGGGGACACCGCAGTCGAGGACACCGCAGTCGGGGGCACCGCACCGGTCAACCCGCTGGTCGCCGCGCTGTCGGCGCCGGCACGCGCCGACCTCCCGACCGCGCACGAGTGGCCGGCGATCGAGGCGCGGCCCGAAGACATGGTCGTCATCGTCGGTGCGGGTGAGGTTGGCCCCTACGGTTCGGCCCGCACCCGCTTCGAGATGGAGGTCGACGAGAAGCTGTCGGCGGCAGGCGTGCTCGAACTCGCATGGAACACCGGCCTCGTCACCTGGGAGGAGACGCCCAAGCCGGGCTGGTACGACGTCGAATCCGGTGACCCGGTGGGCGAAGCCGAGATCGCCGACCGGTACCACGACGAGGTCGTCGCCCGCTGCGGCATCCGTCGCTACGCCGACGAGGGCGCGATGGTCGACAACACGTCGCCGCTGCTGGAGTCGGTGTTCCTCGACAACGACCTGACCTTCACAGTGCCGAACGAGGCATCCGCTCGGGCGTTCGCGTCGGCCGACCCGGAACGCACCCGGATCGTCGCCACTGAGTCGGGCGACTGGTCGGTGACCCGCCTCGCGGGCACCGAGATCCGTGTGCCGCGCCGCTTCGAGCTTTCGCGCACCGTCGGCGGTCAGATCCCGACCGGCTTCGACCCGGTCCGTTGGGGCGTCTCACCTGACATGGCCGAGTCCGTCGACCGGGTCGCGCTCTGGAACCTGATCGCCACCGTCGACGCGTTCCTCACCGCGGGCCTGACACCGAGCGAGCTCATGCGCTGGGTGCACCCCGGTCTGGTCGCCAACACGCAGGGCACCGGCATGGGCGGCATGACTTCGATGAGGTCGCTGTACGTCGACACGCTGCTCGGTGAGTCGAAGGCAAACGACATCCTGCAGGAAGCGTTGCCGAACGTCGTCGCCGCGCACGTCGTGCAGTCGTACATCGGTTCGTACGGTGCGATGATCCACCCGGTCGCGGCCTGCGCCACCGCAGCGGTCTCGGTCGAGGAGGGCGCCGACAAGATCCGGCTCGGCAAGGCGCTGTTCGCCGTGGCGGGCGGGTTCGACGACCTCGGCATCGAAGGCATCGTCGGCTTCGGTGACATGTCAGCGACCGCGGACTCCGCGGCGATGGAGGCCAAGGGCATCGACGAACGTCGCTACTCGCGGGCCAACGACCGCCGGCGCGGCGGCTTCGTCGAGTCGGCCGGCGGCGGCACCGTCCTGCTGGCGCGCGGCGACATCGCCGCGCAGCTCGGCCTGCCGGTCCTCGGCGTCGTCGCGTGGGCGCAGAGCTTCGGCGACGGCGTCCACACCTCGATTCCGGCTCCCGGACTCGGCGCACTCGGCGCGGCCCGCGGGCAGGCGTCGTCGCCGCTAGCGACATCGCTCGCCTCGCTGGGTGTGAGCCCGGACGATGTGGCCGTCGTGTCCAAGCACGACACGTCCACCCGCGCCAACGACCCGAACGAGTCCGAACTGCACGAGCGTCTGGCCCGAGCCATCGGCCGCGGCGACGGCGCACCGCTGTTCGTGGTGTCGCAGAAGTCGCTGACCGGCCACGCCAAGGGCGGTGCAGCCGCGTTCCAGCTGATCGGCCTGTGCCAGGTGCTCCGCGACGGCGTCGTCCCGCCGAACCGCAGCCTCGACTGCGTCGACGAGAAGATGGCCGAGTACCCGCATCTGGTGTGGCCGCGGGAGACGCTGCGGATGGGCGAGAAGTTCCCGCTCAAGGCCGGTGTCCTCACGAGCCTCGGCTTCGGCCACGTGTCCGGCCTGATCGCAGTCGTCCACCCGGAGGCGTTCGTGGCCTCGCTCGACGAGTCGGCTCGCGACGGCTACCGTCGTGCGGCGACCGCTCGCCTGCGGGACGGCAAGCAGCGGCTGCTGTCGTCGATGTGTGGCGGTGACGCCGCCTACCAGCGGCCGGAGGGACGACGCTTCGGTGACGGCGATGAGCACACCGTCGAATCGGCCGTGCTCCTCGACCCGGAGTCGCGTCTGGCCGCGGACGGAACATACGCCCGATGAGCATTGTCGGAGTGGGGATCGACATGGTGTCGGTTCCCGAGTTCAGCGAGCAGTTGTCGACACCCGGCTCGACGTTCATCGGCCACTTCTCGGTCGGTGAACGGCGGGACGTCGCAGATCGCACCGGCGACGGCGCGCGGAACCTCGCGGTCCGCTGGGCGGCGCGCGAGGCTGTCATCAAAGCGTGGTCGTCGAGCCGGTTCGGCCTGGCGCCCCTGCTGCCGGACACCGCCGTCAACCAGGTGGAGATCCAGTCGGACGCCTACGGTCGGCCGCGTGTGCGGCTGCACGGCGATCTAGCGAATGCGATCGGGCACTTGAACATTCATGTGTCGTTGACACACGACGGCGACATGGCTGGCGCCGTCGCGATCCTCGAAGAGCCTGCCGCCGGATAGGAGGAGTGGCCCGACCGGTGCGGGCCAGACGCGTTAGGGGATCAGACGCGCTAGGGGATCAGATGCGGTAGGGGATCAGACGCGGTCGACGGACTCTTCGAGGAGCAGGTAGCCGGCGAGCATGCGCTTGAGTTCGCCGACCACGCTGTCGTGGTCGTGCGGCGCCTGCACCGAGAAACTCAGCAGCGAGTACGCGGCGTGCACGAGGACCTCGGCCATCATCTGGCGGCGGTCCCGCTCGGACGTCGGCGTCAGCGGGGCGAGGATGCGCGCGACCTGCTCGGCGAGGATCTTCTCGGTGATCGACGCCGTCGCGCGGGTGGCGGGCGTCGACTGCACGGCCAGCCACACCGCGCGACGGGACGGGTCAGTGCGCCACAGGTCGGCGAGATGGTCCAAGAACTTCTCGAGGAGTTGCGGCCACTGCAGTGACGGGATCTCCGACGCGAACGCCGAGAGCTCCTCGCTCACCGCGGTCGTGTCCTGGCGGTCGAGCTCGCACACCACGACGTACTTGTTGGCGAAGTACTGGTAGATGGTGCCGATGGGGAGCTCGGCGCGCTGCGCGATCTGCTCGCACGTCAACGACTCGAAGCCGACGTCGGTCAGCACGTCTCGTGCCGACGTCAGAATCGCTTCGAAGGTGCGCCGACTCCGTTCCTGCGTCGGTCGTTTACGCGGGACCAAGGGTTCCGGCGCCGGCTCTGGCTCGGTCATGCCGCCTCGCGTCAGATCGAGAGGTCGCGTCGCAGCTTCGCGACGTGTCCGGTGGCGCGCACGTTGTATTGGGCGGCTTGGATGACGCCGTTCTCGTCGACGAGAAACGTCGACCGGATGACGCCCTGTACGACCTTGCCGTACATCTTCTTCTCGCCGAACGCGCCCCATGCGGTGAGCACAGTCTTGTCGGGGTCACTCAGGAGCGGGAACGTGAGCTCGTCGCGTTCGACGAATTTCGCGAGCTTGGCGGGCTTGTCGGGCGAGACGCCGATGACGTCGATTCCCTGACCGTTGAGCTCGGCGAGGCTGTCGCGGAAGTCGCACGCCTGTTTGGTGCACCCGGGCGTCATCGCCGCAGGGTAGAAGTAGACGATCACCTTGCGTCCCGCGTAGTCCGAGAGGGACACCGGCTTCTCAGCCGAGTCGAGAAGAGTGAAATCGGGGGCGGTGTCGCCGACGGAAAGACGCGCGTTCTCAGACATACCGCCAGGCTATCCGATGGGAGTGACACTGAACTCCCATAGGCGTCAACACCTTGTAGGCTTCAACCCGAAGTAGAACCCTGATAAGTCGACGAGTAGTGGAGGACGACCGTGGCCGGTGACACCGAACGGATCGAGAAGGACATCGCCCAGGCGCGCGAGGATCTCGCGAAGACCCTCGATCAGCTGGCGGTGAAGGCGAATCCGCAGCGTCTGGCCGACGATGCGAAGACCAAGGCGCTCGCGATCGCGAACACGCCCGCCGTGAAGTACGGCGCCGCTGGGGTTGGCGCCCTCGTCCTGGTCGTGGTGATCCGCAAGATTCTGCGCTGACACTCTGCTGGTCAGCACGCCCGCATGGCCCGTCGGTCTGATTCAGGCTGGCGGGCCATGCGGCGTCCTGGACCCGATAACCGATTCCGACCAGGCGATTTGGGTTATCTCGACGCGTGCTGTTAATGTTTCTTTTCGCAAGGCCAAGCGCCATTAGCTCAATTGGCAGAGCAGCTGACTCTTAATCAGCGGGTTCGGGGTTCAAGTCCCTGATGGCGCACTTTCGAAACCCCCGGTCTGGACCATCTGGTCCGACGGGGGTTTCTCGGTTCTCCGAAGTCAGGCCTCGACCACGTCCGGGTCCCGCATCGACTCCAGGAGCATGATCGCTTCAGTCGTCGCGCCGTGAAAACCGATACCGGGGGTCCTTCTCGTGAGTCGCCGTACGCAGCAGCACTCGCCACCGTCGAGACCGTGTAGTACGTAATCAATGCGAGCCGACGTGCGCGGCGGCTATAGATCAGGCTGCGAGGTGGTGTTGGTCCTCTCGCTTGATGGTGGCCGCGGCGACGAGCACGCCGATCGCCACTCCGATGAGGGTGTCGCAGACGCGCGTCGCGGCGACCGCGGCGCCACCGGAGGCGCCGAGACTGGTCAGCACCAGCGCCACTGTGGTGATGAAGATCTGGGCGACGGCGTAGTTGCGGGTCACGAACATCTCGCCGCAGGTCTGGCAGACGATCGCGACGATGACCAGCGGCCAGTATCCGGGCTCGACCGCGAAGATGCCGACGGCGATCATCGCGCCGGCGACGTTCCCCATGACGCGCTGGATGCCGCGCTGCACGGTGTGTCGATAGTGTGCGCCCTGCAGGGCGGTCAGTGCGCCGATAGTGGCCCACAGTGGATGATCCAAGCCCAGGGCTGCGGCGACGAGTCCGGCGATCAGGCATGCCGCGGTCAGCCGAGCGACGTCCAACAGGATGCTGCGGTCGCCGACGCGCCGTACTCCCTCACGGAAGACGCCGTCGGGTCGAAGCGCTTCGATGCCGGCGATCTCGGTCGTCGACGGCGGGCGGACGTCGGCGCGGATTCTGCGCAGGTCTGCGGCGAGACCGGCGAAGTCGCGGTGCGCGGGATCGAGGCTGTCGCGTGAGCGGCCGTCGACGACCTTCTCGGCGGCGTCGATGAGCGCGAACAGTTCGCGGGTGTGCTCGTCGACGCGTCGCCGCGGGGTCAGCGCGACGACCTCGCGCGCCTGAGAGACGGCGTGCCGTGCTGCGGATTCCGACGCGTCGTCGCCGGCCTCGATCGCAGATGCGGCGGCGAGTGCACGCGCCACCGCGACGCGGGCTGGGGCGTGCGGGTGCAGCAGCGCGGGCCACATCGTGACGACCCACCCGAACACCGCGCCGACGGTGATCGCGAGGGTGACCACGCCGACGTCGTGAGCGGTGTCGGCGAACCCGGCGGCGCCTGCGGCCGCGAAAACCATGATGGCCGCGCCGGGACCGGTGATGCGGAAGGCCTGCAGCAGCCAGAAGGCCAGGCCGCCTGCGGCCGACAGCAGGACGACCTGCGTCCAGATGGTCAATCCGAGGGCGCCGAGCGCGGCGCCGAAGGCTGCGCAGACGATGACGGCTCCAACGACGACTGCCAGTTTGGGAGCCAGTCGCGGGTACGGCTCGTAACGCAGAAACGCCGAGCTGAGTGTGCCGAGGGCTGCGAACGCGGCGACGTCGGTGAATCCGAGGAGCCCGCACCCGACGAGCGCGACCATGGTGGCGAACCCGACTCGCAGTGCGAGTGCCACGGTCGGGTCGGCCTGACGCATCTCAAGAGCTCCCCGCCATGCTGCGGGCGATGCCACATGCGCCAGTGCCAGCCCCGACTGGCGAGCGCGAGTCTGGGGGACAGGGGAGGGGGCGGTGTGCATGAACTCAGAATAATAGTTTACGGATAAAATATCTATGAAATACTTCCGCGAACTCGGTATGGTGTGTCACATGGCTCCGCAAACCACTCCGGGTGGACCCGATGCTCCGGGTGGACTCGACGCTCCGGGTGGACTCGACGCTCCGGGTGGACTCGACTACGTGGAGCGGGCTCGCAGCGATTGGGCGAAGCGGTTTCCGGGCATGGATGTGCGGCCGATCGACGTCATCGGACGCATCACGCGGATCAGCACGCTCGCGCTCGCGCGTTTCGAACGCGAACTCGACGCGACCGGCATCGGCCGCACCGAGTTCGATGTGCTGAGCGCGTTGGCGCGCAGTGACCATCCGTTGCGTGCGAGTGAGGTGACCTCGGTGACCGGGGCATCGGCCGCGTCGACCACCAAGCATGCGGAGCGGCTCGCGACGATGGGGCTGATCGAGCGTGAGCGACTCGAACGCGATGGACGAGTCGTGCTCCTGTCGTTGACCGAGGCCGGCCGCGAGCTCGTCCACGAGCAGTTTCCTCGGCGGGTTGAGAGTGAACTGCAGATGCTCGACGGGCTCGATGACGGTGAGATCCGGTTGCTCACCGACATGCTCAGGCGGATCACCGAGAACGTCGAGAAGCGGAGCTGATGATCGGTACTGCGTGCCCGGTGATTTGCCTGGTGGTGGGCGCGAGACCTCAACCTCTGGTCGACGTCGGAACCCATTCGACCGAATGGGTTACAGCAATGTGATCTTCGGGTCGGTGCTGTGGTCGATGTCGGACCCACCAGGTACTGTCGGAGTCGATTCATCGAGGTAGTGGAGCTTCTGTTCATCGGTAACGTCGCCGACCGCAGCGACGACAAATTGGACAGTGCTGCACCTGCGTGTGGCGAATCGGTCCGGCCGTTCTCGACGACGAGGAAAGCGGTCGGCATCTCGTACAATCGACGAGAACCGGAACACGGTCCGCTTTGGGTCCCATGACCATGTGTCGGGGACAGTAAGAAGAGGTTTGGGAGCAAGATGGGCATCACTCGGAGTGGTCGACGCCGATCCGCAGTCAAGATATGGGCGATCATGTTACTGGTCGGGGCGACCGCATTCGTGTCGGCCTGTGGCAGTACGTACGGCACTGAAGTGCATGCGAACGGCGAGTTCGCCGACATGATCAAGCCTGCGGTCTCGGTTACCGACACGGCCGGTAAGGCGCTTGATAAGAACGAGGTCGATGTCCAGCCCGGGCAGCCGATCGTGGTGAAGGCGACCGAGGGCGCCATCACCGACGTGAAGATCAAGAAGGCGAGCGGCGGCTACATCAAGGGCGACGTCAGCGACGACGGTGCTACCTGGACGAGCGCGGAGGCGTTCGGTTACGGCCGCACCTACTCGGTTAAGGCGACCGCCTCGGGCGTCGGTGGCACCACCACCAGCACCACGAGATTCACCACGCGTTCTCCGGAGAATCAGACGGCCGCCTACATCAGCCCGCCGGACGGCGAGACCGTCGGCGTCGCGCAGACGATCGGCGTCCGATTCGACGAGCCGATCGCCGATCGAGAGGCCGCACAGAAGGCCATTACGATCACGACCAACCCGAAGACCGAGGGTGCGTTCTACTGGATCAGTGACCAAGAGGTTCGCTGGCGTCCCAAGGAGTTCTGGAAGACCGGCACCAAGGTCGACGTGAAGGTCAACATCTTCGGCATCGACCTCGGCGCCGGGACGTTCGGCCAGGACAACGTGTCGTCGAGCTTCAAGGTCGGGCGCGACATGGAGTTGTCGGTCGACGACAGCAACAAGATGGTCGTCGTCAAGCGTGACGGCAAGGTGATCCGCCGGATGCCCACGTCGATGGGCAAGGATGCGACCCCCACCGACAACGGCATCTACATCATCGGCGACCGCCTCGACCACATCATCATGGACTCGTCGACCTACGGTGTGCCCACCAACTCACCTGACGGCTACCGCACCCCGATCGACTACGCGACGCAGATGTCCTACAGCGGCATCTATCTGCACGCGTTGCCTGCGACCGTCTGGGCCCAGGGCAACACCAACACGTCGCATGGCTGCCTCAACCTGAGCAACGAAGATGCGCTCTGGGTGGTGCAGAACACACTGCGCGGCGACCCGGTGACTGTCTCGGGCACCGTTGGTGGAACTCTGTCGGGGACTGATGGGCTCGGGGACTGGAACATTCCCTGGTCTGAGTGGTCGAAGGGCAACGCGTAGCCACCGAGACGCGCGCCGGGGCACGCCTCCGGCTGCCATAAGTGAACATATGATTCAGGGTCCGGCCGAGTGTTCTCGGCCGGACTCTGCCATTGGTTGGTGTTAGTATCGCCTCCGATAGAAAAAATCACTGAAGATTGGTATGCACACCATGGCTCGTCCCTCCTGGGAAACTGAGGATCTGACCGCGCTGCGTGAGATGGCGCGTGCCTTCTGTGAGAAGGAGATCGCACCCAACACCGAGCGGTACATCGACCAGCACCACGTCGACCGCGATCTCTGGAGCAAGGCAGGCGAACTCGGCCTCCTCTGCATGTCGATCCCGGAAGAGTACGGCGGCGGTGGCGGCACCTTCGCCCACGAGGCCATCCTGATCGAGGAACAGGCCCGCGTCGTCGACTCGTCGTGGGGCCAGAGCCTGCACAACGGGATCATCGCGCATTACATCCTGGCCTATGGTTCCGAGGACCTGAAGAAGAAGTGGTTGCCGAAGCTGGCCTCCGGTGAGGTCGTCGGCGCCATCGCCATGACCGAGCCCGGCACCGGCTCGGACCTGCAGAGCGTCAAGACCAAAGCGATCAAGGACGGCGACGACTACGTCATCGACGGCTCCAAGACGTTCATCACCAACGGCGGCCAGGCAGACCTCGTGATCGTCGTCGCCAAGACCGACCCGACGGCAGGCGGCAAGGGAATCTCGCTGATCCTCGTCGAGACCGACCGCGACGGCTTCAGCCGCGGCCGCATCCTCGACAAGGTCGGCATGCGCGGCCAGGACACCGCCGAACTGAACTTCGCCGGTGTGCGAGTTCCGCAGTCGAACCTGCTCGGCGAGCAAGAGGGCCTCGGCTTCATCCAGCTGATGACACAGTTGCCGCAGGAACGACTGATCATCGCCGTCGCATCCGTGGCAGGCATGGAGACCGCCCTTCAGAAGACCCTCGAATACACCAAAGAGCGCACCGCATTCGGCAAGCCGGTGTTCGCGTTCCAGAACACCAAGTTCAAGCTGGCCGAGGTCGCGACCGAAGCGCACATCGCACGCCTGTTCGTCGACGACTGCATCGAGAAGCATCTGCGCGGCGAACTCGACATCCCGACCGTCGCGATGGCCAAGTGGTGGACAACCGATCGCGCCATGCAGGTCGCCGACACCTGCCTCCAACTGTTCGGCGGCTACGGCTACATGAACGAGTATCCGATCGCCCGCCTGTGGGCCGACAACCGCGTCCAGCTGATCTACGGCGGCACCAACGAGATCATGAAGGAAATCATCTCGCGCTCGTTGTGAGACGTCGGAGGTCGAGCCGCATCGACTGACGGGAAGGGCCCGGTTACCAGCGGTGGCCGGGCTCTTTTGGTGTCCCCCTTCCGTTGTCTCCCCTCCTCGGTCGTCGCAGGTTCACGGGGCCGGATTCGAGTACGCGGCCAAGAACTCGGCGAGCAACTTCGCAGTGACGGGCTTCGGCAGCGACTCGATGGCGGCGATCACCGCACTCAGGTCGAGCGAGCCCGCGGCGTCGGACGGATCGGTGTGCGGATCGATCCCCGCGCCGACGAGAACAGCTTCGGTGGAGGCGGAGTCGAGCGTCAGCGCGTCGTCGACGCTGACGGCGCCGGAGTCGAACGCGGCCGCGAGCTCCCGCAACGCGGCAGGCGCCACCGAGCGTTCGAGTCCGCGTGCCGTGTCCGCGCCGTCGCGCAGTGCGTGCGACAGCTCGTCGACGACGGCCGACGTCACGGGCGTGATCGTCAGGTGGGTGCTCGCGGCGAGAGTCGACTCGTCGGCCTGCACATACGCCGGCTGTGGCTGCAACGTGAATCCGCGCGCGGCCACCTCGTCGGCCCAGCGATGCGGATCGATCGGCGTCGCCGCGTCGGGGTCGGCCGCGACGGCGAACACCGGTCCCGTCGGATCGCCGACGACACGTAGCCCGTCGATGCCGCCGACGACGTCAACTAACCGTCCGGCAGTGGCCGCGATGTCGGCGACGAGCCGGGTGAACCCGGCCTCGCCGAGGTACCGCGTGATGGCCCACGCGGCGGTCGCGCCCGCCGCCGACTTCGATCCGAGAAGGGTGGGGTTGACCACCGGATACCCCGGCCAGTCGGTGGTCGCGAAGAAGGCGGCGCGATGTCGGTCGCGGTCGGTGTGCAGGAGTACGGACGCGCCCTTCGGTGCGTAGCCGTACTTATGGAAGTCGGCGGACAGACTCGTGACGCCGGGCACCGTGAGGTCCCAGTCGGGCAGCGGCGTCGGCCACCAAGCCAGGGCGAGTCCGCCGAGGCACGCGTCGACGTGGAGGCCGACCCCTCGTCGTAGGGCTAGATCTCCGAGTTCGACGATCGGGTCGAGCGTTCCGGTCGGATAGTTCGGAGCCGACCCGACCAGCAGTATGGTGTCCTCGTCGATTGCACCCGCAATCGCGTCGACGTCGGCCCGCGTGGTGGTCGGATCCACTGGCACGCGGCGCACCGTGACTCCGAGAAGCTTCCCGGCCTTGTCGAAGGCGGCATGAGCCGTCGAGGGGACGACGACATTGCCCGCTCCGGCGGGCGTGCGCGTGTATTCGCGCGCCGACAGAACCGCCAGGACGCAACTCTCGGTTCCGCCGGAGGTTATCGAGCCGACCGCGTCCGACGATCCGAAAGCAGTGCGCGAGAACGAGATCAGGTCGCGTTCGATGGCCGCCACCGAACCGAACGTCGTCGGGTCCAGACCGTTGACCGGCTGCACGAGCGCTGCGGCGTCGGCGGCGAGCCGGTCGACGGCCGCCAGACCCGAATCGTAGACGTAGGAGAGGATCCGTCCACCGTGCGTCGGGGCGTCCGTGGCCCGGAGGCGTCGGAGCTCGGCGACTATCTCATCGGGGGTGATCACCGGTTCGGTGTCCTTTCGTAGCGCAGGAGTACGACGATGCTGACCGCGACCAGGACTGCGGGCAGGAGCGAGAATCCGCCTGCGATGCCGGCGACGGCCGTGTCGCTCTGGGGTTTCGTCTCGTCGCCGGTCGACGAGACGAAACCGGTCATTGCGAGTACGAGCAGGTATGCACCGGGACCGAGCGCCAGCCCCAGCGTCTCGCCCGCGGTCCACAGTCCCGATAGCGCGCCGCCCTGGTCGCGACCGCGCGCGGTGGACACCTCGTCGATCACATCGGGGAGCATCGCGAGCGGGAACGTCTGCATGCCCGCATAGCCGATCCCGGCGACAGCGACCAACCCGAAGATCCACGGCCCCGGCGCGGTCATCGCTCCGGCCAGCCCGAGCGCGGCGACACCGAATAGCAGCGACGCGACGATCAACGCGACACGTTTGCCGTAACGGGCACCGACCCGGACCCACACCGGCATCACGAGGAGCGCGGGCCCGACGAGCGCCGCGAACAGATAGGTCAACGCGGCCGAGTCGTCCAGTACGTACGTCGCCATATACTGCGCGCCCGCGAGCATCACCGCGCTTGCCAACGCCTGTACGACGAAGACCGTCAGGAGGATCCGGTAGTGGGCGTTCTCGCGCACCGCGGTGAACGCGTCGCGGTGGTGGACGCGAGCATCGTCGACGACGGGTCGCGCGCGAGTACCGGTCGCCGCGAACGAGGTGGCGGCGACCATCCCTGCCGCGATGAGGGTCGCGGCCGCGACCGCCATGACTAGGTATCCGACGGCTCCGCCGCCCAATGCGTCCCGGATCGCGGGCGCCCCCGCACCGACGATGAGGATCGTCAACGCCAACACCGCGATACGGACCGAGATGAGGCGGGTCCGCTCGTCGTACCCGTCGGTGAGTTCGGCGGGCAACGCGATGTACGGGACCTGGAAGCATGCGTACGCGATCGCTCCCGCGGTGAAGAACAGCAGGACCCAGACGGCGGAAGCCGCGGGGCCGAATCCGGTCGGAGTCGCGAACGTCAGAACGAACGTCGGCACGAGTGCGGCCGAACCGAACCACATCAACCCAGTGCGGGTGCCCGCCGTCGCAGCATGGCGGTCGCTGATCGCACCGATGACCGGGTTGACGACGACGTCGACCGCTTTGGGAACCACGACGACGATCGACGCGACGAGGGCGGCGACCCCGAGGGTGTCGGTGAGGTAGTACGCGAGCACCAGCCCAGGCAGGACCCCGAAGCCGCCCGTCCCGACGCTGCCGGCCGCGTAACCTGCGACGATGCGGCGACTGAGCCGACCGGCGGTGCGTTGCGACGTCACGCCCGGCGACCTTCGACGCGCTCCGGCGTGTGTGCGGTGGCCATTTCGTGAACCTATCGGACCAGGCGAGAATTGTCGCCGAGTTCAGCCTATGGCGCTCACGGGTCCCGTCCGCGTCACGCTCACCGCCGCCGTGTAGAACGGGAGGCATGCTGACCAACGACGACCGGATCGCAGCACTCGAGGCGATCGAGTCGATCAAGAGCCTCAAACACGGCTACTGGCGAGCCTGCGACGCCAAAGACCCGGACGGGTTCGCGGCGTCGTTCATCGCCGACGGTGCGGTGATCGACTACGGGCCCCTCGGCAGATTCGATGACGTGAAGCCGATGGTGGACATCTTCCGCACCATTGCGTGCCGCAAAGTCGACGGGCGGTACGCGGTGCTCGACATGCACCACGGCACGCACCCGATGATCGAGTTGACGGCGCACGACACCGCGGTCGGCCGCTGGTCGTTGCGGTTCCGTCAGGTGAACACGATCGAGCGGACCGAGACCGTGAGCATCGGAGAATACGACGACGAGTACCGCTTCTCCGACGGCGCGTGGCGCATGTCGGTGTGCCGATTCACGCAGCGGTGGTCGATCACGAGGCCGCTGAGTGACGACGTGGTGCTCGAAGAGGGTATTTTCGATAACCGTGGTTGACTTCGCATATGTGATCGCCGGCTCGGAAGCGACCGGCGGCGCCGGTATCCAGACCGACCTCAAGACCTTCCAGACGCTGGGCGCGTTCGGACTCGGCACCATCACGTGCATCGTGTCGTTCGATCCGAAGAACGGGTGGGGTCACCGGTTCGTGCCGATCGAACCGGCCGTCATCGCCGACCAGATCGAGGCAGCGACGAGCGCATACGATCTCGACGTCGTCAAGATCGGAATGCTCGGCACACCAGCCACCATTGATGTCGTTGCCGATGCGTTGGCGGCGCAGCCCTGGCGGCACGTGGTCCTCGACCCGGTGCTGATCTGTAAGGGGCAGGAGCCCGGTGCGGCCCTCGACACCGATCAAGCGCTGCGGGCGAAAGTGCTGCCACACGCTACCGTCGTCACCCCGAACCTGTTCGAGTCGCAGACTCTGTCGGGGATGGACGAGATCACCACCGTCGACCAACTCGCTGAAGCCGCGCGACGGATCGCCGAGCACGGACCCCGGTACGTGCTGGCCAAAGGCGGGGTCGAACTACCGGGCGACGAGGCGGTCGACGTTCTGTTCGACGGTCAGGATGTGACCGTGCTGCGCGCACCGAAGATCGGTGGCGAACGGGTCTCCGGCGCAGGCTGCACGCTGGCTGCGGCCCTCACCGCCGAACTCGCGAAGGGCGCGGGTGTCCTCGACGCTGCCCGTCGTGCCAAAGAGTTCACCAGGGCGGCGATCGAAGCCCGGGTGAGCGGCAACCTCCCTTTCGACGCGGTCCGGCAAGGAACGTAGGGGCTCAGCCTTCGCCTAACTGGCCGGACAGGCGGTCGCGGCGTTCGGCGGACGGCTGGTTCAATCCGACGATCTCCACCTGCTTGCCCTTGGCGTGGTACTTCGCCTCGATGGCGTCGAGCGCGGCGACCGTCGATGCGTCCCACACGTGTGTGTCGGCGAGATCGATGACGATGCGTTCGGGATCGTCGACGTAGTCGAACTGGTAGACGAGGTCGTTACTGGAGGCGAAGAACAGTTCGCCGCGCACATGGTAGGTCCGGACGGCCTGGCCGTCGTCGACACTGTCGGCGTGCGTGACCTCGGTGAAGTGGGCGACTCGCCGCACGAACAGCAGAGTCGCGACGACGACGCCCGAGATGACGCCGATCGCGAGGTTGCTGGTGACGACGGTCGCGACGACGGCGATCACCATGACGGCCGTCTCGCTCTTCGGCATCCGGCGGAGGGTGGACAGACGGATGCTGTGCCAGTTGAACGTGGTCGCCGAGACCATGATCATGACGGCGACGAGCGCAGCCATCGGGATCTGCCCGACGATGTCGCCCAACCCGACGACGAGCACCAGCAGCGCCACACCGGTCAGGAACGTCGAGATGCGGGTGCGCGCGCCCGCCGTCTTCACGTTGACCATCGTCTGGCCGATCATGGCGCAGCCGCCGATCCCGCCGAAGAAGCCGGTGACAACATTCGCGACACCCTGGCCCCAGGCCTCACGAGTCTTGTTCGAGTGGGTGTCGGTGATGTCGTCGACCAGTTTCGCGGTCATCAGTGACTCGAGCAGACCGACGAGCGCCATGCCGACCGCGTACGGGGCGATGATCTGCAACGTCTGGAGGTCGAACGGGACGTCGGGGATCAACCACTGCGGTAGGGAACTGGGGAGCTCGCCCTCGTCGCCGACTGTTGGCACGCCGACGCCGAAGGCCATCGCGACGGCCGTCAACACGATGATCGCGATGAGCGGTGACGGCACGACGGTGGTGAGTCTCGGCAGCCCGACGATGATGGCGAGTCCGGCCGCGATCATCGGATACACCATCCACGGAACATTCAGCATGTGCTGGACCTGCGCGGAGAAGATCAGAATGGCGAGAGCGTTGACGAAGCCGACCATCACACTGCGCGGAATGAACCGCATCAGTTTCGCGACCCCGCACACGCTGAACACGATCTGCAGGACACCCGCGAGAATGACGGTCGCCAACAGGTAGTCGATGCCGTGATCGCGGACGACGGGTGCGATCACGAGTGCGGTGGATCCGGCGGCGCCCGAGATCATGGCGGGGCGTCCGCCGACGATGGAGATCGACACCGCCATCGTGAAGGACGCGAACAACCCCATCCGAGGATCGACGCCTGCGGCGATCGAGAACGAGATCGCTTCGGGGATCAACGCGAGCGCGGTCACTACACCGGCCAGCGTCTCCCGAGTCAGGAGGCGAGGACTCCGCAGCGCGGTGATGACTGGTCCGTCGACGAGACGGGACACCGGTGCCTGCACTGCGGGCTACTCCTGACGGTCGATGGCTCTACAACCGGGGAAACGATACCCCGATGGTCGTGCAACCTTCGTGTCAGGAACGCAGGAGGTCCGCGAGGATCCCGAGGCCGCGGTCCGTCTGGTCTGTGTCGGCGTGGCTGAAGTTCAGCCGCATCGTCCCGATGCTCGGTCGGTCCGGAGAGAACTCCTCACCGGGCATGAATGCGACGCCACGTTCGATCGCGGCGTCGAGCAGCCCTCGCGTGTCGACGTTCCGAGTGAGGTGGAGCCAGAAGAAGAGCCCGCCCCTCGGTGTCTCCCAAGTGGCGAGATCGCCGAAGTGTCGGGTCAACGCATCGTCGAAGACATCCCGCCGGGAGCGGTAGAAGTCGGCGAGACGGTCCAGGCGCGCTCCCCACCCCGGATCGGTGACGGCGTCGAGCACGATGTGCTGCGACAGCCGGGAGGTGTGCAGGTCTGTCGCCTGCTTGACCATGACGAGTCTGTCGAAGAGGTCATCGGACGCCGCGATGAACCCGAGGCGCAGTCCCGGCGCGAACGTCTTGGAGAACGAGCCCTGGTAGATCCATGAACTGCCGCCCATGCGGGCCGCGATCGGCGTGCGATCGCAGGTGTCGTAGACGAGATCGCGGTACGGGTCGTCTTCGAACAGCACGGTCCCGTCCCGTAGACATCGTGCGGCGAGTCGATCGCGCTCGGCGTCGGACGCGCACGCGCCGGTCGGGTTGGCGAACGTTGGCACGACGTACGCCAGGGCTGTCCGCGCACTGTCGGGGTCGGCGAGGTCGACGAATCGCGCGCCATAGAAGCGGAACACCTGGAGTGCGGCGAGGTAGGTCGGGTACTCGACGGCCGTGGGGGTCCCCGGGTCGACGAAGAGCTTCGCTGCGAGGTCGATGCCCTGCTGACTCCCGCTGAGGATCATGACGCGATCCGGGGGAGCGTCCACGCCCAGTCCGCGCAGTTGCCGAGACACCGCCGCCCGCAGTTCGGGTTCGCCTTCAGTCGGGCCGTACTGGAGGGTCGACGCCGGCACGACGCCAGAGAGCTGCGGGAGGGTGTCGGTCGCGGGGAGACCGCCGGCGAACGAGATCATGCCGGGCCGGTCGATCACGTCGAGGATCGCACGGATCGGCGACGGTCGGAGACCTTCGATACGCTGCGAGAACACTCCGGAACCTCCACATATGGGTCAACACTGTTGATACAAGTGTGGGCTCGAACGCAAGATAGGTCAATATGGTTGACTCAAACCGCGAGGCGGAACTTCGACGGGCTGTCGAGGCGCTGTACTTCGGCTACCGCTCTTTTACGTCGTTGCCGGACCAGATCCTCGCCGAGTACGACCTCGGGCGCGCCCACCATCGCATCCTCTACTTCGTCCAGCGCGAACCCGGCATCTCCGTGGGCTCGCTGGTAGCTGTCCTCGACGTCTCCAAGCAGGCGCTCAATCGCCCGATCAGGGAGTTGGAAGCTCTCGGATTCGTGACGATCAGAAGCGATCCGCACGACGGACGGATTCGTCGCCTGTCGACGTCGGCGGCGGGCGCGGCGCTCGAGTCGCGACTCACCGGCGCTCAACTTGACCTCCTGGAGTCGGTGTTCGCCGACGTCGACTCGCATGCCGAGCGCGGATGGCGTGATGTGATGGCGCGCCTGGCTGGTGACGGGTAGGTGCGTGCGGGTGAACTCTGCTGGGTGGGAATATAAGCGGACCGCGGTACGGTTACGGTCGATATGAAGAAAATCGGATTCCTGTCGTTCGGGCATTGGTCGGACGCGTCGGGCTCACAGGCTCGGACCGCGGCCGACGTCCTCCACCAGTCGATCGACCTCGCGGTTGCCGCCGAAGAACTCGGCGCCGACGGCGCCTACTTTCGTGTTCACCACTTCGCGCGGCAACTCGGCTCGCCGTTCCCTCTGCTGGCCGCGATCGGCGCGAAGACGAACAGCATCGAGATCGGTACCGGCGTCATCGACATGCGGTACGAGAACCCGCTGTACATGGCCGAAGACGCGGGTGCGGCCGATCTCATCTCGGACGGCAGGCTGCAGCTCGGCATCTCGCGGGGATCACCGGAGCAGGTGATCGACGGCTACAAGTACTTCGGATACGTGCCGGACGACACGGAGTCCGACGCCGACATGGCGCGCAAGCACACCGACGTCTTCTTGAAGGTCCTCGAGGGTGAGGGCTTCGCGCAGCCGAATCCGCAGCCCATGTTCCCGAACCCGCCCGGACTGCTGCGCGTGGAACCGCACTCGGACGGCCTGCGCGAGCGCATCTGGTGGGGTGCGGGATCGCGGGCGACGGCCGAGTGGACCGCCCGGCAGGGGATGAACCTGATGTCGTCGACCTTGTTGACCGAAGACACCGGGGTGCCGTTCCACCGTTTGCAAGCCGAACAGATCCAGCGCTTCCGTGACGAGTGGGCCAAGCACGGGTTCGACCACGAGCCCCGAGTCTCGGTGAGCCGCAGCATCTTCCCGTTGCTCGACGACATGGACCGCGCATACTTCGGCGGCCGCGGCGACGACCGGGACCAGGTCGGGCACATCGACGGCGGCAGTGCGCGATTCGGCCGGTCGTACGCCGACGAACCGGACCGACTCATCGAGCAGCTGCGTGACGACGAGGCGATCGCGGCGGCGGACACCCTCCTGCTCACTGTGCCGAACCAACTAGGCGTCGACTACAACGCGCACGTGATCGACGGGATCCTCCAGCACGTCGCACCCGGGCTGGGGTGGCGCTGAGCTCCGCGGGAAATGTCGCGTACTCTTGCTCCCGCGCGGCGACGCACGTCGTCGTAGTCGGGGAGGGCTGAAAAGTGAAGAAGACCAGTATGCGAATCGCCGTGGTCACGGCAGCTGTCGTCACCACGGTGTCGGGGGCCGCGGCATCCGTCGTGCCCGCCGCCGGCGCCAAGACACGTACGTCCCACGTCTTGGAGTTCAAACTCGATCCGGTCTCGACGCAGCTCGTCGCGTCCGATCCGATGAAGGCGGCCGTGTCGTTGGCACGATCACCCGGCGGCAGCATGATCGGCGAGGACGCCTGGTTCGCGATGCTGACGGTGGGCCACATGGCAGACACCATTCGTCAAACGCGTGGACCGCGGCCGTGCCTCGTCGGCACCTATGAGCTGTCGGCGACCGACAGTGCGCGAAGTGCGACGTGGAGCGTCGACCGCTCGTGTGCACGTGTCGTACCCGAGTTCGCTCGGGTGATACGCACGTCGGAGCGCGGCCCGGACGGGCGGCCGATCGGCTCGGTCCGTGAGCGTCCCGCCACCGGATGATGCTCGGTATCCTGAGGTCATGACGGTCACGCTGCGCGCGCAAGAAGCGTCGGACACCGAATTTCTGCATTCGCTGTTCAGCGACCCGACGGCCGCCCGCTACTGGTTCATCGAGCCATATCTCACTCGGGCGGACGTGCAGACCCAGTTCGAGCGTCGTCGCGGCGACGTCACCGCACGCCGCTTCGTCATCAGCGATGACGGCGCGGACGTCGGGATCGTCGAACTCGTCGACATCTCGCCGTTGCATCGGACGTGCGAATTCCAGATCATCGTCGCGCCCGGCAACCAGGTCGCGGATACGCGCAGGTTGGGACGCGTCTCGTGTTGGACTACGCATTCGGGACGTTGAACCTGCACAAGGTGTATCTGCTCGTCGACGTCGAGAACGCCGGTGCGATTCACGTGTACGGCAAGGTCGGTTTCGAAACCGAGGCGACGCTGCGGGAGGAGTTCTACGCAGGCGGCGGGTACCGGGACGTGGTGCGGATGGTGATCTTCGCGAGGGATTGGGACGGAGTCTGACCTCGAGTTCCCCGCTCAGAGTCACCATCGACCGGTGAGGCAATGCCGGGCCTGAGCGGGGAATATGACGTCACACGCTCGGAACGACCCGCGTTCCGTGGTCGTCGACGAGCAGTGCTTGATCGTCGTCGAGCGCGAGCAAACGGAAACGGCGCCCGAACTCGGTGAATGTCCGCTCGATCACGGCGGACGGATACGCGGGCAGCATCCCGCCCGCGTGCGGCACCGGAACCTGCGGGATCCAACCGAAGCCCGCCGTGCTCGACAGACCCGGCGCGTCGGCGGGGTCGTCGAGCAGGCCTGCGGGTTCGATGTCGGGGCCTGCGATCACCGAGCCCGCGCTGAGTCCGATGTAGGGGAGACCGGCGCGGACCCGTTCGTCGAGTAGCGCGGCCGTGCCCGATTCGGTGAGCTCGTGCCAGAGGGCGAACGTATTGCCGCCGCCGACGTACACCGCGTCGACCTCGTCCGGCGACGCCGCGAAGTCGATCACCCGGAAGCCTCTGTCGACCAGCAGTTCTCGACCGGCCCCAATCACGTGGCCGATCGTCACCTCGCGCGGGGGCCGCCCGGTCGCGGCGGTGACGAAGCGCACGAGCGCCCCGTCACCGAGGGACAGGAGAAGTAGACGCACGGGAGCGAAGTTACACGCCTCCGCGCCGAACCATCCGGCCGTGAGCATTCTCGACGTCGACCTTCTCGCCGCGCAGCCACGTACTCCTGGCGACGGGATGCGACGCTGCCCACGCACGCGAAGACTAGTGGGGCGTCACCCATCCGATCTCCGAGGCGCTCCGAATCACCCTCGTACGTGTCATCTGTGATTGGAGAGAGTCTCATGTTCCGTCGTCTCATGGTTGCCGCGGTCGCCGCAGCGTCGTTCGCCGCAGTCCTGCCCGTCGCCGCTCCCGCCGACGCCGCACCGCTGCGTCCCGTGCCACGCGTCGACCTCGAGCGCTATCTGGGCACATGGCACCAGTTGGCCGCCAATCCTGCGCCGTACAACATCGACTGCGTACGGGACACCACCGCGAAGTATTCGCTCATCGACAGTCGCACTGTTCGCGTGCAGAACTCCTGCACCACGGTGACCGGCCAGAAGCGGTCGATTCTGGGGCGCGCGAGGGTCAACGGACCCGCATCTCTGCACGTGTCGTTCCCGAGCGTTCCGGGACAGAACCGAGTCGACGGACCGAGCAACTACCTGGTCGCGCACATCGCGGACGACTACTCGTGGGCGTTCGTGGGCGACCCGGGCCGCGTCTCCGGATTCGTCCTGTCGCGGAAGGGGTCGGTGGATAGCTCGACGTGGAAGCAGATCCGGACGGTCGTCGAACGCCAAGGCTACAACTCGTGCCTCATGCTGACGTCTCCGGTGACCGGCGGATTCCGTGACATCCGCCCGCTGTGCACGGTCAGTTCTTGAGCTCGGTCCAGCGGTCGAGCGCATCGAGGCGCTCGGCCGCGTGGTCGACGATCTGCGCGGGGTAGTCGTTTGGGCGGTCGTGTCGAAGGCGGTGGACCTCGCGTCCGGGGACTGCCCGCAGTTCGGGGATCCAGCGCCGGATGTAGGCGCCGTCCGGATCGAACTTTTCGCCCTGCAGGGTCGGGTTGAACACACGGAAATACGGTGCGGCGTCGGTACCCGAACCAGCCACCCACTGCCATCCGTGCTGATTGGACGCGAGATCGCCGTCGATGAGCAGGTCCATGAAGTGGCGGGCGCCCCACTGCCACGGGAGGTGGAGGTCCTTGGTGAGGAACGACGCGACGATCATGCGAACCCGATTGTGCATCCAGCCCTCGGCAGCGAGCTGGCGCATCCCGGCGTCGACGATCGGGTAGCCGGTACGGCCGTCGCGCCAGGCGCGGAACGCGGCGTCCGCCTCCGGTCCGGAATCGTAGGGCAGGCGCGCGAACCGCTCGTCGAAATTCTCATAGGCCGTGTCAGGCCGGTGGTACAGGACGTCGGCGTAGAACTCCCGCCAGCACAATTCGCTGCGAAACTTCGACGCGTCGGTGTCCGACCTGTCACGCAGGTCGTGAAGCAACGTCCTCGGATGCAGGCACCCGGCCTTCAGATACGCGGACAGTCTGCTAGTGCGGTCCAGATCGGGTCGATCGCGATCGCCTGCATAACCGTCGAGCGCATCTCGGAACTGCGTCCAGCGCCGCAGGGCGGCGTCTTCTCCGGGAGCCGTCTTCGGGTCCGCGGTCAGTGCGGGCAGCGGATTTCGTTCGCCGAAGTCCGCCGGGTCGATCCAGGCCACTGTCGAGGCGTCCGTCGATGCGGGCGAGCGCCACCCGTGGTCGTGCCACGCCCGCTGATAGGGGCCGAAGACGCGGTACTCGCCGCCGTCGGCCTTGCGGATGCGCCCCGGTGCGACGGCGTACGGCGAACCGGTCCGCACCAATGGCGTGTCGCCGAGTGCCCGTTCGACACGCTCGTCACGACGGGCACCGTATGGGGAGAAGTCGGCCGAGACGTGCACAGACCCCGCGCCGAGCCGATTGACGAGTTTCGGCAGCACGACGGCCGGGTCGCCGTCGAGGATGATCAGCCGGTTCTCAAGCGCACGATCATGCTCGGCCAGGCACGCGAGGAAGAAGTCGGTGCGGGGGCAGGGACGCGCGACGCGGCTGTCGAACACGAACACTGCTGCCGCGCTCTCGGCGTCCGCCGCCGCAGCCGACAGCGTCGGCAGATCGTGGACGCGCAGGTCGCGGCGGAACCACACGATGGCGGGACTCGTCTGATGATCGATCTGCAGCTCCTGTTCGTCGCACGACCGATTCCGACATCCGATGCGTCGGCCGATCGTATCCGCAACGGTAGTCGCGGTGAGCCCCCATGCGATGAATCGGTCGTCGCAACCGTCCCGGTCAAGGGGTGTTGCTCCATACCTTTACAGTGGCAGGGTCGAAGTATGGACACTTCAGGATCTGCAACCGATCAGCGGTGGCGTGAGACCTCAGATGGACTCGTCGCCACCTTCGCAACCGGCTCGATGGTGCGGGGCCTCGACTTCGTGACCCGCGTCGTGGCCGCGGCGGAAGCCGCCAATCACCACCCGGACATCGACTTTCGGTATCCCAAGGTTGGGCTGACCCTTATCACGCATGACGCCGAGGACACCGTCACCGATAAGGACCGTGCGCTGGCGCGGGAGATCTCGGCGATCGCGGGGGAGATGACGATCGACTAGCCCTGTTTCACCTGGTCATTCGTTCGGCTGACACGGCGGGGCGATGAGTGGTTCTCGGGGCGGAAATGTCGTACCTGCGCGTTAGTTTCCGACTAGCCCGATGATCATCGGTGCCTTCCAGCAATCGAAAGTGTTGCGATGACCAACCCCGACCCCTCCTCCCCGGACCCGTCCTTCGACCAGTACCACGACGCCGAACGTCCTTCGGTGCCGCAGGATCATTACCCACCGCAGAGTTATGCTTCGCCGCAGGGTTATGTCTCACCTCAGGGTTACGTCTCACCTCAGGGATATGCCCAGCCGCCGATGCCACCGACACCGAAGCGGCGGAACACAGTCGGCCTCGTCGCACTGATCTTTGCGATCATCGGATTCGTATTCGGGTGTATCCCCGGAGCCCTGATCGTCGGCTGGGTGCTCTTGCCGATCGCCTTCATCCTCGGCATCGTCGGACTGTTTCAGTCGGGACAACCGAAGAAGACGCCGATTTCGGCCATCATCATCTCGGCGATCGGCACGATCGTCGCCGCCGTGGTGTTCCTGACCGTCGTCAGCGACGCGATCGACGACGCGTTCACGCCGGACACGGCTACCGTCGTCGAGGAGGGACAGTCCCAGTCCGACGGTGTCGGCACACGCGACAACCCGGCGAAGATCGGCGCAACGCTGACCGGGGACGAGTGGAAAGTCGTCGTCAACGGCTTCACCGCAGATGCGACCGATCAGGTCATGGCCGCTAATGAGTTCAACGACGAGCCGAAACCTGGGAACGCTTACGCTCTGGTCAACCTGACCGTGACCTACACCGGCGACGAGTCCAGTTACGCGGACTTCGTCTCCGTGGCGTTCGTCGCCGCCGACGGGACCACCTACAAGCCGTACGATTCGTCGGCGGTCACACCCGAACCGGCTCTCGATGGAGAGCTCTACAACGGAGGCACCGCGACCGGAAACGTCGACATCGAGATTCCGAAGAATGCCGCGGGTCTGCTTCGCATCGAACTCGGTCCGCTCGGAGACGAGGCATTCGTCGCGATCCCGTAGGCAGACGTGAAGGTGCGCCGCCCGAGCCGTCGGCTTGAGCGGCGCACCTGAGGCAAACATCGGCCCACCCCAACTACGATTCTGACCATGACTGACGACGACGCCGATCAGGCAGCATCCGCCGAACCCGCCGAACACGACGAACGACGTGCCGCGCTGAAGTCCTGGAAACTGTGGCTCGCGCCGGTGATCGCTGTGGTGATCGCGATGGGTGCGATGGCGGGGCTGTACCTGAGCAGCATCCTCGATCCCGTCAAGAATCTGAGTTCGTTTCCGATCGCCGTGGTCAACGAAGATCAGGGTGCGGCCGGTCCGACGGGCGAGCAGAACCTCGGCGACACGATGCAAACCACCGTCGAGCAGAAAGTCGACCGCGACAAAGTCTCGTTGGAGAACCTCAGTTGGGCGGACGCGCAGGAGAAGATGCGCGACGGCGACGTGTACGGCACCATTCGTGTGCCCGCCGACTTCAGCGCAAAGACGATGGCGCTCGCAGAAGGAGCGATGACACCGACACCGGTCGAGCGGCCCCAGGTCATCGTGTACACGAACCCGAGGTCGGGCACATTGGGTAGCTCGCTCGTCACCGCGCTGAGCAAGGAAGCGCTCGCCGAGATGAACAGGCAGATCGGCGACCAGCTGACGGCGGCCGTCGCCGAACAGACGGCTGCGATGACTCCGCGGCCGGCAGTCAGCGGTGCTGCCGCAACCGTTCTCGCATCACCGGTGGACATCGTGTCGACGACGTTCGACCCGCTGCCGGCAGGCACCGGGATGGGGTTGTCGGCCTTCTACTTCGCGCTCCTCGTCCTCCTCGCGGGATTCACCGGCGCGATGCTCATCAACTCGCTCGTCGACTCGAGCCTCGGGTACATCGCGTCAGAAATCGGCCCCCGCGTCATCGTGCGGAAATCGCTCGACCTCACCAGAACGTCGGTTCTGCTCATCAAGTGGGCGATCATGGTCGCCGCGAGCCTCGTCGTCTCCGGTGCGTACATCGGAATAGCCGCGGCCCTCGACATGCCGATCGACCACGGTTGGGCACTGTGGGCCTACAGCGCACTCGCGGCGTCGGCCGTCGGCATCACGGCAATGGCGGTGATCTCGGCGTTCGGCACCATCGGCCTCCTGATCAACATGTTCGTGTTCATCTTCCTCGGCCTGCCGTCCGCAGGAGCGACGACGCCCATCCAGGCGGCGCCCGGCTTCTTCGCCTGGCTGGCGTCGTTCGAGCCGCTGCACCAGGTGTACGAAGCGATCCGCGCGATCCTCTACTTCGACGCCCGCGGCAGCGCAGGCCTCACCCACGGGCTGGTCATGACCGTCATTGGCCTCGCCATCGGCGTGGTCCTCGGGCTCGGCGTCAATTGGTACTACGACCACAAGGGCCTCTCGCGTGCCACCGTCAGCGAACTGACGCAACCCCAGCTATCTCGTCGCAACGTCAATCCGTCGTAGCAACCTGAGCGCAGGCTGCTGAGACAGGTCGAGGTTGCGGGAAGGTAGGTGAGGGTGCGACGACGGAGTTGAGGCTGCGGTAAGTGGGGTTCAGCCGAGGAAGTGGGTGGAGTCGGCGGTAAGGTCGAGGAGCCATTGGGGGAAGATGCCCAACAGGAGCGTCAGGCCTGCGCTGATCGCGATCGGGACGGTCGTCAACGGGCTCGGAGTGATCACCGTCGGCGCGTCGGTGGGCGGGTCGGCGAAGAACATTGTGACGATCACGCGAACGTAGAAGTAGGCGGCGATCGCACTGCACAGGACGCCGACGATCACCAGCGGCCACGAATCCGCGTCGCCCGCCGCAGAGAACACCGCGAACTTGGCGATGAAACCACCGGTCAACGGGATGCCCGCGAACGACAGCAGCAACAGCGACATCATCGCGCCCACCAGCGGATGCCGTCTGCCGAGCCCGGCCCACGCCGCCAAGTCCGACTCCTCGCGGCCCGCCGCGTCCCGCACCACTGAGAGCAGGGCGAATCCGCCGAACGCCGACACCGCGTACACGGCGACGTAGAACAATGTCGCGCCGACCGCGTCCGAGGTGATCGTGATCGCGCCGACCAGCGCGAAACCCACATGGCTCACCGACGAATAGGCGAGCATCCGTTTCACGTCGTTCTGCGTCACCGCCATCACCGTCGCGATCACCATGGTCGCGATCGTGACCGTCCACAACGCCGGACGCGCCACATCCGCGAGATCCGGGAAACCGACATGCAGAACCCGGAGGAGCGCGCCGAACGCCGCGGCCTTCGTCGCCGACGCCATCAACGACGTGACCGGCGTCGGAGCCCCTTGGTAGACATCGGGCACCCACGAACCGAACGGGACCGCGCCGACCTTGAACAGCAGACCGACGGCGATCAGACACAACGCGATGACGCCGAACGTCCGCTCGTCGGCGGCGAACAGAGTGGCACCGATGTCGCGCAACGAGAGGGAGCCGCTCGCGCCGTACGCGAACGCCGTGCCGAACAGGAAGATCGCCGATGAGAAGGCACCTAACAGGAAGTACTTGAGCGACGCCTCCTGCGACAACAATCGGCGGCGCCGCGCCAACCCGCACAACACGTACAGCGGCAGCGACAGAACCTCCAGCGCGATGAACATGGTCAGCAGATCTCCGCACGACCCGAACAGCATCATGCCGCCGACCGCAAACAACGTCAGCGGATACACCTCGGTCGTCAAGAAGCCGGCGCGGCCCGCGGCGAGCTCGTCGGCCGAACCGGGCACCGTCGCGCCCGACGGCGTGAACGCGTCCGCCGCCAGGTCGGCGTCCTCAACGTCGGCGACCTCGTCCGGCCCGCCGCCGACCGCGATCCGCTCGCCCGCGGCGGTACGGACCTCGACGGATGCCCACACCCGGTCGAGTCGTCGCTCGCCCATGAACGCGACCGCGCTGAGCGCCACGACGAGCACCACCGCCTGCACGAACAGTCCCGGCCCGTCGACGAGGACCGCTCCGTTCATCAACGAGCGGGCGGCAGCCGAATCACCGGACGCGGTGGCGGCGACGAAACCGAGCGCGACCATTGCCGCGACGAGTCCCACGCACGTGAGCGACAGTTGCGTCCGGTAGCGGACGCGCGACGACACGAACGCTTCCACCAGGACGCTGACCACGGCGACACCGAACACGACGAGCATCGGCGAGAGCCGGTAATAGTCGATGCTCGGCGCTTCGAGCGCGACGACGTCGACGGTCGCAATCATCGGTCACCTCCGTGCACGGTCGAGACACTGATGTCGACGGTCGGATTCACGAAGTCCAGAATCAACCGCGGATAGAAGCCGAGAACGACGAGTGCGGCGATCAACGGCACCACGACCACCTTTTCCCGGACTCCCAGATCGGTGATCGGCGACGCCGATTCCCGTACCGGACCACCCATCATCCGCTGGTAGGTCCACAAGATGTAGACGGCCGACAGGACGAGCGCGATCGACGCGATGATCCCGGCGACCGGGTAGCGCGTGAACGCTCCGATCAACACCAGGAACTCGCTGATGAACGGTCCGAGACCCGGCAGCGACAACGTGGCGAGCCCGGCGACGAGGAACGTCCCGGCCAGGACGGGCGCGATCTTCTGGACGCCGCCGTAGTCGGCGATCAGGGAACTGCCGCGTCTGCTGACGAGGAACCCGGCGATCAGGAACAGTGCCGCCGTCGACACCCCGTGGTTGACCATGTAGAGAGCGGACCCGCTCTGGCCCTGCGCCGTCAACGCGAAGACGCCGAGGACGATGAACCCGAAATGCGAGATCGACGTGTACGCGATCAACCGCATCACGTCGCGCTGCCCGATCGCCATGACTGCGCCGTACACGATGCTGATCACGGCGAGCGTGCACAACAGTGGCGCGAACGTCGACGAAGCGTCCGGGAACAGGCCGACACAGAACCGCAGCATCGCGAAGGTGCCGACCTTGTCCATCACCGCCATCATCATCACGGCGGCGGCCGGCGTCGTCGACACCGCGGCGTTCGGCAGCCACGTGTGCAACGGCCACACCGGCGCCTTCACCGCGAACGCGAACACGAACCCGCCGAACAGCAGATTCTGCGTCGTCGCCGACATGTCGAACGACCCGTCGGCGACCCCCGAGGAGATCGCGATGAAGTCGAAATCGCCTGCCACCACATACAAGCCGATCACCGCGGCCAACATCACGAGGCCGCCGAGCAGGTTGTAGAGCAGGAACGTGACCGCGGCGCGCGAACGTGCAGGCCGGACACCGGGGCCGGTCGGGCCGAAACCGCCGATCAGGAAGTACATCGGGACGAGCATCGCCTCGAAGAAGATGTAGAACAGCAGAACGTCCGTGGCGACGAAACTCATCAACACCATCGCCTCGACGGCGAGAAGCAACGCCACATAGATGTGGACGGACTTCCCGCTCGTCGCGCCATCGACACCGTCGGTGTCCCGCGGCCTATCGGCACCGTCGGCGTCCCGCCACCCGGCGATCAACAGGAGCGGAGTGAGCGCCGCCGTCAACAAGATCAACGCGAGACCCAGGCCGTCGAGAGCGAGCGAGTAGCGCGCGCCGAACTCCGGAATCCAACTGGTGTCCTCGACCAATTGAAACCGGTCGCCGCTCGAGTCGAAACGGAACGCGACGATCACCGCCCACACCAGCACGATCAACGACGCGCCGACACCCGTCGTCTTCACCTGCGCCGCGCGGTCGGCCGGTAAGAACATGACGACGCCCGACGCGACGGCAGGCAGGAGCCACAACACGGTGAGCCAGGGCATCGTCACAGTACGTTCACCACCAATGTGAGAGCGGCGATCACCACGGTCCCCGCCAGGATCGACAACGCATACGACCGGACGAACCCGTTCTGCGCCCGCCTCGTCACTTCCGACACCTCGGTCACCGCGGTGCCGATACCGGACGGGACAGCGCCGAGACCATGATCGTCGACGACGACCAGAGCGGACGTCGCGGCAGTGCCCGGCCCGACGATCACCTTCTCGTTGAACGCGTCGCCGTACAGGTCGGCGCGCGCCGCCAGCGTCAGTGCGGACACGTCGTCCGGCGCCGTCTCCAGGATCGGCGCACGACCGTACTTTGCCCACGCGATCGCCGCACCCGCGACGACGCAGACCAGCACGATCACCGTGACTGCCCACGCGGGCACGCCGCCCTCGTGTTCGGGCGCCTCTCCCACGACCGGGGCGAGCCAGTCCTTCAACGTCCCGCCGATCGCCAGGAGGCCGCCGGCCGCGACCGAACCGACCGCCAACGCGATCATCGGCGCTGTCATCGAACCGCCCGACTCGTGCGGATGCGGGGCTCCGCCCTCGGCATCGCTCCGCCACCGTCGAGGTCCGAAGAACGTCATCACCATGACGCGGGTCATGTAGAACGCGGTGATCGCCGCGCCGAGGATCGTCGCGCCGCCGAGCACAACCCCGCGGGCGCCGCCCTCCGCGACCGCCGCTTCGATGATCGAATCCTTGGAGAAGAACCCGGAGAACGGCGGGATCCCGATGATCGCGAGATACCCGAGACCGAACGTCACGAACGTGATCGGCATGACCCGCCACAGTCCGCCGAACCGCCGCATGTCGGTCTCGTCATTCATCGCATGCATGATCGACCCGGCTCCGAGGAACAGTCCGGCCTTGAAGAACCCGTGCGCCAGCAGATGCATGATCGCGAACGCATAGCCGGCCGGTCCGAGCCCCGCCGCCAACACCATGTACCCGATCTGACTCATCGTCGACGCCGCGAGCGCCTTCTTGATGTCGTCCTTCGCGCAGCCGACGATCGCACCGAACAGCAACGTCACGGCGCCGGCCACCACCACCCCGGTCTGGGCGTTCGGCGCGAGATCGAACAGCGGCCCGGACCGAGTGATCAGATAGACGCCCGCGGTGACCATCGTCGCCGCGTGGATGAGCGCGGACACCGGGGTCGGGCCCTCCATCGCGTCACCCAGCCATGCCTGTAACGGCACCTGCGCCGACTTGCCGCACGCCGCCAACAGCAGCATGAAACCGATACCGGTGACGGTCGCCTCGCTCGCCGACGACGCCGACGCGAACACATCGTCGAAGTTCACCGACCCGAACGTCGAGAACATCAACATCATCGCGATCGCCAGACCCATGTCGCCGACCCGGTTCATCACGAACGCCTTCTTCGCCGCGGTCGCGGCCGACGGCTTGTCCTGCCAGAAACCGATCAACAGGTACGACGCGACACCGACGCCCTCCCAACCGAGATACAGGCCGAGATAGTTGTTCGACAAGACCAGCACCAGCATCGCCGCCACGAACAGATTCAGGTAGGCGAAGAAGCGGTAGCGGTCCGGGTCGTCCCGCATATAGCCGATCGAGTAGACGTGGATCAGCGATCCGACCACCGTGATCAGCAGCACGAAGCACATCGACAACTGGTCGAGCGTCATTCCGAAACCGACTCGGAGCTCGCCGACCGGCACCCATGAGTACAGCTCGCTCGTCGCGGCCTTGTCCGGCCCGCCCCGACCGATCATCGCGATCCACATGACGATCGCGAGCACCGCGGACGCCGAGACGAGCGTCGTAGTCAGCAGGTGCGCCCACGCCCGCGTCCGACGACCGGCGATCAACACCGATGCGGCGCCGACCGCGGGCAGAGCCGGAATCAACCAGAGCAGATGGCCGGTCAGCGACTGGTCCATGCCGTCACCGCCTCAACAAGTCTGCGTCGTCCACCGAAGCGGAACGGCGGGTACGGAAGATCGTCATGATGATCGCGAGCCCGATCACCACTTCGGCCGCGGCCACCACCATCGTGAAGAACGCGATCACCTGGCCGTCGAAGCTGCCGTGCATGCGAGCGAACGTGACGAACGCCAGATTGGCCGCGTTCAACATCAACTCGATGCACATGAACACGACGATCGCGTTGCGGCGCAACAAGACTCCCGCAGCACCGATCGCGAAGACGATCGCGGCGAGATAGAGGTAGTTGGCGGGATTCACGATCTCGGCTCCGCTCGCTCCGAGGTGTTCGACTGCGAGGTGTTCGACTGCGGTGTTCTCGACGCTGGTGGTGGGTCGGCGGCGGGGAGAGCGTGCCCCGCCTCGGTCAGGGCCCGCGGCGTCAGGCGGTTGTTCACCGAGAGGCGGGACGGGCTCCCGTCGGGGAGACGGCCGGGAATGTCGACCGCGTTGTGGCGGGCGTACACGCCGGGCGCCGGGAGCCCCGTGACGTGACCGCCGTGCCGGAAACGCTCGACGGACAGTTCGCGCTGGCCTCGAACGGGCCCGGTCCTTCGGCGGTGGGCGAGGACCATCGCGCCGAGCGTCGCCGTGATCAACAGCGCACCGGTCAGCTCGAACGCCCACAGATAGCGGACGAAGATGATCTCGGCGAGCGCCCGAATGTTGGCGTTGCCGCCGCCGGGAGCCGTGCCGTCGCTCAGATCAGGAGCGCCGACGAACGGGGCCATGGACGCCGACCCGATCGCCGCGACCAACAGCACACCGAAACCGAGTGAGAGGCCGATCGCGACGAGACGCTGGCCGCGGACGGCCTCCACGAGGGAGTCCGACGAGTCGACACCGATCAGCATCAACACGAACAGGAAGAGCATCATCACCGCGCCCGTGTACACGACCACCTGGACGACCCCGAGGAACAGTGCGCCCTGCATCACGTAGAAGACCGCGAAGATGATCATCGTCATCGCGAGGAACACCGCCGAGTACACGGCCTTCGGGCTGAGGACGACGCCGAGTGCGCCGATCACCACGATGATGCCGAGAATCCAGAACGTGACCGCTTCCGTCCCGGGCGTCGTCGCCAGGCTCGCGGCGAGAACCGCGCTCATACCTCACCGCGGTAGTAGTCTTCGGGCCGCGTGCCCTCGGCCATCGGATGCGGTGGCTCCTCCATCGAATCGCTGAGCGGAGCCAGTAGTTGGTCCTTCTCGAAGATCATGCTGTCGCGGTCGGTGCCGACGATCTCGTACTCGCCGGTCATGGTGAGAGCCCGCGTCGGACACGCTTCGATGCACAGACCGCAGCCGATGCAACGCAGATAGTTGATCTGGTAGACGCGGCCGTACCGTTCGCCGGGCGAGTACCGTTCCTCCTCGGTGTTGTCGGCTCCTTCGACGAAGATCGCGTCGGCCGGACACGCCCACGCACACAACTCGCAGCCGATGCACTTTTCCAACCCGTCGTCGTACCGGTTCAGTTGGTGTCGGCCGTGCGAACGGGCCGGCGCGGGCTTGCGCTCTTCCGGGTACTGCTCGGTGATCGGCGTACGGAACATCGACGCGAACGTCGTACCGAATCCGGCGACCGGCTTCAGTCTGTCGGGGATCTCGGGCATCACGGGGCTCCCTTCTGATCGACGGCGAGTGTCTTCTCGAGAGGATGGTCGGGCAGGGTCTGACCGGGAAGGGGCGGGACGGGGAATCCGCCTGCCATCGGATCGAACGGCTCGAGCCCGTCCGGCCGGCGGGGCGCGGAGTCTGGAGGGCGCGGACGGCTCAGCCGGCTGATCGCGTAGATGAGCAGCGCGGTGACGCAGACGCCGGCGGCTGCGAGGATCAACGATGTCACCAGATCGGACTGTCCGCGGGTGGCCTGATCGATCACGCCGACCACCATCACCCAGCCGAGGGCGACCGGGATGAGCACCTTCCAGCCGAGGTTCATGAACTGGTCGTAGCGCAGCCGCGGAAGCGCCGTCCGCAGCCAGAAGAACATGAACAGGAAGCACCACATCTTCGCGGTGAACCACAGCAGCGGCCACCAGCCGGAGTTCGCGCCGTCCCACACGCTGATCGGCCACGGCGCCTGCCAGCCGCCGAGGAACAGCGTGGTGGCCAGCGCCGACACGGTCGCCATGTTGACGTACTCGGCGAGCATGAACATCGCGAACTTGAGCGACGAGTATTCGGTGTGGAACCCGCCGACGAGTTCCCCCTCGGCCTCGGGGAGATCGAACGGGGCACGATTGGTCTCGCCGACCATCGAGATCAGGTAGATCACGAACGACGGCAGAACCAGCAGGAGATACCAGTGGTGTCGTTGTCCGCCGACGATCTCCGACGTCGACATGGTCGCCGAGATCAGGAAGACCGACGCGAACGAGAGTCCCATCGCGATTTCGTACGAGATGACCTGGGCCGTCGACCGTAGACCGCCGAGCAGCGGATACGTCGAACTCGACGCCCACCCGGCCAGGATGATGCCGTAGACACCGATCGACGTGATCGCCAGGACATAGAGAACACCGACCGGGAGGTCGGTTAGCTGCAACGGGGTGACGTGCCCGAACACCGAGACCTGCGGGCCCATCGGGATGACGGCGAACGCGGTGATCGCCGGGACCACCGCGATGATCGGCGCCAACAGATAGATCACCTTGTCGACGCCCGCAGGGGTCAGCCCCTCTTTCAACGCGAGCTTCACCCCGTCGGCCAACGACTGGAGGAGACCGCCCGGGCCGAGACGGTTGGGGCCGAGCCGCCTCTGCATGCGCGCCATGATCTTGCGTTCGATCAGGATCCCGGCGAGGACCGTCACGACGAGGAACACGAAGATGCCGACGGCTTTCGCGAGCATCAGCCACCACGGGTCGTACCCGAAGTCGGCGAGCGTCGGATAGTCGGTGGCCGCGATCATTGCGCGCTCCCGATGACGACGGTGTCGCCCGGCCGGGCGCGCAGCGTCGGATACAGCTGTGATCCGGGGGAGTTCATCGGCAGCCAGACGACGTCGTCGGTCATCTCGGTGACCGCGAGCGGCAGGGTGATGCGGCCGTGCTCGGTCGACACTGTGAGCGACTGGCCGTCGGCGACACCGATCTCGTCGGCGGTGGCCGACGACAGTCGCGCGACCGGCGGCCGTGTCGTCCCGGCCAGATACGGTTCGCCATCCTGCATGCGACCGAGGTCGAGGAGCATCCGCCAGGAGGCGAGCACCGCGTGCCCGGCGCCGCGGTCGGACCGCGCCACTGCGGCCACCGACTCGGCGGTGTGGCGGGGACCGTCCCACGCGCCGACCCGGCCGAACTCGTCGTGGATCGCCGCGGCGTCGTCACAGTTCAGGTCGGTGCCCATCTCGGTGGAGAGTGCGTGCAGCACCCGATGATCCGACAGCGGGACGCTTCCCGCCTCGGCGGACAGCGCCGCCGCGAACGGCCGCGGACGTCCCTCCCAGTCGACGAACGTGCCAGCCTTCTCCGGGGCGGCGGCGACCGGCAGCACCACATCGGCGAGAGCGGTCACCGCCGACTCGCGCTGTTCCAGACTCACCACGAAAGACGCGGCCCGGAGCGCGTCGGCGGCGGCCGCCGGATCGGGCAGGTCGTCCAGTCCGACGCCGCCCACGACGACGGCGTCCAGGTCACCCGCCGTGAGCGCGTGCAGGATCTGCGACGTCGACCGGCCCGGCCCCGTGGGGATCTCGGCGCCCCAGACCGCGCCGATCTCTGTGCGTGCCCTCTCCGACGACACCGGGCGACCCGCGGGCAGCAGATTGGGCGCCGCACCGACGTCGAGGGCTCCGCGTTCACCCGCGCGGCGCGGGATCCAGGCGAGGCGTGCGCCCGACTGGACTGCCGCAGTCAACGCGCCCGGACTGCCCGCGAGACGTTCGCCGACCACGAGGATCGCACCCGGTTCGGCCAGGAGATCGGCGACGTCGCCGCTGCACAGCGCGTGCGCTTCGTCGCCGGGGACGCAGCCGATCAACGTCGCCGACAGCTTCTGTGCACCCGCGCTGAGCAGCGGGGCAATCGTGTGCACGCGCTGCCCGCTGGTGCGCACGGCCTTCCGCAGACGCAGGAAGACGATCGGCGACTCCTCCTCGGGCTCGAACCCGGCGAGCACCACCACCGGCGCGGTTTCGAGGTCGGCGTAGGTGACGCCGACTCCCGTGCCCGCGACGTGCGCGGCGAGGAAGTCGGTCTCCTCGGCCGACTCCGCACGGGCACGGAAGTCGACGTCGGACGTGCCGAGGGTGACACGTGCGAACTTCCCGTACGCGTACGCGTCCTCGACCGTCGCTCGACCGCCGACCAGGACGCCGACCCGTGCCGACCCGAGTGCCGCCGCGGCCACCGCGAGCGCATGCGGCCACGACGTCGCGGCGAGTGTCCCGTCGTCGCCGCGCACCATCGGCGCGGTGATCCGGTCGCGTTCGGTGACGTAGGCGTGCGCCCACCGCCCCTTGTCGCAGTTCCACTCCTCGTTGACTTCGGGATCGTCACCGGCCAAACGTCGCAACACCTGTCCGCGACGGTGATCGGTGCGCTGAGCGCAGCCGGACGCACAGTGCTCGCAGACGCTCGGTGACGAGGTCAGATCGAACGGGCGCGACCGGAATCGGTACGCGGCGCCGGTGAGCGCGCCGACCGGACAGATCTGGACGGTGTTCCCCGAGAAGTACGACATGAACGGATCGTCCGCGTAGGCCGAGACCTGCTGCAGGGCACCGCGATCGGCGAGCTCGATCAGCGGATCGCCTGCGATCTGCTCGGAGAATCGCGTGCAACGCGCACACAGTACGCAGCGTTCACGGTCGAGCAGCACCTCCGACGAGAGGGGGACCGGCTTCGTGTACGTCCGTTTCACGCCGCCGAATCGGGACACGGGCCTGCCCGCCGACATCGCCTGGTTCTGCAGTGGGCACTCACCGCCCTTGTCACAGGTCGGACAGTCGAGTGGATGGTTGATGAGCAGCAGTTCCATCACTCCGCGCTGGGCCGACGCCGCTTCCACTGACGAATGCTGGGTGCGGACGACCATGTCGGGACTGACCACCGTCGTGCACGAGGCCATCGGCTTGCGCATGCCCTCGATCTCGACCAGGCACTGTCGGCATGCGCCGACCGGAGCCAGCAGCGGGTGATCGCAGAAGCGGGGGATGTCGACGCCGATCATCTCGGCCGCGCGGATCACCAGCGTGCCTTTGGGCACTGAGACCTCGACGTCGTCGATCGTGAGAGTTACCAGGTCGGCCGTTGTGCCCGTCATACCGCACCTCCGCTGGGGAACACCGTCGAGAGCGCCGGGTCGAACGGGCAGCCGCCGTCGCGCACGTGCGCGAGATACTCGTCGCGGAAGTACTCCAGCGACGATGTGATCGGGCTGCCCGCGCCGTCACCGAGCGCACAGAAACTCTTGCCGACGACGTTGCCGGTGGTCTCGGCGAGCAGTTCGATGTCGGCTTCGGTCCCCGTCCCGTCCTCGATGCGCTGCAAGATCTCGACCAGCCAGTACGTGCCTTCGCGGCACGGCGTGCACTTGCCGCACGACTCGTGTTTGTAGAACTCGGTCCACCGCAGCACCGCGCGCACCACGCACGTCGTCTCGTCGAAGAGTTGGACGGCTTTCGTGCCGAGCATCGATCCGGCTGCGCTGACGCCCTCGTAGTCGAGGGGGACGTCGAGGTGGTCGGCGGTGAACATCGGTGTCGACGATCCGCCAGGCGTCCAGAACTTGAGTTCGTGGCCGGCGCGGATGCCGCCCGCGAGGTCGAGGAGTTCGCGGAGAGTGACGCCCAGCGGCGCCTCGTACTGTCCGGGGCGGGTGACGTGGCCGGACAGCGAGTACAGGGTGAAGCCGGGTGACTTCTCGGTGCCCATCGACCGGAACCAGTCGACGCCGTTGCGCAGGATCGACGGAACGCTCGCGATCGACTCGACGTTGTTGACGACGGTCGGGCTCGCGTACAGGCCTTCGCTCGCCGGGAACGGCGGCCGCAGCCGCGGCTGGCCGCGGCGGCCTTCGAGGGAGTCGAGCAGGGCCGTCTCCTCGCCGCAGATGTAGGCGCCCGCGCCCGCGTGGACCACGACGTCAAGGTCGAAGCCCGACCCGAAGATGTGCGTGCCGAGCAGCCCGATCTCGTACGCTTCGTCGACCGCGGCCCGCAGCCGACGGATGACCGAGGCGACCTCGCCGCGCACATAGATGAACGCGTGCCGCGCACGGATCGCGTACGCCGCGATGATCACGCCTTCGACGAGGGTGTGCGGCGTCGCCAGCATGAGTGGCATGTCCTTGCACGTGCCCGGCTCGGACTCATCCGCATTCACCACGAGATAGTGCGGTTTGGGATGGTCTTCGCGCTGCGGGATGAACGACCACTTGGTGCCGACTGGGAAGCCCGCGCCGCCGCGCCCGCGCAGACCGGAAGCCTTGACCAGTTCGATGACCTCATCGGGGGGCATCTGCAAGGCCGCCTTGAGACCCTGATAACCGTTGCGGCGCACGTAGTTCCGCAGCAACCACGGTTCGTCGTCCGACCAGTACCGCGACAGGACGGGCACCTGCGCGGGCTCGGCGTCCGGGGTGGGGAGGTCGATGGCGATCATGCGGGGCCCTGCTCGTCGAGTCCGGCGAGGAGCCGTGCCGTCTGCCGGAACGTGCATAGTGACGACGCGCCGCGACTCGGTGCCGGAGGCGTCCCGGCGCGCAGCGCGTCGACGACCGCGCCCGCCGAGTCTGGCGTCTGCGCGTCGAAGAACTCCCAGTTCACCATCACGACCGGTGCGTGGTCGCACGCCGCGTTGCATTCGATGCGCTCGAGAGTGACCGCACCGTCCGCGGTGGTCTCGCCGTCTCCGATACCGAGCTCGTCGGACAGGTGCTCGGCGATCGCGTCGCCGCCCATCACCGCGCACAGCGTGTTGGTGCAGACGCCGACCAGATAGTCACCGGTCGGTTCGCGCCGATACATCGTGTAAAACGTCGCGACGGACGCCACCTGTGCCGTCGTGAGACGCAGCCGTTCCGCGCAGAACGTAATGCCGGCCCGGGTGAGGTAGCCGTCGACGCTCTGCACGAGGTGCAGCAGCGGGAGCAGCGCCGACCGGGACTGCGGGTAGCGCTGGACGATCTCGTCGGCTTCGGCACGCAGCGTGTCGACGACGTCTGCAGGAAAGGCATCAGGTCCGGTGAACTCGATCGGCGGCGTCGGCTCCGACGTCGAGAACAGGATCGGAAGCAGTTCGCGCTTGATGGGTTCGGCGCTCATCGGTCCACTCCTCCCATCACCGGGTCGATGCTGGCGACGGCGGTGATCACGTCAGCGATCAGACCGCCCTCGCACATGGCGGCGACGGCCTGCAGATTCGTGAACGACGGGTCCCGGAAGTGCACGCGGTACGGGCGCGTCCCGCCGTCGGACACCATGTGGACGCCCAACTCTCCTCGTGGCGACTCGATCGACACGTAGCACTGTCCCGCGGGCACGCGCATACCTTCGGTGACGAGTTTGAAGTGGTGGATCAGTGACTCCATGGAGGCGCCCATGATCTCGGCGATGTGTTCGGGGGAGTTGCCGTAGCCGTCCGGTCCGGCTGCGAGGTCGGCGGGCCACGCGAGTTTGCGGTCGGGGATCATCACCGGGCCCGGCTCCAACTTGTCGAGGGCCTGGTGGACGATGCGGATGGACTGCTTCATCTCCTCGACCCGGATCGCATACCGCCCGTACGCGTCGCAGGCGGTGTCGGTGACGACGTCGAAGTCGTAGTCCTCGTACCCGCAGTACGGCGCGCTCTTGCGCAGGTCATAGGGGAGGCCCGTCGCGCGGAGCACCGGCCCGGTGATACCGAGCGCCATGCATCCGGTCAGATCGAGGTAGCCGACGCCCCGGGTGCGGGCCTTCCAGATGTAGTTCTCGCTCAACAATGCTTCGACCTCGCCGATCTCGTTCGGCAGGTCGTCGAGGAGTGCGCGGATACGATCGCCGATCCCGTCGGGGAGGTCGGCGACTACGCCGCCCGGGCGGACGAAGGCGTGGTTCATGCGCAGTCCGGTGATCTCTTCGAACAGGTCGAGGATCTTCTCGCGGGCGCCGAAACCGAGGAACATCGGGGTCACGGCCCCCAGTTCCATGCCGCCAGTCGCGAGGGCCACCAGGTGCGAGGCGATCCGGTTGAGCTCCATCAGGATCACCCGGATCACGCTGGCCCGGGCGGGGATGTCGTCGGTGATACCGAGCAACTTCTCGACGCCGAGGCAATAGGCGACCTCGTTGAAGAACGGCGACAGGTAGTCCATGCGGGTGACGAAGGTGACCCCCTGCGTCCACGTCCGGTATTCGAGGTTCTTCTCAATCCCGGTGTGCAGGAAGCCGACCCCGCAGCGGGCCTCGGTGACCGTCTCGCCTTCGATCTCCAAGACCAGGCGCAGAACCCCGTGCGTCGACGGATGCTGTGGTCCCATGTTGACGACGATCCGTTCATCGGCGGTGTTCTCGGCCGCCCGGTCGGCGACCGCGGAGACGATGTCCTGCCAGTCGTTTCCGGTCACGGTGAAGGTGTCGGTCATCAGTGGTACGACCTCCGTTGATCGGGCGGGGCGATGGTGGTGCCCTTGTATTCGACGGGGATGCCGCCCAACGGGTAGTCCTTGCGCTGCGGATGCCCCTCCCAGTCGTCGGGCATCTCGATCCGCGTCAACGACGGGTGGCCGTCGAAGATCAGTCCGAAGAAGTCGTAGGCCTCGCGTTCGTGCCAGTCGGTGGTCGGATAGATCAGAAACAGGCTCGGCACGTGGGGATCGTCGTCGGGTGCCGTCGTCTCGAGCGTGACCGCGCGATTGTGGGTGATCGACCGCAGCGGATAGACCGCGTGTAGTTCCCGGCCGGTTTCCTCCGGGTAGTGGACGCCGGACACGCCGAGACACAGCTCGAAGCGCAGCGACGGCTCGTCGCGCAGCGTGGCGGCCACGGCCTGCAAGTGGGTGCGGGCGACGTGAATCGTCATCTCGTCGCGGTAGATCACACACCTGTCGACCGCGTCGTCGAATGCGATGCCGTGGGCGCTGAGAGCATTCGCCAGGTCGTCGGCGACCTCGTCGAAATAGCCGCCGAACGGCCGGTCCGTCTTGCCCGGCAGCGTGATCGGTGCGACGAGCCTGCCGTAACCGGAGGTGTCGCCGGTGCCGGAAGCGCCGAACAGGCCGTGCCGGGTCGCGATCACCTCCCGCCCCTCGGGCCCGGTGGAGAGTTCCCCACTCATCGCAGGAGCCCCGTGAACTCGATCGTCGGCTTCGACGCGAGGGCGGCCTGCTCGGCGGCGCGGATCGCCTCCTCGCGGTGCACGCCCAACGGCATCTGGCCGATCTGGTCGTGCAGGGTGATGATCGCGTTGAGCAACGCTTCCGGGCGCGGCGGGCAGCCCGGCAGGTAGATGTCGACCGGGACGACGTGGTCGACGCCCTGCACGATCGCGTAGTTGTTGAACATGCCACCGGACGACGCACAGACGCCCATCGCGAGAACCCATTTCGGTTCGGCCATCTGGTCGTAGATCTGGCGGAGCACCGGAGCCATCTTCTGGCTCACGCGGCCGGCGACGATCATCAGATCCGCCTGCCGCGGCGACGCACGGAACGCCTCCATGCCGAATCGGGCGATGTCGTAGCGGCCCGAGGTGCTAGCCATCATCTCGATCGCGCAGCACGCGAGACCGAACGTCGCAGGCCAGAGTGATCCGCGGCGCATGTATCCAGCGAGCTTCTCGACCGTGGTCAGCAACAGACCGCCGGGCAGGTTCTCTTCGATTCCCACAATCAATCCCACCTGAGTCCGCCGCGCCGCCACTCGTAGGCGTAGGCGATGGACACGTTGACGACGAACAGGGCGACGGCGATGAGCCCGAACCAGCCGAGACTCTCGGACGCGACCGCCCACGGGTAGAGGAAGACGATCTCGATGTCGAAGATGATGAAGAGCATCGCCGTCAGGTAGTACTTCACCGGGAAGCGTTGGACGATGTCGGCGGCCGGCGGCAGCGGTTCGATACCGCACTCGTAGGCGGCGAGCTTAGCGGCGTTGCGGCGCCGGGGTCCGACGATAGACGCGATGATCACGGACACGACGGCGAACGCCACAGCGATCGCAGCGAGCACCAGAATCGGTCCGTACGCGTTCATCTCCAAGCCCTCCACTGTCTCGACGGCGTCGAAGCGAGTACCTTCGGCGTCGATCGGTTTCTTGTGACTTGAACCACACCCTACTCACGGAATGATGTGTGCCGTGGGAGGTTTCGGCTATCTGTGCTCGGCCGGCCGCGTGCGCTGGGACAACGCGACCGTGCCGGTCAGCGAAGAAGGTCGACGAGCGTGCGCGAGAGTTCGATCGGGTCGACTGGGACGCGCGCAGTCGCGTCGGCGCGCGACCAGTCGGCCAGCCAGCGGTCGGCGTCGCGGGCGATCAGCACCACCAGCGGCGGGCAGGGATCGTATTCGTCGCGGACCTGTTTGGCCATGCCCATCCCGCCTGCGGGGGAGGCCTCGCCGTCGAGGATGGCGACGTCGACCGTGCCGCCGTCGAGGTGCTTCAACAGCATCGGGGACGTCGCCACTTCGACGAACTCTAGGTCGGGCAGGTCGGGATGCAGCGTGGTCCCCAGTGCTCGGAGCACCTCGCGCCGCGTCCCCGAGTCATCGGAGTAGACGAGAACGCGAACAGTGACACGATCGGTGGAGGTGCTCACGGATCCGACCCTAACGGCCGGGATGCTCCCGACGGTGGCTATTCGCAGACACGCACGTCCGGAGATAGTGCGCGACCGTGTGATCGTCCCAGCCGTGGGTCTCACGAAGACCACGGCTGATCATCGCGAGATACGGTTCGCTCGGCCCGGTGTGCGGAACGTCTCCGATGCCGCGGGGCGAGGTGAACGTGAGCGCGGACCGTCCGTCGATGGTGCCGACCCGGACCAGGCGCGAGTAGAGCCCGTCGTCCACGATGTGCGCGTCGCCGTGCCGCCGAAGGATCTCGCCGTTGCGGAGCGCGGCTTCGAGCGGGCCGTCGACGACGGGTTCGCGGTCGGACTCCTGTGCGGCGACGTCGGCGAACTGTTCGATCGAGATCAGGTAGGCGCCCGCCGGTGTCGGGCCCGGCGTCTGATGGTCGTAGAACGCCATGCCGCCGCGCCAGGTGCGGGACTCGCCCGCGAAGAAGATCCGGCCGGGCAGCGTCGTCGGTCGAGCATCGAGCGGCGGCGTGGTGTCGCGTGCGCCCGGGTAGGTGCGGAGTCCGCCGTCCGGCCGACCGCCCTGCAGATAGCAGGAGAGTCGGTCGGCGCACAGGTTGGAGCCGTAGCTGACGTACCAGAGGTGAGTCGCACTGGAACTACTCGCACTGGAACGACTCGCTCTGGAACGGTTCGCTCTGGGGCTACTCACACGGGAATCGGCCGCACGGGGTTGGGCAACGGGGTCGACCAGCTGTCCCAAGACATGAACTTCATCGGACTCGGCGGTCGCGGCGGCGGCCTGGCGGAGAAGATCGTCGTACAGCGACGGTGGGTTCACCCGGTCGGCGACATTCCGCTCGACCAGGCGGCGCTCATCGAACCGCTGTCGGTCGGCCACCACGCCTATGTGCGGTCCGGTGCGCGAGCGGGCCAGGTCGCGATCATCGGCGGCGCCGGGCCGATCGGTCTGCTCACCGCGGCCGTCTTGAAGGCGGAAGGTCTCACCGTCTACATCTCCGAACTGTCGGACGCGCGCAAACAGATGGCGCACTCGACAGGCGTCGCCGACGAAGTCCTCGACCCGAGGGACGGCGACGTGGCCGCGCGAGTACGTGCGCTGACCGGCGGCGCGGGCGCCGACGTCGGCTTCGAATGCTCGTCCGTGCCCGTCGTCCTCGACATGCTCCTCGACGCCGTCCGGCCGGGCGCCGTGATCGTCAACGTGTCGATCTGGGGGCATAAGCCCGAAGTCGACATGCCGAAACTCGTGCTCAAGGAGATCGATCTCCGCGGAACCATCGGCTATTCGAACGATCATCCCGCGACAATCGCGCTGGTACAGAGCGGGAAGGTCGACCTCGCCCCGTTCATCACCGGACGGATCACGCTAGACGGCCTCGTCTCCGACGGTTACGACCAACTCATCCACCACAACGAGCAGCACGTGAAGATCATCGTCGACCCGCACGCCTGAGCTACCCGACCGTCCCGCGCGGCGGCGTCGACGTGGCGAGCACGGCGGTGAGGTAGTCGTCCTCGGCCTCGTTCCCAGGCAAGTGCCGGGCGCGGCGGTACGCGTCGGCGGCGTCGGCGGCCCGCTCGGCGAGGACGACGCCTTCGGCTATCAACGCTCGATCCCATCTGGTCCGATCCTGATCGCCCAGCGGGATCGGCCCACCTGTGTCGTCCAGCCGTGCCGGGCGACCGGCGTGCGTGAGCAGAAAGAGCGCGAGCAGAAGGAGCGCGAGCAGGCCGGCCGTCTCCGCGCGTGGCAGCAGACCGTGGAGGACGCGGGCCAGACGAATCGCCTCGGCGGCGAGGTCGTCGGCGACGTGCGCGTCGCCTGCCGACCGGGCTGAACGGGACGCCCAACGTCCGAATCCGCTTCTTGGCGCGCACGATCCGCTGCTGCACCGTGGGTGTCGGAACGAGTAGCGCGTGAGCGACTTCGGGCGCGCTCAACCCGCCGACGAACCGGAGCGTCAACGCGGACGGTGTCGATCGCCTTGCGCTTGGCGGTCGTCATCAGCCAGGCTGCAGGCGAATCAGGGACGCCGGTCATCGACCACGACGTCAGGGCCTGCTCGGACGCGTCTTGGAGGGCGTCTTCGGCGAGGTCGAGATCGCCGAACCGCCTCGTCAACGCGGCGAGCAGGCGCGAGCGGTCGTCTCGGTCGACGGCCGCCAACGCCTGCCGCGTCGTGGTGTCACCCATCAGTCAGTACGGCGCGAGCGGTCGGATCTCGACATGGCCGCCTGCTGCCGACCCCGGACTTCGCCGGGCCCAAGCGATCGCCTCGTCGACGTCAACGACGTCGATGATGTAGCCGCCGCCGACGAACTCCTGGACTTCGGCGAACGGGCCGGACGCTGCGACGACTCGCTCGCCCGACTCGTCGGTGTGGACGACGACGCGTTCGTCTTCGAGGGCGAATGAACTGACGACGACACCGGCGGCGGTGATCTCTTGATCGAACGCGAAGAACTCCTCTGGTCTCGCGCCGCCCTCCTCACCGCACGCGGGGTCATCGACATGTCCCATGAGAAGCAGTGCGTACTTCATGATTTCCTCCTGTGTGGTGCGTCGAACCCGTGCGGTTCGACACCATGGTGACGGACGGGGAGCCGCAGAATCGACAGGTCGGCCAAAGAATCTTTCCCGCGCGCTCGCCTCACGTGAGCGCGTACACCGTCGTTCCGCCGACCGTCGTCGCGGTGAAATTGTCGGCCACCCACGATTCGATCTCCGTGCTGCCGCCTCGGCCGCCGCCCTGACCTGTGACGTAGTACGCGATCTGCCCACTGCGCACACACGCCTTGAACTCGTCGAGGGTCGGTGCGGGGTCGCCGCTCCAGCCGCCGATCGCCATCACGGCCTTGCCGGTCGAGATCTCGATGCCTGCCGCCGACTGCGAGCCGTTGGTGGCGGCCGCCCACGTCGTCGTGGTGTCTCGCAGGAGCGATGCCAATTCGGCGTTGTCGGGCATTCCTTCACCGGATCCGCCCGCGATGCCGCCGGGTCCGCCGCCGGACGGCCGGTGTGCGGCGTCGCCGCGCGTACCGTTGTGCGCGCCACCCTGCCCGCCCTGTCCACCCTGTCCACCCTGTCCGCCCTGTCGGCCCGGTCCGCCCGGTCGGCCCATGCCACCGGATTCGGCGGAAGTCTCGACAGCGGTCGGGATGGAGCCCTGGTGCGCAGTAGCCGCGGTGGCGATCGAGAAGGCAGCCGTGCCCGCGAAGCCGGCGAGTGAGCCCGCGACGATCGCGGCGACGACGGTCTTGCGCCATCCGAGTGGGCTGCCGACGAGCAGCACCACGATCGACGCAGCCGCTGCGACAGCGATCAGCCACCGGCACCATATCGGCCCGAAATCGTTGCGGTTCAACAGGATCACCGACCAACCCGCCGAGACGCCAATCAGCGCGGCGATCGTCACACGGCCGCCCAACCGGTCGCGGCGGCGCCACGCGAAGACAGCGCCCAGACCGATGAGCACACCGATCGCCGGAGCCAACGCCGACGCGTAGTACGGGTGGATGGTTCCGCTCATGAAGCTGAACACCAGTGCGGTGACGAGCAGCCAGCCACCCCACGCGACGACAGCAGCGCCCTCGATGCGCGACAGGCCGCCGTCGAACGGGCGGCGTCGCACGGTGCGCACCCCGAGGTAGGCAGCGAACACGAGTGCTACGAGGGCGGCCGGTAACAGCCACGAGATCTCGTTGCCCATCTCGGAACTGAACAGTCGGGACAGGCCGGCCTCGCCGCCGAACGAGCTTCCCGCGGCGCCGGCCCCGCCCCCGCCGCCCCCGGCTTCGCCGCTGAGACGGGCGACACCGTTGTAGCCGAGCACGAGGTCCATGAACGTGTTGTCGGCGGATCCGCCGATGTACGGGCGGGCCGACGTCGGAACGATCATCGTGACCACCACGAACCAGCCGGCCGACACGATCATCGACACGGTGGCGATCACGAGTTGGCTGATGCGTGCGAGCCACGCGTTGTTCGCCAGCAGCAGATAAGCGAGACCGAAGGCGGGGAGTACGAGGAATCCCTGCAGCATCTTCGTCAGGAACGCGAAACCGAGCGCGACCCCGACGAGCGCGAGCCAGCGCGTCGAGTTCGTCGCGACGGCACGGGTCAGCGCGTACCCGGCTGCCACCATCAGCAGTAGGAGCAGGGCGTCGGGGTTGTTGAAGCGGAAGATCAACGCGGCGGCCGGCGTGCACGCGAGGATGGTGCCCGCGATCAGGCCGGCGGTCGTCCCGTGGACTCGGTCGGTGAAGGTGCGCCGCATCGCGCAGTAGACGAGCGCGACCGACGTGATACCCATCAACGCCTGCGGGACGAGCACCGCCCAACTGTTCATACCGAACATGCGGACTGACAGGCCGGTCGCCCACAGGGAGGCGGGCGGCTTGTCGACCGTGATGAAGTTCGATGAGTCGAGCGCTCCGAAGAACCACGCGGTCCAACTCTGCGACCCGGCTTGTGCGGCCGCCGCGTAGAAGGTGTTGGCGAATCCGCTCGCTGACAGGTTCCACAGATACAGAACCGCGGTGGCGATGAGCAGGACGGCCAGCGCCGGTCGGCCCCACCATCCCGGCGTGCGGGCGCGGGCGTCGCCGTGGATTAGGTCGTCGTCGGCAGGTGGTGACGTCTGCCGTTCGAGCACTGCGGTCATCAGCGGGTCCTCTCTGGATTCCATGTCAGTGATCGAGAGTGCGCCGCCAGGCCCCGTCGAGGCTGGGATGCGCCTGCGGGAATCCTGTGAACGGGTGGGCGGGCGCCGACCGCGGCGCCCGCTCAGCCGTGCGGCAACCAGGTCGACGTGCGCGCGGCGACGTCGATCATCGTCTGCGCCGCGGGGGAGAAGGCGACGTCGCGAGGCCAGGAGATGCCGATCTCCCGGTGGGCGGCGGTGTCCGCGATGGACAGTTCGACGATTCCCGCAGGTGCGGGCGCGGCGGGCGGCAGGATCGCGACTCCGAGACCGACCGCGATCAGACCGCGCAGCGTGTGCAGGTCCTCGCCCTCGAATCCGCGCTCGGGCTCGGCGCCGGCTCGTGCGAGCAGTGCGTCCACGTGGCCGCGGAGCCCGAACTCGGGACGCAACTGAACCATGTGCTCCCCGGTCAGCTCACGCAGCCGGACGCGACTGCGGCCTGCCCACCGGTGACCGGCCGGAACGGTGAGGACGAGGGGTTCGGCGAACAAGCGGGCGGTCTGCACGCCCAACTCTCCCGCGTATGGCGGCGAGACGATCGCGGCGTCGACGTCACCGGCCTCGAGCGCGTCGGTGCACAACGTCCGCGAGCCCTGTCGGAGGTCGAAGCGGGCGCCGGGGCGCAGTTCGAGGACGGCGCGCAACAGCGCCGGGACCACGACCCGGCCCATGTCGTTCTGGAACGCCAGCGACACAGTGTCCGCGCGTTCGTCAGCGCGCCGCCCGGTCGACTCGATCCCCGCGCGGGTCGCGTCGACCGCACGGTGCGCGTACGGAAGGAACTCGGTGGCCTCCGGAGTGAGTGCGACGCCGCGACCGTCGCGGACGAGCATCGGCGCACCGAGCCGTTCACCGAGCCGGGTCAGCCCGCGGCTGACCGTCGGCTGCGGGACGCCGAGCTCGTCCGCCGCGGCCGTCACGCCGCCGGTCTCGGCGACGGCGATCAGATACGGCAGATCGGCGAGGATCTCGCGCAGCGCCGACGTGGTCAGTTCACTCATAGCTGTCCCGGAGCACTCATAGCGATATCGTATTCGTCGACGCCTATCTATGCATTGGTGTCGGATGGTCGGCGCTCGTAGCGTAGACGCTCGTGACAGATACTCTCCGCGCGTTCTCGTCGCCCTGGGCGGGCCACCCGAAGGGGTCGAGCGAGTATCGGCGGATCCTGTACGCGTTGGCGTGCGCAGGCGTGGCCACGTTCGCCCAGCTGTACTCGCCGCAGGGCATTCTGCCCGAGATCTCGGAGTCGTTGGACGTGACGGCCGACCAGTCGGCTCTGTTGATCTCCGTCGCCACGCTCGGTCTGGCCGCCGCGGTGCTGCCGTGGTCGATCGTCGCCGACCGGATCGGCCGCCTTCCGGCCATGCGGCTGTCGCTGATCGCAGCCACCACTTTCGGCCTCGCGGTGACGGTGTGTCCAAACTTCACCGGCGTCCTCGTCCTGCGTGCTCTCGAAGGCGCGGCTCTCGGTGGCCTGCCTGCCCTCGCCATGACCTACCTGCAGGAAGAGATCGCGCCGGCACACACCGCCGTCGCGGCGGGAACCTACATCTCGGGGACGACGATCGGCGGACTGTCGGGGCGGATCGTCGCCGCGCCGTTCACCCAGTGGTTGGACTGGCGCTGGGGTGTCGGCTCGGTCGTCCTCCTGTCGGCACTGGCCGCGACCGCTTTCATGCTGTTGGCACCGACCCCGCGCGGCTTCCGCCGAGCCCGCGGCGAGGACCGCCCGTCGCTCGTGTACGTGCTGTGGGCCAACCTGCGCAGTCCGCAGATGCTCGTCCTGTACGTGCAGGGGTTCGCGTTGATGGGCGGGTTCGTGACGATGTACAACTACCTGTCGTTCCGATTGCAGGCGCCGCCGTTCCTGCTGCCGAGTTCGCTCATCGCCTTCCTGTTCCTCGCCTACCTCGCGGGCACCTGGTCGTCGCGCCGGGCCGGGACCATTGCGGGGACGCGGGGGAGGCTGTCGGTCCTGCTCGTATCGATCGCCGTCATGGTGGCCGGCGTGCTGATCACGCTCGTCGACTCGCTGCCGGTCATCATCGTCGGTCTCGTAGTCCTGACCATCGGATTCTTCGGCGCCCACTCGATCGCGTCCGGCTGGTCGGCGGCACGGGCGAGAGTCGGACGCGCGCAGGCGGCGTCGCTGTACAACCTCTTCTACTACGCGGGTTCGAGCGTGGTCGGTTGGGCGGGCGGCGTCGTCTTCATTCATGCGGGGTGGACGGCGACGGCACTCCTCGTCGCCGGACTCGCGGTGATCGCCGGCGGATGCGCCGCGACGGTGCTGCGGAGTCGGTAGCCCGACGCCTCGGCGGGCTGGCTGGCCGCATCAGACGCTGGAGATCTTGTTCTCCCATGCCCCGCGGGTGTCGACGCCGATGCTGTCGGCGAGGGTCTCGATCTCGTCGATCTCGGCTCGGCTCAGGGCGAGGCCGGTCGCGTTGACGGCGTCGCCGATGTACTCGGGTCGGGTCACGCCGATGATGGGGACGGTGCCCTTCGTGATCGCCCACGCGGTGGCGACGTCGGCGGCCGACGAGTCTCGGCCGTTACCGATGGACGTGAGCAGATCGGTCAGGGCCTTCAGCCGAGGGAGCATCCTGTTGTAGACGGCTGCCCGCGTGCTGCCCTCGGGCAGCGGGTGGTCGGGACGGTAGACGCCGGCGAGCGCGCCCTGCTCCAGAACCATGTAGGAGAAAAAGGCGATGCCGTTCTCGGCGCAGTGGTCCAGGATTCCCGCGCGCTCGGAATTGCGGTACAGGAGGCTGTAGTGATTCTGGACGGCGTCGACGCGGAATCCGGCTTCACGCAGGATCGAGTCCGCGAGTTCGATCTCGTCGAGGTCGTGGTTCGAGACGCCGACCCGCTTGACGGTGCCTGCCTGCAGAAGTGGGATGAGCTGCGGTGTCCAGCGCGCGACGTCGGCCGGACTGTGAATCCAGTAGAGATCGACATAGTCGGTGCCGAGCCGGGTGAGACTCTCGTTCAGCATGTCGGCGACCGGGTTCTCGCCGTCGCCTGCGATGCGTGGCGTGAACTTCGTCGAGATCTGGTAGTCGCCGCGCTCGTAGCCGCTCAGTGCATGGGCGAGGACCGTCTCGGACCGGCCCATCCCGTAGATCGCGGCGGTGTCCCAGAAGGTGAGACCGCTCGACTGTCCGCGGTCGACGATCTCGGCGATGTCGGACTCGGTGAACCGGCTGCCGAAGATCCCGTCGCCGGACTCGCCGGTATCGCCCCATGCCCAGGTACCGAGCGCGACAGTGGGGGAGGACGGGTCGATGCTCGCCATGGAAAGCCTCCGGGACGGGTCGAGGATGTGTCGTCTCCATGGTGCAGCATCGGCGAGCGGAGTTCGTCGCCATGCAAAAAACGGGTTAAAGGGCGAAAGTGGGTTGAAGGGCGAAAAAAGTGGGAGACCCTTGGCAGGGTCTCCCACTTGCGGGGTGGATGACGGGACTCGAACCCGCGACAGCCAGGATCACAACCTGGTGCTCTACCAACTGAACTACACCCACCATCGGCGCCGACTTCTCACGTTCACACGTTGTTGGCCGAGCCAGGCTCATACTCTAGCCGGTTCCGCGCAGTAATTTCCAATCGGTTATTGACCTGCGTGTTTCGTCAGAGCATTCGTCAGGTCAGACGGGCGGAAGCTCGTCGACGATCGTCTCGAGTTTCTTCGCGTCGGGGCCGGGCGCCGACACGAATGCGGCGGCGCGGTAGTAGCGGAGCTCCTGGATCGACTCGCGGATGTCCGCGAGCGCCCGATGGGCGAGACCCTTGCGCGGCTGACCGAAATAGATCGCCGGGAACCAGCGGCGGCACAGTTCCTTGATCGAACTGACGTCCACCATCCGGTAGTGGAGGAACGAGTCGAGCTCTTTCATATCGCGCGCGATGAAGCCCCGGTCGGTCGCGATCGAATTGCCAGCCAGGGGTGCCGCCGCATCGCCGCTGATGTGCTCGCGCAGATAGTCGAGCACCATCTTCTCCGCTTGTGCGAGCGTCACCGTCGAGGCGCGGACCTCCTCGGTGAGCCCGGAGTCGGCGTGCATCTTCACGACCACGTCGGGCATGTTGGCGAGCGCGTCGTCGTCGGCGTGGATCACCACGTCCACCCCGTCGCCGAGAATGTTCAAGTCACTGTCCGTGACGAGCGCGGCGATCTCGATCAGCTTGTCGGAGCCCACATCGAGGCCGGTCATCTCACAGTCGATCCACACGAGTTTGTCCTGCACGCGATCGACTCTATGCCCGACGCGGGTGGCGCGGGTCAGTCGCCCTCGCCGAGCTTGCTGTAGAAGCGGCCGACGATCGGCGCGACCGCTGCCCGCGGCGAGTAACCGCCCGCCACCGACATCGCCTTCGACAACGTGCCGGGGACCACGCGCATCTTGTTGCGCCGCAAAGCGTTCAGGCTCATCTGTGCGACCTTCTCGGACGAGTGCCACAAGAAGTCGGGCACCATCTTGTCGACGATCGACTGATCCTCCGGAGCGGGCGCAGCGGTCCGCACCGGCCCAGGAGCCAGCAGGGTGACGTGTACGCCGGTGTCCTTGAGTTCGCCCCGCAGCGACTCGCTGAAGGTGTTCACGAACGCCTTCGTCGCCGCGTACGTGGCGTTGTTCGGGATCGCCATGTTGCCCGCGGCCGAACCGACCATCAGGATCCCTCCCGATCCTCGCGCGACCATCTGCGGGAGCACGGCGAGCGTGAGATCGTGGACGGCGTTCGCGTTCAATCGGACCTGTGCTCGCTCGTACTCGAAGTCGGAGTCGGCGACCGGACCGAAAGTGGCGATACCCGCGTTGTTGCACAGAACCGAGATGTCGCGGCCACGCAACTCGTCGCACAGCACGCCGATCGCGTCCAGATCGGACAGATCGACCGCGCGCACCTCCGCGTCGACGTCGAAGCGGCTACGGAGCTCCGTAGCCAGCTCGTCGAGGATCTCGCCGCGTCGAGCGACGAGGATGAGTGAGTGGCCGCGACGCGCGAGCTCCCGCGCGAGCGCCATCCCGATCCCGGACGACGCACCGGTCACGACGGCACGGGCAGCGTTACGAGGAGCTACAGGCATGGCGTCATGGTATCGGCAGCGAGAACGTCCGACCGGATTGGGGCGGTGTCGCGGCCGGGGGGCCGGCAACAACGACACACGGGGGCGGCCGGAGTTGTCCCCGCCCCCCCGCGCCCCGCCGGTTTCTGCCCCTCCCCCCCGGCCGGGTCGCATCAAACAGCGACTCACGGGGCCGGCGCATCCAGGTCCAGATATCGGCCGAGCGCGGCGTCGAATGCTGCCATGCACAGATCGATGTTCTCGCTCGGTGTGATGCGCGCGTCCAGGTAGGTGGCCAGCGACGTTTCACGGACGAAGGCCACCCACCCGACGAAGCCGACTTCGGCGGCCGCGCGAGAGTCGAGTTGGGTGCCCGCCGCGTCGATGAGGGTGCTGCTGAGTTCGGTGAAGCTTGCGTCGATCGGCCTGCGCACTGCCGGATCACTTGCGATCGAGCTTCGATTCGCGATCACCACCAACGGCAGATTCGCAACATAGAAGTCCAGGTACACACGGAGGCGGACTTCCGCCCAGTCGCGCACCGTCACAGGCGGTGACTGAGATTTCAGCGGGCTCGCGCCAGTGCGAAGGCGCTCGTGAGCCCGGGCCCAGACGCCGCCGAACAATTCGGCCTTGGTCGCGAAGTAGTGGTAGAGCAGCGCGCGCGTAACGCCCGCACGATCGGCGATCTGCTGCATCGACACGTCGTCGATGCTCGACTCCCGAAACACCTCCTCACCGACATCGAGCAAGGCGTGTCGCCGATGATCGGGGGGCAGGCGACGACGAGGGGGCACTGTGCCACTGTAGGCGAACCCGACGCGTGGTTGATGGCCGTAGACCTGGGACGTATCGTCTATTTGACAGCAGTAAAATTAGGAGGCTGTGATGGCACGGGTCTTTCGCGCATGGCTTGTCGTATTCGGTGTCGTCGTGATCGGAATCGCGGTGGCCCACTTCCTCGTCGGCCAGGCCACCTACATCGGAGGCGGCGACGTCAACGCCACCATGGACTCCGACCTACGCTTCTTCAACGTGCTCTTCGCCGCATACGGAGCTGCATTCCTATGGGCCTCCCAGGACGTCATCGGGCGGGCACGTCAGATCAACCTGCTCGGCATTCTGTTCTTCGTCGGCGCCCTTGGTCGACTCCTGGCCTGGATCGGCTCCGGCACACCGACGCCGTTCTACGTGGCGATGCTCGTCGTGGAGCTCGTCGTCCCTGTCGTCCACTACGCGGTGGTTCGGATGCTGACGAGCGGAGCCGAGGAGGATAGGGCCTCGACTCCGCACGACCAACGGGTGTAGGGCCGACGGCTCAGATCACTCGATGCCTGCGGCGACCTCTGTGCCCTGGCGGATGGCGCGCTTGGCGTCGAGCTCGGAGGCGAAGTCGGCGCCGCCGATCACATGGGTGATGACGCCGGCCTCGGTCAGCGGGTCGACGAGCTCACGAACCGACTCCTGGCCTGCGCAGACGACGACGTTGTCGACTTCGAGCACGCGAGTCCCGGTCTTGTTGCCCTCCCTGTCGTGCAGGGTGATGTGCAAACCAGCGTCGTCGATCCTGTCGTACGTCGCGCCGGAGATCTGCTCGACGCCCTTCATCTTGACGGTCGCACGGTGCACCCAGCCGGACGTCTTGCCGAGGGTCTTGCCCTGGCCGCCCGGCTTGCGCTGCACCATGTACACCTGACGAATGGCGGGCAGCGGACGGCTCTTGGTGACGAATCCGGGGGTGTCAAGGTCTTCGGTGACGCCCCACTCCTGCTCCCACTCCTTCAGATTGAGGGTGGGGGACTCGTCAGTCGTCAGGAACTCGGTGACGTCGAAGCCGATGCCGCCCGCACCGATCACCGCGACGCGCTTGCCGATCTCGCGATCGCCCAGAACGGCTTCGGCGTACGACATCACCATCGGATGGTCGATGCCGTCGATCGATGGGATGCGCGGGACGACGCCCGTGGCGACGATGACCTCGTCGAACCCGCCCTCGACGATGTCGCTCGCCGACACCCGGGTGTCCAGGTGGACGGCGACGTTGTTCACTTCGAGCTGCCGGGTGTAGTACCGGACCGTCTCGTTGAACTCCTCCTTGCCCGGGATGCGGGCGGCGATGGAGAACTGTCCGCCGATCGTGTCGCCGCCCTCGAACAGGTCGACGCGGTGCCCGCGCTGCGCGGCCGACACCGCGGCCGACAGGCCGGCCGGGCCTGCGCCGACGACGGCGACCCGCTTGGCGCGACGCGTCTGCCCGAGTGTCAGGACCGTCTCGCGGCCCGCCCGTGGATTCACCAGGCAGGACACCTTCTTCCCGACGAACGCGTGGTCCAGGCACGCCTGGTTGCAGCCGATGCACGTGTTGATCTCGTCCGCGCGGCCGGACTCGGCCTTGTTCGCGAAGTCGGGGTCGGCCAGCAGCGGCCGGGCCATCGAGATGGCGTCCACCTTGCCGCCGGACAGGATCTCTTCGGCGAACTCCGGTGTGTTGATGCGGTTCGATGCGATCAACGGGATGGACACGACGTCGCGCAGGCGCTCGGTGAACTTCACGAACGCGCCGCGCGGGACCGACGTGACGATAGTCGGGACCTGCGCCTCATGCCAGCCGATGTCGGTGTTGATCGCGTCGACACCGAGTTCCTCGGCACGTTTGGCGAGCAGCGCGATCTCCTCGAACGTCTGACCGCCCTTCACGAAGTCGGCGACCGATTGGCGCAGGATCACCGGGTAGTCGCGCGGCACCTGCTCGCGGATCTCCTTGATGATCTCAAGGAGGAAACGCTGGCGGTTCTCCGTCGACCCGCCCCACTTGTCGGTGCGGTCGTTGGTGTGCGGGCACAGGAACTGGTTGATCAGGTAGCCTTCGCCGCCCATGATCTCGATTGCGTCGTAGCCTGCGCGGCGTGCCAGTTTGGCGCTCTGGCCGAACGACCGGATGACGTGTTTGATGATCGCGTCGGTCATCTGGACGTGCTTGAACGGGTGGATCGGCGACGGTGCGCTGCCAGCGGCCACCTTGAACGGCGTGTAGCCGTAACGGCCAGCGTGAATGATCTGCAGGGCGATCTTGCCGCCCTCGTGGTGCACCGCCTTGGTGAACTCGCGGTGCCGCATCACGTCGGCCTGGTTGGTCATTTTGCCGGCGAACGGCAGCAGGAGGCCGGTGCGCGACGGGGAGAATCCGCCGGTGATGATGAGGCCGACGCCGCCGCGTGCGCGCTCAGCGTAGTAGGCGGCCAGTTTAGGGGTGTCCCACAGGCGGTCTTCCAGGCCGGTGTGCATCGAACCCATGACGAGCCGGTTCTTGAGTGTCGTGCCGCCGATCTGCAGCGGCTCGAACAGGAGCGGGTAGTGAGTGTTGGGTTCGGCCGTCGGGGCTGACATGGCTGGACCTTTCTTTCGTGGGGCTGTTCGCTCGTGGATCGAGCGGTAATCAGATCTGGGAGTCGAGTTCGCGACGTAGTCCTTCGATAACCTCGTCGCACCAGTCGACGGAGCCCTGGGTGGCGCGCACTCCACCGCGAAGTACCAGGTACTGGTGCAGTTTGCGTCCGCTCAGCGCGTTCGGTTCGGGATAGTAGTCGCGCTCGAAACCGGTGTAGAGGGCGAGCGCTGCCGCCGCTTCGGCGCGATGCTCTTCCAACTGCTTGATGATCTCGGCGAGGTCGCCGAACTCGGCGGCACGCAGCTTGACGCCGAGGTCGCTGCGCAACGGCGGAAACGGAGTCGGGCTGACGACCCACCGGGCCAGGACCTCTCGTCCGGCGTCGGAGATCGTGTACACCTTCTTGTCCGGTCGGCCGTCCTGGCTGACCGACTCGAAGCTCACGAGCTCATCGTCGTGGAGCTTCTTGAGCGTCCGATAAATCTGCTGGTGGGTCGCCGACCAGAAGTATCCGATGGACCGCACGAACTGCTGTCCGATCTCGTAGCCGGTTCCCGGGCGCTCGGACAGCGACACGAGGATGGCATGTTCCAAGGCCATGGCGCCACGGTAGCAGTGCAACAGTGTGGTATGCAATCGGGCGGTATGCAACAAGGTGCGTATGCTGCGCGTTTGCGTGAACCCTGCTAAGAATGTGCCGTGACCAGCTTGCGTCGAATCCCCGTTCCCGGATCAGCCCCCGAAGACGTCGTCGTACTGTCCGACGGGCGGGTCGGCACCGGACTGGCGGACGGGCGTCTGTTCGCTGTTACACCGGAGTCCGGCGACGTGGAACTGCTCGCCGACACGGCTGGACACCTCCTGGGCCTCGATGCGCGCGCCGACGGGTCGATCGTCATCTGCGACCACGATCGCGGACTTTTACTCCTCGAATCGGGACGGCAACGGGCGACGGTTCTCGCCGACACCGTCGACGGCCGACCGCTGCACTTCGCGTCGAACGCGACCACGGCGACCGACGGGACCGTGTACTTCACCTCGTCGACCCAGCGGTTCACGATCGACAAGTGGCGCGCCGATCTCATCGAGCACTCGGGGACCGGACGCCTGATGGCACGCAGGCCGGATGGGCGCGTCGACGTCCTTCTCGGCGGGCTGCAGTTCGCGAACGGTGTCGTGCTCGGTCCCGACGAGTCGTACGTCCTGGTCGCCGAGACCGGGGCCGCTCGCATCACCCGCTACTGGTTGACCGGCGATGCCGCTGGCACCGCCGACCTCTACGTCGACGACCTCCCCGGCTATCCCGACAACATGTCGGTGGGCAGCGACGGCCTCGTCTGGGTCGCTCTGGCGTCGCCGCGGAACGCAGTCCTCGAATCGCTGTTCAAGTTGCCGCCACGGGCACGGAAGGTCCTCGCCCGGGCGCCGCAACGTGTCGGGCCCGCGCCCGAGGAGACCGTCTGGGTGCTGGGTCTGCAGTTCGACGGCACCGTGGTGCACGACGTTCATGTCGATGCCCCCGACTTCTCGTTCGTCACCGGTGTCGCCGAGCGGGACGGCGTCCTATACCTCGGCACGATCATGCATGACGCGATCGGCGTGCTCCCCGTCCCCGTCCCCTGACCCGCAGACTCCCGACCCGCAGACTCCCGACCCGCAGACTCCTGACCCGCAGGCTGTGGCGATCCGGCCGTCGGCGAGTTCGCGGACGTCGTCGGCCAACGGCAGGATCCGCGCGTCATGAGTGATGAGCAGTGTGGTGCGGCCGGCCGCGAGAGCGCGCAGAGTCGCGATGAGGTCGGCGACCGTGTCGTCGTCGAGAGCCGACGTCGGCTCGTCGAGGATCAGGATCGGAGTGTCGCGCAGGAGTGCGCGGGCCATGCACAACCGTTGACGTTGCCCGCCGGACAGTTCCAGCCCGTCGGCGGCGAGCACCGTGTCGAATCCGTCGTCGAGTGCGGTGACGAACTCTTCGGCGCCAGCAGCGCGTGCAGCGACGACGATGTCGGCGCGCGTGGCGTCGGCTACGCCGTACGCGATGTTGTCGGCGACGGTGCCCGCCTTGATCACCGGGGTTTGGGGGAGCAGGGTGACCGCGTCGCGGACCGATCGTGCGGTGACCGACGCGATGTCGACGCCGTCGATCCGGATTGTGCCGTCCGACGGCGCGTCCATGCGCGCCAGGAGCGCGGCGATGCTCGACTTGCCTGCGCCGCTTCGGCCGACGAGTGCGGTCACCGCTCCCGGCGGCAGCGTCAGGTCGACGCCGTCGAGCACCACCCGGTCACCGTGTGCGCGGGTGACGCCGCGGAGTTCGACGGTGCCGCGGTTCGCGCGTAGGTCGTGGGCGCCGTCGACGTCGGTCGACCGGGGCTTCTCGTCGAGGAGTTCGCCGATGCGCGCGGCACTCACCGCGGTCGCCGCCAGGGACAACCGGACGTCGGCAAGCTCCTGAAGTTTGGGATAGAGCATGGCCAGATAGCCGGTCAGCGCCATCAGTTGGCCGACGGTCAGTGCACCGTCGCGGACCTGTGCGACGCCGACGACGGCCACGGCGAGCGTCACCAGGATCTCTGCGAATCCGAGGACCGATCCGAATCCGGCCTCCACCCTGGCCAGGCCGATTCGCGCATCCATCGCCTCCCGGCCGCGTCGGTGAAGCGCGGACTGTTCGGCCGACTCACGGTTGTAGGCGAGGGTCACCTCGTGACCGGTGAACGCCGACTGCAGCGTGTCCGCGAGGGCGCTCTCGGCGTCGCGCTCCCGCCAGGTGCGCTCGGTCTGGCGGCGGCCGTACCAGGCCGAGAGCACCCAGATCGGCGGCACACAGCAGAGTGCGACGAGAGTGAGGATCGGACTCATCCACCATGCCGCGCCGACGAGTGCGATCGTGTTGACCGCGGCGACGACTGCCGACAGGAGACCGGAGGATATCGCGTGCTCGACGGCTTCGAGATCGCTGGAGTGTCGCACGACGAGGTCGCCGATGCCGCGTCGCCGGTGGGCCGCGGGCGAGAGCCGCTGCACGTGCGCGAACACCCGGTCGCGCAGCGTCAGCACGATCTTCTCCGATTCGCGTGCCGCGGTCACCTGACCGATGTAGTCGGCTCCCGACGACACCGCCGTCACCGCGAGCCACATACCGACCAGCGGCACCAGCGCGGCGAGCGACGAGGCGTCGAGCGCGGTGTCGACGACGTCGGCGAGTACGAAGACGCCTGCCGCGTCACAGGCTGCGGCGACCAGGAACAGCACGCCTGCGGCGAATAGGAGTCGGCGGTGACCACGAAGCAGCGGAGCGAAGCGGGTGACGGCGCGGCGGTTCACAGAGATAGTCCTTCGGATGAGACGCCGCGTGCGCCGGGCTCGTCGACGAGCCCGGCGCACGCGTGGCGGATCGGGAGCTGAGGGGAGATCAGCGCCAGAGCCAGGTCCACCGGCGTGAGCGGCGGTCCCACTGACGGACACGGCGACGACGCTGCGGCGTCGCCCGGTGGTTGTTCTGCTGGTTCTGCTTCTTCGGGGCGGCCATGAGGGCTCCTTCGTGTCGAAGAGGTACGGGCTGTACCTCTTTTGCCTTGTGGTGCTGTTGTTCTCGGCGCCACACGGATCAAGGTATGAGCGGTTCCTGGACGCTGGAGGGGAGGTCTCCTGCCGGTTTCCTGAGCGCCCTCACACGCGGTGGCCCCGCCGTGCGAGGTGTTCATTACTTCGCGGTGACAGCTCCTGCGCTCGCGCGCAACACATGATTCTTAAGGTTCGTCAACATGAGCCCGACGGACCCGCCGTCGGCGTGACGAGAGGCGGAGCGCGTGCGAGGAAGTCACACGATCGACCACTGGGATCCCGAAGACACTCGAGCGTGGGAGGCCGGTGGGTCGGCGATCGCGCGACGCAACCTGCTGTGGTCGGTGGTCGCCGAGCACGTCGGATTCTCGGTGTGGTCACTCTGGTCGGTGATGGTGCTGTTCATGCCGACCGAGGTCTACGGGATCAGCACCGGCGACAAGTTCCTGATCGGTGCCGTCGCCACCCTGACCGGTGCGCTGCTGCGGTTTCCGTACACGATGGCGACCACTCGTTTCGGCGGCCGCAACTGGACGGTCTTCTCCGCGGTGGTCCTGCTGATCCCGGTGTCGGCGACGATCATCCTCCTCGCCAACCCCGGCCAGCCGCTGTGGATGTACCTGGTGTGTGCGGCGCTCACCGGCTTCGGCGGCGGCAACTTCGCGTCGTCGATGACGAACATCAACGCGTTCTATCCGCAGCGGCTCAAAGGGTGGGCGCTCGGTCTCAACGCAGGCGGCGGCAACCTCGGGGTGCCGGCCGTGCAGCTGCTCGGTCTGCTGGTCCTGGCGTGGGCCGGTGACACCGAGCCGTACTGGGTGTGCGCGTTCTACCTCGTGGCCCTGGTGATCGCGGGCATCGGCGCCGCCGTGTACATGGACAACCTCGACGGCCCCGGCGTCGACACCGCCGCGATGCGGTCGGCGTTGAAGAACCGCCACACGTGGACCATCTCGCTGCTGTACATCGGGACGTTCGGGTCGTTCATCGGCTTCTCGTTCGCCTTCGCGCAGGTGTTGGCGATCGACTTCCGTGCAGGCGGACAGTCGGCGGCCGACGCAGCGCTGCACGCGGCGTCGATCGCGTTCATCGGACCGCTCCTCGGCTCGATCAGCCGGGTCTACGGCGGCAAGCTCGCCGACCGGTTCGGCGGCAGCAACGTGACCCTGAGCGTGTTCGTCGGCATGATCGGCGCGGCGGCGATTCTCATCGCGGGCAGCGGGTCACTCGTCACCATGTCGGTCGCGTTCGTCCTTCTGTTCATCCTGTCCGGCATGGGCAACGGCTCGGTGTACAAGATCATCCCGTCCGTGTTCGACGCCGCGTCGCGATCTCTTCCGCTCGACGCCGCGGGTCGCGCCGCCTACTCGCGGTCCATGTCGGGTGCGGTCATCGGCATCGCCGGCGCCCTCGGCGGTCTCGGCGGCGTCGGCATCAACCTGGTGCTGCGGCAGGCCTACCAGTCGGGCGACGGCGGTTCGCCCGCGTGGGCGTTCATCGTGTTCGCCGCGTTCTATGCGGTGGCTGCGCTGGTCACCTGGCGGGCGTACGTCGCCGTTCCGGCGACGGCTGCTCCAGCGAACGAGTCGGCACCCGTGTCTGGAACGATGACGTCATGACATCAGGCACCGATCAGAGAACCCCGCCGACTCTGGCGGGGTTCTCGGTTGCGATCACCGCGGCACGTCGGGCGGAGGAATTCGAGGCGCTGCTGACTCGTCGCGGTGCCCGGGTGGTGTCCGCGGCGGCGATCTCGATGGTCCCGCTCGCCGACGACCAGGGGCTTCTGGAAGCGACGCGCAGCCTCATCGACGCGCCGCCCGACATGGTGATCGCGACGACGGGCATCGGTTTCCGCGGGTGGATCGAAGCGGCCGACGAGTGGGGGATGGCTGCTCAGCTGCTGACTTCGCTCGGCTCTGCGCGTGTCATCTCCCGTGGCCCGAAAGCCACGGGCGCGCTGCGGGCGGCGGGTCTACGCGAAGAATGGTCGCCGGTGTCGGAGTCGTCCGCCGAGGTGCTTGCGTGGCTGTCCGCCGCCGATCTCGACGGCAAGCGGGTCGCGGTCCAATTGCACGGGGCGACGGACTCGTGGGATCCGAATCCGGGCTTTCTGGACGGACTGGCCGCGCTGGGCGCCCAGGTGGTCGGCGTCCCCGTCTACCGCTGGGAGGGCCCGAGCGACGTCGCCGCGTTCGATGCGCTCATCGACGACGTCGTACACGAGCGGGTGGACGCCGTCGCGTTCACGTCGGCGCCCGCGGCGGCGTCGATGTTGTTGCGGGCCGGCGAACGCGGAGTCCGGGAGCGGCTCGTCGCCGCGATGCGCGGCCCGGTGACCGCCTACAGCGTCGGCCCGGTCACGTCGGTGCCGCTGGACTCCGCCGGGGTGCCGACCGTTGCGCCGGATCGGATGCGGCTGGGCGCGTTGGCTCGACTCATCGCCGAGGATCTGCCTGCGGGCGATCCCGACATCGCCGTGGCCGGACATCGTCTCGGCGTGCACGCGTCGGCCGCCGTCGTCGACGGCGACGTGCGTGAGGTGTCGGCGACCGGCCTGGCCGTGTTGAAAGTCTTGGCGGAGGTCCCCGGCGACGTCGTCTCCCGCCAGGATCTGCTCGAGGTCCTGCCCGCTGCAGGCCAGGACGCGCACGCGGTGGAAGTCACCGTCGGGCGGCTCCGGAACGCACTCGGTGCGCGCGAAATCATCGGAACGGTCGTCAAACGCGGTTACCGGCTGGCCGTCGACTGACCCGGCTCGGCACCGACGCCAGAATCGCGTTGCACAACGGTCGTCAGGCGACCATTGTGCAACGCGATTCTCGTGACCGAACTCAGCAGGCGGTGGACACCGCAGTTCGGTCGGTGGCCAGTCGACACGCGCGCTCGACGATGAGCGGGTGCAGGCCCAGCGGCCGGGCGACGACGTCGGCGCCCGAGCTCTCCAACCGGGTCTGGAACAGGCCGGGCGCGAGGAGATGCGAGGCGACGGCCACGCGGGCGTGCTGTCGCCGAAGGCGTGCGACCGTGTCGCCGACCGCCGAATACTGCGGGGCCTTCGCGGTCGGCGCGGCGAACGCGACCTCGACGGGTGTGTCGAGCAGGCGCCCGAGCGCGGCGGCCACTGAGTCGACGTCGCGGTGCGAGGCGGGATCAGACGAGCCAGCGGCGGCCAGGACGACGGCGTCGTCCGAGCGCAGCCCGGCGGCACGGAGACGGTCGGCGAGCGCCTCGACGACTGCGTCCGACGGGCCGAGGGAATCGGTCACACGCGTCGCCGGGAGGCTCGGACGCCCCAGATGCTCGGGGAGATCGCGCCGCACGTGGTAGCCGCGGCCGAGGAATGCGGGGACGACGGTGACCGGGTCCCGACCCCGTTCGGCGAGCGAGTGAGACTCGACCAGCGACGCGAGCGCGTCGGACGGACTCGGGCCGAGAACGTCGACGAACGAGACGGCGACGCGGTCGGCGAGTCGCTCGCGCATGGCGGCGGCGAGATCCCCGATGAGCGCGACCCCGTGCGGGTTACGCGTGCCGTGGGCGACGAGGAGGACGGTCATGAGCCTGCGGTGACAGGTTCGGGGCGTCGTCCGAAACCGACGAGCGGCGAGTTCGCGACGAAGACCGTCCCGTCGATGCCGATCCGTGTCGCGAACACCGGGACCTTCACCCCGTCCGCATCGAGGCACCGGCCGTCGACCAGACTGAACGCCTGCTTCTTCAGCGGCGACTGCACCACCGGGAATCCGTTGCGGTCGCCGACGATGCCGCGGGACAGGACTGCGGCGCGGCCGATCGGGTCGATGTTCCCGACCGCGCGCAGCGAGTCGTCCGCCAGCCGGAACAGTGCGACCTGGCCGTGGTCGGGGAGCAGGACGGCGACGCCCCGCAGCGGCTGCAGCTTGTCGTACGCGCAGGCCGGAGTCCAGTCGCGCGTCCAACGGTGCAGGTCGAAGTTGATGGTCATGCGTTGCTCCTGACAGCAGACGAGCGGATCTGGGGCTGGCCGAGCAGCACCGGCACTTTGCGGCCGTGGCTCTCACCGAACGAGACGGTGGGATCGGGCACCCCGGGGGCGTTGACGAACGAGACGAATCGCGAGAGCTTGTCGGGGTCGTCGAGGACCCCCTTCCATTCGCACTGGTAGCCGTCGACGTGCCGGGCCATGTCGGCTTCGAAGTCGGCGGCCAGCGACAGACTGTCGTCGACGACCACGGCGCGCAGGTGCTCGAGTCCGCCGTCGAGGTTCTCCAACCACGGCGCGGTGCGCTGCAGGCGGTCGGCGGTCCGGATGTAGTACATGAGGAACCGGTCGATGTAGGCGATGAGGGTCGCGGTGTCGAGGTCGCCCGCCAGGAGTTGTGCGTGTTTCGGCGTCATCCCGCCGTTGCCTGCGACGTACAGGTTCCAGCCGCTCTCGGTCGCGATGACGCCGACGTCCTTGCCGCGGGCCTCCGCGCATTCACGAGCACAGCCGGACACGCCCATCTTGAGCTTGTGCGGCGAACGGAGGCCCCGGTAGCGGAGCTCCAAGTCGATCGCCAACTGGACCGAATCCTGCTGCCCGTACCGGCACCAGTCCGATCCGGCGCAGCTCTTCACCGTGCGCAGCGACTTGCCGTACGCCTGGCCGGACTCCATACCGCCGTCGACGAGTCGCCGCCAGATGTCCGGCAGCTGGTCGACGGTCGCACCGAACATGTCGATGCGCTGGCCACCGGTGATCTTCGTGTACAGCCCGAAATCGCGGGCGATCTCGCCGATGAGGATGAGCTGTTCGGCGGTGATGTCGCCGCCGGGCACACGCGGAACCACCGAGTAGGTGCCGTTGCGTTGGATATTCGCCAGGAAGTGGTCGTTCGAGTCCTGCAGCGAAGCCTGCTCGCCGTCGAGGATGTGGTCGCTGCTCGTCGACGCCAGAATGGAGGCGACGGTCGGCTTGCAGATGTCGCAACCAGTTCCGCTGCCGAACCGTTCGACGAGACCGGAGAACGTCCGAATGCCGCTGGCCCGAACGAGTTCGAAGAGCTCGGCACGCGAGACGTCGAAGTGTTCGCACAACGCCTTCGACTGTTCGACACCCGAGTCGGCGAGGATCTGCGACAGCAGCGGGACGCACGAACCGCACGACGTGCCGGCACCCGTGCACTTCTTAAGGGCCGCGACGTCGCAGGCGCCGTCGGCGATGGCGCTGCACAACGTCCCCTTCGAGACGTCATTGCACGAGCAGATCTGCGCGTCGTCGCCGAGCGCGCCGACGCCGAGCGCCGGGGCGTCACCGGTGACCGGGCTGATCAATGCGACCGGGTCGCCGGGGATCGACGAGCCGACGAGCGGTCGCAGGACGCCGTACGACGAGGCGTCGCCGACGAGTACGCCGCCGAGCAGAGTCGACGCGTCGTCGGAGAGGACGAGCTTGGCGTACGTTCCGTTGATCGGATCGCTGACCACGACGTTCAACGCGCCGTCGGTGGTCCCGTGAGCGTCACCGAAGCTCGCGACGTCCACGCCGAGGAGTTTCAACTTGGTGGACATGTCGGCGCCCGGGAAGTACGCGTCGCCACCGAGGAGTTGGTCGGCGACCACTTCGGCGCTGGCATAGCCGGGGCCGACGAGGCCGTAGCACCGGCCCTCGATGGCCGCGACCTCACCGATTGCGTACACGGCCGGATCGCTGGTGACACCCGTGAGGTCGGTGAGGACGCCACCGCGCTCGGCCGTCGCCAGCCCGGATTCGCGACCCAGTTCATCGCGCGGCCGCACGCCGGCCGCGAAGACCACGAGTGCCGCGTCGACCGTCGCCTCGTCGGAGAACGTGACCCGCACGTCGTCGCCGACCGGCTCGATCGATCTGGTCCCGGTCTCCAGCGAGATGTCGATGCCGAGGGCTCCGATCATCCGTGCGAGGTGTTCGCCGCCCGCCGGGTCGATCTGCTGCGGCATCAGCCGCGGGTTCATCTCGATGACGTGTGGTCGCAGGCCGAGTTGGCGGAGCGCGTTCGCCGCCTCGAGGCCGAGGAGCCCGCCGCCGACGACGATTCCGATCGGCTGGTCGCCGGTGCTGCGTGCGATCGCCGCTTCGGCATCGGCGCGGATCGCATCGAGATCGTCGAGTGTGCGGTAGACGTGGCAGTGGTCGACGTCGTGTCCCGGCACGGGCGGCACGAAGGCGTACGAGCCGGTCGCAAGCACGAGGGCGTCGTAGTCGACAGTGGTGCCGTCGTCGAGGTGCACCGTCGTGGTGGCGCGGTCGATCGACGCTGCGCGACGCCCGGTCAGCACGCGCACTGCGCCGTCGTCGTCGTACGCGTTGCCTGCCAGCGCGAGCGTGCTGCGATCCCATCCGCCGACATACGAGGAGAGCCCCACGCGGTCGTACGCGCGATCGGCTTCCTCGCCGATCACCACGATGTGCCACGACGCATCCTCATCGCGAGTGCGGAGTGCTTCGACGAAACGGTGCCCCACCATTCCGTGCCCGATGACTGCGACTGTTCTACTCATGTCGACGACGGTATGGATCCGGTGTTGCGGCAGATCGCGGGTCTCGTTGCTCGCGAGTCACCAGGTTCTCACCGTGTTACGCACGCGTGTGTGAGGAATCGAGCGCCGTCAGTACACGTCGCGGACGTAGCGGTGCTCGGCGGCGAGGGCGGCGACGTAGGCGTCAGCGCTGCGCGGCGCGAGACGGCCCTCCTGCGCGACGATCTGGTGCAGGACGTCGTCCACGTCGCGGGCCATTCTCGATGCGTCACCGCACACGTACACGTGGGCGCCGCGGGAGAGCCACGCCCAGATCTCGGCGGCGTGCTCGCGCATCAGATCTTGGACGTACACCTTGTCGGCCTGGTCTCGGGAGAAGGCGACATCGAGTCGTGTCAGCACGCCGGTGTCCCGTAGTTCGGTGAGTTCGTCCTCGTAGAGGAAGTCGGTGGCACGGTGCTGCTCACCGAAGAAGAGCCAGTTGTCACCGGGGGCGCCTGCGGCGGCCCGCTCGCGCAGGAAGCCGCGGAACGGGGCGACACCGGTGCCGGGGCCGACCATGATCATCGGGGCGCCGGGATCGTGCGGCGGAGCGAAGTGTTTGTTGGGCTGTACGAACACCTTCACCTCGGTGGTGTCCTCTGCGTCGGCGAGGTAGGTCGAACACACGCCGCCGCGTCGTGCCCGGCCCTCAGTGGAGGCCGCTCCGTCGAAGCGGACCGCCGACACCGTCACCTCGACGCGATCGGGCGTGTGCGCGGGACTCGACGAGATCGAGTACAGGCGCGGTTGCAACGGCCGCAGCACCGTCAACCAGTCGGAGACCTCCGCTGCCACCGGATACTCGGCGAGCACGTCCACCGACTGTCGACCCCACACCCAGTCGTCGAACGCCGCGCGGTGGTCGAGCAGCGACCGCAGCTGGGGGTCGTCGTGGTGGTCGGCGACGAAACTGACGAGGTCGCGGGTGATCCGAGCGATCTCGAAGTGCTCGGTGAGCGCGGCCCGCAGACTCATCGTGTCACCGGCCGCGTCGACCGGGAGGTCGCCGTCGAGCCCGGTGACGGCCAGCCACTCCTCGACCAATGCGGGGCTGTTCGTCGCGATGACGCCGAGTGCGTCGCCTGCCTCATAGGTGAGGGTTCCCGGCGGAAGCTCGAACGCGAACCGTCTCACCTCCTTGGCCGACCCGTCTCGGGTCAGAAGGTGGTTCTCGACGAGGCGGGCCGCGAGCGGGTTGCGTCGCGAATAGTCCAGCGGTTCAGCGGACGGCGCCTGGAGGGCCGAGGTCACGGTCTGGACCCAGGAGTCGGCGACCGAGTCGTCTCCCGGCTCACACGAGACCCGGTCGATGATGCGCGTGGCACCCAACAGGCCGAGTCGGCCGTCGAGTTTGCGGGCGAACCCGCAGAAGTCGGCGTACGACGAGTCGCCGAACCCGAGGACCGCGAACCGTAGATCCGGGACGTCCGACGAGGTGGCCGCCGTCAACCGTGTCCAGAGGGCGGCCGCATTGTCGGGCGGGTCGCCGTCGCCCGTCGTCGACACCGCGAACAGGACCGGACCGGTCAACTCGTCGACACCGACCTCATCGGCGGACCGCACCGCGACCGAGTATCCGGCGTCGCTCAGCGCGGGTGCCGCACGCTCGGCGAACTCCTCGGCGGTGCCGGTCTGCGACGCCCACACGAGGGTCAGGCGCGGACCGGTCGATACCGGATCCGATCCCGGTTCGGCCGCGGTCGCCGACACCGCGGTGCGCGCGAAGTAGCCGGCGAGGACGCCGTCGGCCCACGCCCGCACTGCGGGCGAGAGAGGGGCGGCGGTCGGGATCGTCGGTACCGAGTCGACGGGCGGATTCGCGGCGATTCCCGCAGCGAGGCCGGACAGGTACGCGGACTCCTCCGGTGCGGTCGACGGCGCGGGCGCTCCGCCGAGGACGGATGCGAGGCCGGTCACGGAAAGCTCCTCTTGAGTCGGGTGGACGAGGGCGGGGGACACACGAGTGAGGGACACGGCGCAGGCTTTGAACTCCGGCTGCAGCGAGTCCGGGTCGACGGCGTCGCTGGTGACGCCGTTGACCGCGAGATCGGGGCCGGCCGCGTCGTTGAAGTGCATGGGGACGAAACAGCAGCCGGGCGCGATGTCGGTGGTCACTCGCGCGGGCACGGTCACCGAACCGCGACGGGACGCGACGACGACGCGGTCGTCGTCGGCCACGCCGTGCTGTGCGGCGGTGTCCGGGTGCAGTTGGACGAAGCTCGACGGATCGAGTCTGTTGAGCTTCGCGACGCGTCCGGTCTTGGTCATCGTGTGCCACTGGTGCGCGAGACGCCCCGTCGTCAACACGACCGGGTACTCGTCGTCGGGGAGTTCGGCAGGCGGGAGGAACGGACGCGGCAGAAAACGCGCGCGACCGTCCGCCGTCGGGAACCGCAGCGTGTCGCCGTCGCGATACCGGATCGGGTTCCGGTCCGAACACCCTGGAGCGGCAGGCCACTGGACGGGGCCGTGGCGTAGACGTTCGTGGCTCGCGCCGCGCACGTCCCACCCGGTCGTCGGATTGTGGAAGCCGCTCAGTTCGTCGAAGACGGCGGCCGCGTCCGGATAGTCGAAGGCGTCGCCGCAGCCCATCGCCGCGCCGACGTCGGCGATGAGCCGCCAGTCGGGTCGCGAGTCGCCCGGCGGCGCGACTGCGGGCCGGCACAGGGTCAGGTTCCGTTCGGAGTTGATCATCACCCCGTCGGTCTCCGACCACAGCGCCGCGGGCAGCAGGATGTCGGCGTACGCAGCGGTCTCGACGCCGTCGAACGCTTCCTGGACGACGACGAGGTCGGCGGCTTCGAGGGCCGCTATCACCGTGTCCCGGTTGGCGACCGACGCAACGGGGTTGGTACAGATGATCCACGCGGCGCGGATCTCGCCCGCGGCCATCCGCTCGAACATGTCGATCGTTCCGCCGCCCGGATCGTCGCGGATCGTGCCCGCCGGGAGGCCCCACAGCGCTTCGGTATGCGCGCGGTCGGCCGGATCGAGTGCGGTGCGCTGCCCGGGCAGCCCGGGCCCCATGTAGCCCATCTCACGGCCGCCCATCGCGTTCGGCTGGCCGGTCAGCGAGAACGGCCCCGACCCGGTGCGGCAGATCGTCCCGGTCGCCAGGTGCAGGTTCACCAGCGCGTTGGTGTGCCAGGTGCCGTGGGTCGACTGGTTGAGGCCCATCGTCCACAGCGAGACCCAGTCGTCGGCGTCGACGACCCACTGGGCGAGGGTCCGCAAGTCGTCGGCGGCCAGCCCAGTGGTCTCGGCGACCACGTCCACCGGGTACTCGGCCAGGAGCGGGCCCATCGTCTCCCAGCCGGTGGTGTGGGCGGCCACGAACTCGTCGTCGACGCCGCCTGCGTCGACGATCAGCCGGAGCAGTCCGTTGAGCAGCGCCAAGTCGGTTCCGGGCCGGACTTGCAGATACATGTCGGCTCTCGCGGCTGTCGCCGTTCGTCGCGGATCGATCACCACGAGACGGGCGCCCGCGTTGACCCGCTCCATCATGCGGAGGAACAGGATCGGATGGCAGTCCGCCATGTTGGCGCCGATCACCAGGAACAGGTCGGCGTGGTCGAGGTCGTCGTAGCTGCCGGGCGGGCCGTCTGCACCAAGTGACTGCTTGTAACCGGTCCCCGCGGACGCCATGCACAGTCGCGAGTTCGATTCGATCTGGTTGGTCCCGAGGAACCCCTTGGTCAGCTTGTTCGACAGGTATTGGGCTTCGACCGTCATCTGGCCGGACACGTACACGGCGATCGAGTCGGGGCCGTGCTCGTCGCGGATAGCGGTGAGACGCCGCGCCGTCTCGGCGACGGCGTCGTCGGTGCTCACCTGCGCGCCGTCGACTGTCGCCGACGTCAACCGGCCGGGCGCGGAGAGCATCTCGGCCGTCGTCGCGCCCTTGGTGCACAGGCGGCCGCGGTTCGTCGGGTGGTCGCGGTCGCCGGTCGACGACGTGACGCGGTCGCCGTCGAGGGTCAACGTCATTCCGCAGCCGACCCCGCAGTAGCCGCACACGGTCGACACGGTGCGCGAAGGATCGTCCATGTCCAGAATCGTCGATGTGACATGTTTCCAGTTGCGCCGTTTCGTGTTACGCGAGTGTCAACAGTGCTACAAGATGGTTTGCATGCGTGATGCAGTGATCGTCGATGCGGTTCGCACCCCCATCGGCAGACGAAACGGTTCCTTGTCCGACATCCACCCCGGCGACCTGTCCGGGCACGTTCTCACCTCGCTCGCCGAACGCGTCGGGTTCGATCCGGCCATCGTCGACGACGTCATCTGGGGCTGTGTGAGCCAGGTGGGCGACCAGGCGGGCCACATCGGTCGTCTCGGCGTCCTCGCCGCCGGATGGCCCGAATCCGTGCCGTCGGTGGTCGTCGACCGCCGCTGCGGGTCGGGGCAGCAGTCAGTCGCGTTCGCGGCCGGGGGCGTGATCTCCGGGCAGTACGACGTCGCGATCGCGGGCGGCGTCGAATCGATGTCGCGGGTGCCGATGGGCACGGCGGGGAAGGGCGGTCAGCCCACCCCGCAGTCGGTGCTCGACCGTTACGAGATCGAACGCTTCGATCAGGGCATCGGCGCCGAGATGGTCGCCGCGAAGTGGGGGATGACCCGCACCGAGCTCGACGAGTACTCGGCTCGGTCGCACGAGCGCACCGCCGCAGCAGTCGACGCGGGCGCGTTCGACGGTCAACTCGCCCCGATCGGCGGTCTCACTCAGGACGAGGGTCTGCGTCGCGGAACCACGGTGGAGAAGCTCGCCGGACTCAAGACGCCATTCGACCCGAACGGCATGATCACCGCGGGCAATGCGTCGCAGATCTCCGACGGCGCGGGTGCGCTGCTGGTCACGTCGAGTGAGACGGCGGCCGCCAACGGGTGGACGCCGATCGCGCGGGTGCACACGACGGTCCTGGCGGGGGACGACCCCGTCATCATGTTGACCGCGCCCATTGCGGCGACCCGTAAAGCGCTCGACCGCTCGGGTCTGAGAGTCGACGAGATCGGAGCCTACGAGGTCAACGAGGCGTTCGCACCCGTCCCGCTCGCGTGGCAGAGGGAGATCGGCGCGTCCGACGACGTCCTCAACCCGCTCGGCGGTGCCATCTCGGTCGGGCATCCGCTCGGCGCGTCCGGTGCGATCCTGATGACCCGTCTCGTGCACCACATGCGCGACAACGGGATTCGCTACGGTCTGCAGACGATGTGTGAGGCCGGCGGCATGGCCAACGCGACGATCCTGGAATTGCTGTGAGCGAGACCCTGCGATGAGGAAGGCCCTGCGATGAGCGAGGAACTGCTTGTCGAGCGGGACGGCCATGTCGTCACATGGACGATCAATCTGCCCGAGGTGCGCAACGCGATCTCCGATGTGCCGGTCATCGATGCGATCGTCGACGCGGTCGCGCAGGCGAACGCCGACCAGAGCGTGCGCGCGGTGATCCTCACCGGTGCCGGTTCGGCCTTCTCGGCGGGCGGCAACGTCAAGGCGATGCAGGCGGGCGAAGGGCTGTTCGGCGGCGCCGCGCACGACCAGCGGATCGGCTACCGCGACGGCATCCAACGGATCCCGCGCGCCCTGTACGCGTTGGAGGTCCCGGTGGTCGCCGCCGTCAACGGCCCGGCGGTCGGGGCGGGCTGCGACTTGGCGATGATGTGCGATCTGCGGATCGCGTCGACGACAGCGTTCTTCGCCGAGAGCTTCGTCAAGCTCGGGATCATCCCGGGCGACGGCGGGGCCTGGTTCCTGCCGCGCATCATCGGCCCGGCGCGTGCGGCCGAGATGGCGTTGACCGGCGACCGGGTGGACGCCGCCACCGCCCTCGATTGGGGGATGGTGTCGCAGGTCGTCGAGCCGGACGAACTGCTGGGAGCCGCGCGCGTGCTCGCCGATCGCGTCGCGGTGAACCCACCGATCGCCGTTCGGATGGCCAAGAAACTCCTACGCGAATCGTCGCAGCAGACCCTCGACCAACTCCTGGAGATGTCGGCGGCACTCCAGGGGATCGCGCACCAGACTCACGATCATCAGGAAGCGGTCGCGGCGATGCTCGACAAGCGCGCCGGAGTCTACCGGGGCCGGTGAGATCTGTGCGCGTGATCGTCGTCGGCGGTGGGATAGCGGGGCTGACCACAGCGCTGGCCCTGCACCGCGACGGACACGACGTGCGGGTCCTTGAGGCCCGCGACGACACTGTCGCGGGTGCTGGAATCAGCTTGTGGCCCAACGCGTTGGCCGCACTCGACCGGATCGGTGCGGGCGACGCGGTCCGGGCGGCCGGCGGGCGCGTCACGGCCGGGGCAGTGCGGTGGCGTGACGGCGGCTGGATTCGGCGACCCGACCCGAATCGGCTCGTCGACGCGCTCGGCGAGCCGTTGGTCGTGGTGGAACGGCCGATCCTGCGGGACGTATTGTCGCGGCTCCTGCCGCCGGGCACTGTGCGGTTCGGGACGAGCGTCGAAGGTTCGGCCGGACTCGACGCCGACCTCATCGTCGGAGCCGACGGAATCGGATCGGTGCTCGCGCGGGAACTCAACGGCGCGTTGCCGCGGACGTACGCCGGGTACACGGCGTGGCGCGGCGTCGCCGACGCGACCTTCGACCCGGTGTTCGCGGGCGAGGTGCTCGGGCCGGGCAGCCAGTTCGGCCTGGTCCCGCTGGGCGCGGACCGCACCTACTGGTTCGCCACCGCGCAACTGCCCGAAGGCACCTGGTTCGACGACGAGTACGCGTACGTCCGCGGGCTGGTCGACGGGTGGGCGGACCCGTTGCCGCGGCTGGTCGCGGCAACCGATCCGGCAGTCCTGCTGCGCAACGACCTGTACGACAGGCCGACCGCGAAAGTCCTGCACCGTGGCCGCATCGTGTTGGTCGGCGACGCCGCGCACCCCATGCGACCGCATCTCGGGCAGGGCGGTTGTCAGGCGATCGAAGACGCGGTGACGCTCGCCGACTGCGTGCGGACCTGTGACGACCTTCCGCGGGCGATGATGCGGTACGCCGGGGCCCGGCGCCGCCGAACCCGGGCCGTGGTTCGGGATTCGAATCTGATCGGGCGAGTGGTGAACGGGCGTCCGGCCGCAGTGTGGGGCGCCCTCATCCGGTCGAGCGTCCTGGTGCCCGACGCCGTCGTGCGCACCCGCCTGGCGACCATCGCCTCCCGCCGAGCGTTCACGCGCACCCTGGAGTCGTAACGGCGGGAGTGCTCGCGTCAGTGTCGTGCGGGCCAGCGGAGTCCGCCGCCGTCTTTGATCGGAGTGTCGGAGAGCTGTGTCCGGCCCAACGCCCGCGTGGCGAGGCGTGCCCGCAAGCGGAAGTCGGCCACTGCGACTCGGTAGGCGAGTCGGACGAGTGCTCTCACGCCCGCTCGGTCGATCGTGCGGTAGAACCCGACCACGCGGTTGAGCCGTCGTTGGTCGCGGTCGGTCCAATCCCACTTCATCATGGTGCGGAACTCGGCTGGCAGGTTCGCTCGGGTCATGAACCGGTAGTGCCGACCGCCGAGCAGTGGGAACCCCCTCCCGAGCGGCCCCCATGCTTCGGTGATGAACTCCAGGCCTGCCAGCGACTCGAAGTCCGCACGGATCGCGTCGTCGATCGCGAGCCGGGGGAGCGTCTCGTTCCAGTACCGCTCGTACTCGTCCCAGGTCTGAGGCCATGCCGACTCGCGGACGTTGAGCGTTGTCGCGAGCGTGGACGCCGATCGCGTCAACGAGTCGAGTTCGGTGACGCTCAGGTCGCCGTAGAGGGTCGTGTACTGGTCGAGGTAGAAGCGGAACAAGCAGGCCGCGACCCACTTCTGCAGGTCGGGACTGTTGCCGCTGTATCTGGTCGGGCTGTCCGGGGTCGAGATCACCGCTCGGTGCACGTCGGCAACCTCCGTGCGCATCCGGTCCCGGTCGGCGTCGTCGCCGAAGACTGCGACGGCCAGGTACTGCGACGTGGTCCTGGTTCGTTTGATCGGGCGGCGGCGCGGGCTGCCTGAGATGACTCGTGACTCGTGCACGCCGTAACCGACCGCGGGCAACGCCAACTGCATGATTATGTTGGCGACGCCGTTGGTGAGCCCGTAGGCGGTGATCAGATCGGGCAGTGTCTGTGGTCGTGCTCGGCGCATCGCTTCCCCAATTCTGAATACGTATGTTTTCAGAATTAGGCTAGGGCGGTGATCCGACTGTGTCAATGGCGCGGACGTCGACCGATGGCGGTGTGCAGGCGCCGTCGTCCGGGCTCATCGGGCAACCATCGCCTCCCGCGACGGATTCTCCCGCACACTGGATCCATGGTGACGATTCCCGCGCGTATCAGCATCCCCGTCCGTGCCGTGCTGCTGGACATGGACGGGACGCTCGTCGACTCCGACGCCGTCGTCGAACGGCTCATGGGACGGTGGGCGGCCGCCCACGGGCTCGACGTCGACTCGGTGCTGAGGATCTCGCACGGTCGACAAGGCCACGAGGTGATGGCGGAGTTCCTGCCGGACCGCCCGATGGCCGAGAACCTCGCCGACAACGAGGAACTGCTCGCCGCCGAGATCTCCGAGACCGATGGGATCGTCGCGATCGCGGGCGCTGCCGAACTGCTCGATGTGCTCGCCGACGTCCCACACGCCCTCGTGACGTCCGCGACCCTGCCGTTGGCGCGGGCGCGGATGGACGCTGCCGGACTCGCCGTTCCTGCCGTGGCGGTAACCGCCGACGACATCACCGAGTCGAAGCCGAGCCCGTGCGGCTTCCTGCACGCCGCCGCGCTGCTCGGCGTCGACCCGACGCAGTGCGTGGTGATCGAGGACTCGGGTGCGGGGATCGCGGCCGGTCGGGCAGCGGGGGCGACAGTGATCGGGGTCGGCGCGGCGTCCGCCGCCCACGGACCCGACTATGTCGTGAACGACCTGACCGCGGTGACCGTCGATCACGAACCGCTGCGGGTGCGACTACTCGACAGGTAGCGGGAGCGGGGCTACGCGTGCGTATGCCTCGTCACACGGGGCGCACGGATATCGATGCGCCCGGTCCTGCTCCGTGTCCGCACGCGAGCCATCGGTGACAGCCGACGCTGAGGCTGTGACCTGCGCTCATATTGTGCCCCCGGCAGGACTCGAACCTGCGACCTAGAGATTAGAAGGCTCTTGCTCTATCCACCTGAGCTACGGAGGCGTCCGCTGTCGCCGCGAGAGCGGCAGCGATGGATGAGTATATCGGGTCCTACGATGGAGGCATGTCAACGACGTCCCCGACGGCCGATACCGAGACCGGTTCGCCACATGTGATCGACCGCGACCGCCTCACCGACCCGTCGGGTCCGCGGCGGGTGATCGTCGCCGCGATGATGGTCGTCGGTGCGGTCGCGGGGGCCCTGGTCACCGCGGCGTCCGCAGCGACCGCATTGCGTCTCGCGGGCGTCCCGGACGCTGGGGCGCTCACGACGTACGGCGTGCCCGTCGTCACGGCCGTCGGACAGCTCAGTGCCGCAATCGGTTTCGGCGGCGCGATGTTCGCCGCGTTCTTCGTCCCGCCGCAGCGCGGCGGACACCTCGACGTCGGAGGTTTCCGCGCTATCCGATGGACGTATGCGGCGATGCTCGTCTGGGCGATCTGCGCACTCGCGATGATCCCGTTGACGATCTCGAACGTCAGCGGCTTCTCGCTCACCGAGACCTTGCAGCCCGACCACCTGGTCACCGCCTACGGCCAGGTCGCCGACGCGAAGTACTGGCTGTGGACGGCGATCTTCGCGCTGCTCGCTGCGGTCCTCGCGCGGGCCGCACTCAAGTGGGGGTGGACGTTCGTCATCCTCGCGCTAGCGTTCCTGTCGTTGATGCCGTCCGCGCTGGCCGGGCATTCCTCGGCGGGCGGCGGACACGACGTGGCGACGAACAGCCTCATCCTGCACATCGTCGCAGCGGCCGCGTGGGCGGGCGGACTCCTCGTCGTCCTCGCCTACTCGTTTGGCGACGGGCGGTGGCGTGTGCTCGCGGTGCGACGCTATTCGCGAGTGGCCTTCTGGTGCTTGATCGTCGTCGGCATCAGCGGTGTCGTGAACGCGCTGGTGCGGATGCCGATCGAGCAACTATTCACGACCACGTACGGGCTGATCGTCGTCGGGAAGCTGTCCGCGTTCGTCGTCGCCGCCGCGATCGGCGGCGTGCACCGGCGGATCACCATCACCGAACTGGAAGCCACCGACGAACCGCGTAAGTCGTTGTTCGTGCGTTTCGCCGCCGTCGAACTGATCGTCTTCGCGATCGCGTTCGGGTTCGCGGCAGGCCTGTCTCGGACGCCGCCGCCGGACCTGGCGACGACCGACGTGTCGCCGATGGCGCTGAAGATCGGCTACGACCTCGACGGCCCGCCCACCCTGGCGCGGCTGCTGTTCGACTGGCGGTTCGATCTGATCTTCGGGACAGCCGCCCTCATCGCCGCAGCGGTCTATCTGCGCGGCGTCTGGCGACTGCGCAAGCGGGGGGACTCGTGGCCGGTCGGCCGGACCGTCGCCTGGCTTCTCGGCTGTTTGAGCCTGCTGCTCGCAACGTCGTCGGGCCTGGGCAGGTACGGGCCCGCGCTGTTCAGCACGCACATGATGGCGCACATGATGTTGACGATGCTCGTTCCCGTCCTGTTGGTCCTGGGCGGGCCGATGACATTGGCGTTGCGGGCAATCCCGCCCGCCGGCCGCGGTAACCCGGACGGGCCGCGCGAATGGATCTTGACCGGGTTGCACAGCAAGTACTCGAAGATCGTGACGCATCCGGCGGTCGTGGTGGTCGTCTTCGTCGGCAGCTTCTACGTCCTGTACCTGGGTGGCCTCTTCGACGTCGTCGTGGACCACCACTCGGCCCACCTCCTGATGAACCTGCACTTCCTCATCAGCGGATATCTGTTCTACTGGCTGGTGATCGGCATCGATCCGGCTCCGCGGGAGACGACTCACGTCGCCAAACTCGGCGTCGTGCTCGGCGCACTGCCCTTCCACGCCTTCTTCGGCGTCGCATTGATGATGACGACGGCGCTCATCGCCGAGAAGTACTACGAGTCGCTCCAGCACCCGTGGGCGCTCGACCTGGCCGCCGACCAACGCGTCGGTGGCGGTATCGCGTGGGCGACGGGAGAGTTCCCGCTCGTGATCGTGATGCTCGCGCTGCTCGTCCAGTGGCGCAGGCAGGACGAGAAGGTCGCCCGCCGGTTCGACCGGAAGGAAGCGCGCGACGAGGACGCCGAACTGGAGGCGTACAACCAGATGCTGCGCGGCATGAGCGCGGCGACCCCGGCAGAGCACGAGACTCCGACAGACGAGGGGACGGCGGCAGCAGCAGCCGCGTCAGAAACGGGATCGGGCGAGACTGATCGGTGACGGCGTGAGCGCTGCCCGCCCGGTCAGGCGAACGCGTACGGCGTCTGAAACGACCACTGGAAGTCGCGCCAGGTTCGAACGAAGCGCACGCCCGTGACCCGCTCGACGCGACGGTGAACGGCGGCGTCGAAGGCGTTCCACCACGAGCGGGTGAGCTCGCCGACGCGGCGCAGCGACGCGAACATGAACGATGTGACGCGATGCGCCCACTCGAACTCGGTGGAGAGCGCGCCGAGACCGAGGAAGAACGATCCCCACCCGGGGCCCGGGATCGGCAGCGGGATCATCACGAGCCCGGCCAGGATGAGCACGGTGCCGACGACGGCAACCCCGACGCGGTAAGTCATGTCGAGCTTGCGGTGGCGTCGGATCGTGTAACGCTGCTTCCGATGCCAGATCTTGATCCGCAGACGAGTGCTCAAAATCCTCGACCTCTCGTGGTTTCCGGTGTCGTTGCCGTCGGACGTGGGCTGCAGGGGTAACGGACGGACCGTTCCGTGCAGTTCCCAGTGTGACACACGACACCCTTTCGTCGCGGCGCGAGGGTGGGCGTGTCAGTCATGCGGCGCAGTCCGGGTTCGCCCGCCCGGCGCAGTCCGGGGTCGACCCGGTCGGCCCGATAGGATGGTCGCCGAACCAGGCCGACGCGCGACATGCCGGCGTCGGCGACCAAATCCGCAACCGCAGCGAAGGCTGCAAGGCAGGAGCGATACCCGGTGGCCGGAGAATTCATCTACACCATGAAGAAGGTGCGCAAGGCGCACGGCGACAAGGTGATCCTCGACGACGTCACCATGAGCTTCTACCCAGGCGCCAAGATCGGCGTCGTCGGCCCGAACGGCGCGGGCAAGTCGTCGATCCTGAAGATCATGGCGGGTCTGGACCAGCCGTCGAACGGCGAGGCGTTCCTCGATCCCGAAGCGACCGTCGGCATCCTCCTGCAGGAGCCGCCGCTCAACGAGGAGAAGACGGTCAAGGAGAACGTCGAAGAGGGCATGGGTGAGATCGGCGTCAAGCTGGCCCGTTACAACGAGGTCGCCGAACTGATGGCCACCGACTACTCCGACGAACTCATGGAGGAGATGGGCAAGCTCCAGGAGGATCTGGACAACGCCGACGCGTGGGATCTCGACAGCCAGATCGAGCAGGCGATGGACGCGCTGCGTTGCCCGCCCGGCGACTCGCCGGTCACCCACCTGTCCGGTGGTGAGCGGCGCCGCGTCGCACTGTGCAAACTGTTGCTGAGCAAGCCCGATCTGCTGCTGCTCGACGAGCCGACCAACCACCTCGACGCCGAGTCGGTGCTGTGGCTCGAACAGTTCCTTGCGAACTACGAGGGCGCTGTCCTGGCCGTCACACACGACCGCTACTTCCTCGACCATGTCGCGCAGTGGATCTGTGAGGTCGACCGCGGCAAGCTGCACCCGTACGAGGGCAATTACTCGACGTATCTGGAGAAGAAGGCCGAGCGCCTGGAAGTCCAGGGCAAGAAGGATCAGAAGCTGCAGCGACGCCTCAAGGAGGAGCTCGAGTGGGTCCGATCCGGGTCGAAGGCCCGTCAGACCAAGAACAAGGCGCGCCTGGCCCGCTACGAGGAGATGGCGACCGAAGCCGAGAAGCACCGCAAGCTCGACTTCGAGGAGATCCAGATCCCGACGCCGCCGCGTCTGGGCAACGTCGTCGTCGACGTCAGCAACCTGGATAAGGGCTTCGACGGCCGCGTGCTCATCAAGGACCTGTCGTTCACGCTGCCGCGCAACGGCATCGTCGGCGTCATCGGTCCCAACGGTGTCGGTAAGACGACGCTGTTCAAGACCATCGTCGGTCTCGAGTCTCCGGACTCGGGCGAGGTGAAGGTCGGCGAGACGGTGAAGCTCAGCTACGTCGACCAGGGTCGAGCCAATATCGATCCGAAGAAGACGGTATGGGAGGTCGTCTCCGACGGTCTCGACTACATCGAGGTCGGGCAGAACGAGATGCCGTCGCGTGCGTACGTCAGCGCGTTCGGCTTCAAGGGGCCGGATCAGCAGAAGCCGTCCGAGGTGCTCTCCGGTGGTGAGCGCAACCGCCTGAACCTCGCGCTGACTCTGAAAGAGGGCGGCAACTTGATCCTGCTGGACGAGCCGACTAACGACCTCGACGTCGAGACCCTGAGCTCGCTGGAGAACGCGCTGGAGCAGTTCCCGGGCTGTGCCGTCGTGATCTCGCACGACCGTTGGTTCCTGGACCGGACCTGCACCCACATCCTCGCGTGGGAGGGCAACGTCGCCGAGGGGCAGTGGTTCTGGTTCGAAGGCAACTTCGAGGCGTACGAAGCGAACAAGGTGACGCGCCTGGGCGCAGAAGCGGCCCGTCCGCACCGCGTGACGCACCGCAAGCTCACACGCGACTGACACCAACGCCTACGATTCCCCGCTCAGGGTCGGCGTCCTCCTCTGGGGGCATGCCGACTCTGAGCGGGGAATTTCGCGTCAGAGCTCCGACGAGTTGCCGAATGATACAACTGGTTCTAGTGTGTAACACTACTGGCGAAGACGGCGACGTACTCAGACGGAGGGTTCGATGACGAACACGATGGGCGCGGTTAATCCGAACGTGGGCAATCCGGTGGTTGTGGGCACTACGGGCGACCAGCAGGACGGGCGGAGCGCGCGGCGCGGCTATGTGCCGAACTGGCGGAGCACCCCGCCGACGTTGACCGTCCACGACACCCGGATCACGATCTCGACGCCGGAGCGCAAACCGAACGACGAATACCATCGCGCCGACCTGCAGGACGCCTTCGACTTCTGGGCCGCAGCGGGATCGGCGACGAATGTCGCCATGCAGCTCGGCTGGCCCGAGGTGGCCTACGGCGTGATGGAGTCGAAGGTCGAATCCGGCGCACTCATGCATCACCCGTGGAAGCGTCTGCGCACCACTGCGACCTACCTGGCCGTCGCTGTCCTCGGTACGCAGGCCGAGCGCGACGCCTACCGCGACGCGATCAACACTGCGCACCGGCACGTCCGCAACGACGAGAACTCACCCGTCAAGTACAACGCGTTCAATCGTGAGCTCCAGATGTGGGTCGCCGCCTGCCTCTACATCGGTTTCGAGGATGCGCACGAACTCCTCCACGGGAAGATGAATGCGGAGCAGGCCGAACAGTTCTACTCGGGTGCCAGCCATCTCGCGACGACGTTGCAGGTGACCGAAGAGATGTGGCCGAGTACGCGCGAAGAGTTCGACCACTACTGGAATGTCGCCTGCGAACGGGTCTCGTACGACGAGACGCAGATCCAGTTCATCAACGATCTCATCGATCTGAAGATGATCACTCCGATACTCGGGCTTCCGCTGCGGAGTCTGCTCCGCTTTCTGTCCATCGGCATGATGCCGCGGTTGTTCCGGGAGAAGATCGGTCTGCGATGGCGGCCGGCCGACCAGCGTCGTTTCGAGAATCTCTTTCTGTTCGTGGGGTTCGTCAACCGATTCCTGCCGCGGCCGCTGCGCTTCGGAAGCTTCTACTTCAACATGTTCGACCTGCGCCGCAAGATCGAGAAGAACAAGAATCTGATCTGAGTGGGCCAGGCGAGACACTTCCACCCTTCACGCGACACGCGAAAGGATTCCCTCCTGTGTGGAATCGAATCAGCAAGATCCTCGACCATGAGATGAAGGTGTCCGAATTCCTCGGTGCCCTGATCCTCATCGGAATTCCGTACGGGATCGTCGGCATCATCTGGACGCTCACGCACACCTCGCATCTGAGCGACATCGACAACCCCGTCGACCAGGTCATCTCGTTTCTGGGCTCCATCGTGTGCTGGCCGGTCCTGACGTTCTCGAACGTCACGATGACCTAGGAGGTGACTCGACATGATGCTTCTGGTTCAACTCATCGACGTGATCGTCGAGTACGTGAAACTGCTGGTCGGCGCACCGGGCCATCGAAACGTGTTCGCGCGCGTCGTCGCGTGGCTGGTCCTGATCGCGTTGATCGGCGCCGTCGTCGGCCTCATCGCGTGGGGCGTGTCGCTGATCCCCGAACTGATCGGACTGCTCAACGGCGACTGAGTCGTCTCCGGCCCGCTCGACTGTCCGGCGAGAGTCCGACGAGACGCCATCGCCCGTCGTAGGCTTGAGGTTCGTAGGCTTGAGGTTCAGAGCCTGCGGCAGTCGATGAGAGGTTGTGGGGCATCAGTGAGATCGGAACTCGCGGCACGCTATCGCACCGGAGCGGGCGACGTGTCGGCGGAACAGATCGACCGACGACTCGAACGACATCTGGCGGTGGGGGAGAACAGGTCACCGGGGGAGATCCTCGTGTCGGCGACCCGCGTCGACGGCGGCGAGGTCGATGTGCATGCCGTGCTCGACGACGTGCCGCTGCTCGTCGAATCGATCCTCACCGCGGTCAGTGACGCCGGGTACACGATCGTCGCGATCGACCACCCACAGTTGACCGTCGCGCGCGATCCGGCCGGCCGACTCGTCGGCCTCGACGACCACGGCATCGTCGAATCGTGGATCACGGTCGTCACCGCGCCGTCGGCCGACAGTGACCCGGCCGCGCTCGAGTCCGCCGTCACAGCGGCCGCCTCACGAGCGACGTCGGTCCGGGACGACACCGCAGCGATGCGCGAACGGCTGGCCGAAGTCATCGCCTCGATCGCCGATGCCGGGGCCGACCTCGAACAGATCCGCCTCCTCGAGTGGTTCGGGTCGCGGTCGAACTTCGTCGGGGTCGGGTACCGCGCCGCGACCATCGACCCCGACGGCGGCGAGGTGCTGGGCGTGTGGCGCGACCGCGGCACCCATCGACCGACGCCGGTGTCTGTCGACTCGGGAGTCGACGTCGATCGTGTCTGGCTGGCGACTGGGCTCCTGCGAGGACAGTTCCCGACCCTGGTCCGGGCGACCCGCGACGGCGTCGAACATCAGTTCCTCGGAATCATCACCGCGACCGGCGCCCACCAATCGATCTACGACATCCCCGGCGTGCGCGTGACGGTGAACCGGGTACTCGACGGCCTCGGATTCGCCGCCGACTCGTACGGCGGGATGGCCACCGTCGAACTGCTGCAATCGTTCCCGCTCGTCGAGCTGTTCGCCGCCGACCCCGCCGACCTCACCGCGCGAGTCAGCGACCTCCTCGACGCGCAATCCGCGCGGACCCCGCGCTTTCATGTCCGCCCAGGCGTCGACGGCCACACGGTCTCCGCAATGGTGTTCATGGCGAGGGAGGCGTACTCGACAGCCGTCCGGATCCGACTCACCGAGATCATCAAAGCCGCGCACGGCGGACAGGAGACGGAGTTCACCACGCGGCTGTCGCAGGCGCCGCTCGCGCAGCTGCAACTGCTCATGCACGTTCCGCGCCCGGTGGTCCTCGACGACGAGGAGGGCCGGTCCTGCCAGAAGCAGCTGACGGACGCGGTCCGCACCTGGGACGATCGGGTCCGCGAGCGCTGGAACGACCAGGTGCGCGAGGGCGGACACGACACGTCGCCGCTGCGGCTGCTCCACTACGTGTCCGAGCGCTATCGCGACGGGCGCGACCCCGCTGCCGCGGCCGCGGATCTGCCGATCGCGACCGCGTTGGCCTCCGGCGATCTGCACGTGGCGGTCGACGTTCCCGATACCGGCGTGTGGACGTTCACGCTGTATCTGTGCGACCGTCAGGCCGCGCTCACCGACGTGCTGCCGGTGTTGCAGAGTCTCGGATTGACCGTCGTCGACGAGCATCCGTTCACGATCGACCGGCCAGACGGGGCGGCCGTTGCCGTCTACGAGTTCACCGTGACTCCGGCGCCCGGCATCGAGACCGAACGCGCGCCGGACCTGTCCGCTCGCGTGGCCGACGCATTCGAACAGATGTGGTTGGGCCACGCCGACGTCGACCGCCTCAGCGAACTCGTCCTCCGCGCGGGCCTCACGTCGCGGTGGGTGGCGATGCTGCGCACGTACGCCCGATACCTCGGACAGTGCGGCTTCGGGTACAGCCTCTCGCACATCGCGGGCGTACTCGGCGACCAGCGTGCGGCGACCGACGCACTCGTCGACCTGTTCGCCGCGTCGTTCGATCCCGACGAGCACGACGACGCGCGACGAGACGAGGCGTCCGCTCGGCTCGACACACAGATCGCAGGCATCCTCAGCCTCGACGCCGACCGGGTCATGTCGGCGTTAGCAGCCCTCGTCCGCGCGACGCTGCGCACCACGTTCTACACCGAGTCCGACGGCTGGACGCAGCCGACGATCGCGGTGAAGCTGCGGACCGGTGATGTTCCGCAGGCACCCCAGCCGCGCCCGAAGTACGAGATCTTCGTGCACTCGCCGCTCGTCGAGGGCGTGCATCTGCGGTTCGGCGACGTCTCGCGTGGCGGACTCCGCTGGTCCGACCGACTCGAGGACTTCCGCACCGAGATCCTCGGCCTCGTCAAAGCACAGGCCGTCAAGAACGCGGTGATCGTCCCGGTCGGCGCGAAGGGCGGATTCGTCGTCCGTCGTGGTCCGGCGACCCGCGACGACGCGATCGAATGCTATCGGGCATTCATCGCCTCACTGCTGCAGATGACCGATGATCTCGACCCCGCGACCGGTCAGGTCGTGCCGCCGCGTCGCGTCGTGCGCCGAGACGGCGACGACACGTACCTGGTGGTGGCCGCAGATAAGGGGACCGCGTCGTTCTCCGACATCGCCAACGAGGTGTCGGCGCACTACGGATTCTGGCTCGGCGACGCGTTCGCGTCGGGCGGCTCCGTCGGCTACGACCACAAGGCGATGGGCATCACCGCGCGTGGCGCCTGGGAGTCGGTGAAACGGCACTTCCGTGAGATGGGCGTCGACGTGCAGACGCAGGACTTCACCGCCGTCGCCATCGGTGACATGAGCGGCGACGTCTTCGGCAACGGCATGCTGGCGTCCCGCCATACCCGCCTGGTTGGCGCGTTCGACCACCGCCACATCTTCGTCGACCCCGACCCGGACGCGGCGACGTCGTATCTCGAACGCGAACGCCTGTTCCGGCTGCCGCGGTCGTCGTGGGCCGATTACGACACATCGCTGATCTCCGCGGGCGGCGGCGTGTGGGGGCGCGATGTCAAGTCCATTCCGATCAGTGCGCAGATGCGCACGGCGCTCGGACTGGCCGACGACGTCACCGAACTCGAACCGCCCGAACTGATCCGGGCCGTCCTGGCGGCACCGGCCGACCTGCTGTTCAACGGCGGGATCGGCACGTATGTGAAGGCGAGCGACGAGGCCGACGTCGACGTCGGGGACAAGGCCAACGACCCGATCCGGGTGGTCGGTGCGCAGCTGCGTGTCAAGGTCGTCGGGGAGGGCGGAAACCTCGGAGTCACCGAGCACGGGCGCATCGAAGCGGACCTGTGCGGGGTGCGGATCAACAGCGACGCGATGGACAATTCGGCCGGCGTGGACTGCTCCGACCACGAGGTCAACATCAAGGTGCTGCTCGACTCGCAGATCGCGTCCGGCGCGTTGGACGCCGACGACCGGGTGGACTTCCTCGAATCGATGACCGACGACGTCACGAACCTTGTCCTCGCCGACAACATCGCGCAGAACGCCGAACTCGGGCTGGCGCGAGCCACCGCCGACGACGACGTCGAACTGCACGCCCGCATCCTCGCCGAACTCGCCGACCACGGCGTCGACCTGGAGTTGGAGGCGCTGCCGTATCCGCGTCGGCTGCGGGCACGTCGTGACGGCGACCTCGGCCGCGGGCTCACCAGTCCCGAACTGGCGACGGTGATGGCGCACGTGAAGCTCCAAACGAAGGGACGGCTGCTGGCGACGACTCTCCCCGACAACGATCTGTTCACGCCGCTCGCCGCCGGATACTTTCCGGCGGCGATCCGCGAGCGATTCCCGGAGGGCATCGCCGGCCACCGGTTGCGCCGCGAGATCGTCACGACCCGGCTGGTGAATCGGATCGTCGACGGCGGCGGTATCGGACACCTGCTGTCGGTGCAGGAGTCGACGGGCGCGGACACCGGTGAGGGCGCCCGCGCGTTCGTGGTCGCCGACGGAGTCTTCGGGGTCAGCGATCTCATCGATGAGATCCGGCAGCAGCCGGTGCCGGCCGTGGTCGGTGACGAGATGACCCGCCGTGTGCGTCGCCTGCTGTCGACGTCGTCGCGCTGGCTGCTGGCGCACCGTCCGCAGCCGCTGGCGACGGCTGCGGAGATCACGCGCTACTCGGACGTCGCCGGGCTGGTGCCCGACCTGAGCGGATGGCTGCGCAGGGTGAACGGCGACAACCTGGAGAAGGCGTACCTCGACGCCGGGGCCGCTCCCTCGGTCGCGCGTGCGGTCGCCGAGATCCCGTACCGCGTACATCTGCTCGACGTCCACGACCTCGCCGACATCGCCGACCGCGAGCCGGCCGAGGTGGGGGAGCTACTGTTCGCGGTGCTCGACCACTTCGGGATCGATCGGCTCATCTGGGCCGTCGACGGCCTCGATCGGGGCGATCGGTGGCACCTGCTCGCTCGGGTCGCGCTCCACGACGACCTGCTCAGCGTGCTGCGCGGGCTGACCGGTTCGATCCTGTCCATGAGCGAGCCGGACGAGTCGTCTCAGGAGAAGATCGCCGAATGGTCGGCGGGCCGGAGCACGCTCCTGGCTCGCGCACGTGCGACCCTCGACGACCTGACCGCGTCCGCACACTGGGACATCGCCACCCTGTCGGTGGCGGTCCGCTCGTTGCGTAGTGTGATCGGGTAGGCGACGACATCGGGTAGGCGACATCGGGTAGGGGACGGGAGTTCAGTTCAGTGACAGCACAGGCCGACCGACGGTTGTTCGACGATCGAGGACACCGCACCGACGCCGGTTACGTGGTCACGGTGCCGGTCCGGTGGTCCGATATGGACGTCTTCCAGCACGTGAACCACGCGCGGATGGTGACGTTGCTGGAGGAGGCCCGCATCCCGTGGCTGTTCTACGACGACAAGCCGACCTCGCCGATGCGTCAAGGCTGCCTCGTCGCCGACATGCACGTGAAGTACCAGGGACAGATCCGCCACGACGAGTCGCCGATCTCGGTGACGATGTACGTGCAGCGGCTGCGTGCCGTCGACTTCACTGTCGGCTACGAGGTCCGTCCGCACGGCGCCGCGCCCGACTCGAAGCCCGCCGTCGTCGCCAGCACCCAGCTGGTCTCGTTCGACATCGACACCCAGCGCCCGCGCCGCATGACCACTGAGGAGAAGGCGTACCTGTCGGAATTCGTGCGGCCGTGACCGGCCTCTCGCCGTATCGGGAGTCCGACCGCTCCGACATCGCGGCCTTCGTCGCACGCGCTCGCCGCGCCGACGACGCGGGTGTGCTGCGCTTACATGAACGCGACGACGCGCGCGTCGGCCTGTGGGTGCGCACCGGGTTCGACGTGTTGGCGACCCGCTCGGTGTTCGGCACGGTGACCCCGAACGACGTGGTCGCCGACGCGAACGCCATGGCGACCTCGTTGGCGGCAGGCGACGACGTGATCAACATCGGTGCGCTGCCGACGATCGCGTGGCAGGGGGCGCTGCCGGGAAGCGCGGGTTTCGTGCACGTCGACGACGTGCCCGCACGTGAGGTGATCGGTCTCGCCCGACGTGGCGCCGACGTCGCACGCGACGAGTCCGGCCCGATGGGCATGGTGCCGTCGCTGCTCGACCAGAAGGTCCTCTCGGTGAGCGGCGCAGATGAGGCCGTCGACGTCAGTATGCGGGCGGTCTTCGCGCTCACCTCCATGGGCTTCGTCCGTGACTCGGCGGGCCGTGAGATCACCGGCGACTCACCGCTCGAGGCGATCTCACCCGACGAACCCGTCCGCGTCCGAGCGTCCGCCGCATGGCTCCGTCTGGACGCCCGCTTCGGTTCGGTCTTCCAACGCCGAAACGTCCTGAACCTCAACGTCGGCTGAGCCGCCGCACGTCGACTGAGCAGTCGAGGGACCGTCCGGCCGACACCGCCCTCAGACGAGCCAGGCGGCGGTGTTCGGCGGCAGCAGCCCGTTCTCGAGCGGTGTGCTCACCAACAAGACCTGGCCGGGCGGCAGCGGGATCGGTGCCGCCGACGCGTTGAGGGCGCAGATGAGCCCGCCGGGGCGGCGGAAGGCGATGCACCCGTCGGGGGCGCCGTACCATTCGACGGTGTCACCGGAGAACTCCGGACGGACATAGCGCAACTCCAACGCCTGGCGGTACAGCGACAGTGTCGAGAAGATGTCTTCCAACTGTGCTTCGACGGTCAGCCCCGCCCAGTCGGCCGGGATCGGCAGCCACGTGTCCGCGGTCGAACTGAACCCGAACGGCGGCTCGGCGCCCTCCCACGGGAGCGGCACGCGGCACGCATCGCGGCCACGGTCCGTGTGACCGGAGTTCTCCCACACCGGGTCGACGAGGACATCGTCGGGCAGGTCGGCGTCGGGGAGCCCGAGTTCGGCGCCGTTGTAGATGAACACGGTGCCGGGCAACGCCAGCTCGACCATCGCCATGGCGCGGGCCCGCAGCGCGCCGACCGCGAGCGCCTGGCCGTCGGCCAGTCCCTGCTCGGCGGCGTCGGGCGCGTAGCGCGTCACCTCGCGCGGGACGTCGTGGTTCGACAACGTCCACGTCGGGACCGCGCCCACCGACGTCGTCGCGGCGAGCGACTCGGTGATCGCCTCCTTGACACGGTCGGCGGCGAAGTCGGCGCTCGCCAACCGGAAGTTGAAACCGAGGTGCAGTTCGTCGGGACGCACATAGTCGGCGAACGCATCGTTCGACGACACCCACACCTCGCCGACGTTCGCGGTGCCCGGGTACTCGTCCGACACCGAGCGGATCTCGCGGTGGATCGCGTGGACGCCCGGATCGTTGAACCGCGGATCGTCGTCGGTGTGCTTGAGGATCTCGACGGCATCGGGCATGTCGGGCAGACCCTCGGGCTTGGCCAAGCCGTGCGAGACGTCGATGCGGAAGCCGTCGACACCGCGATCGAGCCAGAACCGCATGGTGGTGCGCAGGTCGTCGAGGACGTCGGGGTGTGTGAAGTCCAGATCCGGCTGCTCCGGCGCGAACAGGTGGAGGTACCACTGGCCGAGCGAGCCGTCGGGTTCGGTGACGCGGCTCCACGCCGGGCCGCCGAACACGCTCGTCCAATTGTTCGGCGGCTGCGAGCCGTCGTCACCGAGTCCGTCGCGGAAGAAGTAGCGGGCGCGTTCATCGCTGCCCGGTTCGGCGGCCAACGCCTGCGAGAACCATGCGTGCTGGTCGCTCGTGTGGTTGGGCACCAGGTCCATGGTGACCTTCATGTCCCGGTCGTGAGCTTCTGCGACGAGTCTGTCGAAGTCGTCGAGATCGCCGAACAACGGGTCGACGTCGCGGGGATCGGAGACGTCGTACCCGTGGTCGACCATGGGCGACCGCATGATGGGCGAGAGCCAGATCGCGTCGACGCCGAGTAGTTCGAGGTAGCCGAGCCTGTCGATCACGCCGGCGAGGTCGCCGACACCGTCGCCGTTCAAGTCCGAGAACGATCGCGGATACACCTGGTAGACGACGGCGTTGCGCCACCAGTCGCCAGCGGGCCCGGAATTGGTCACGTACTGTTCGCTCACCGTCGCGATTCTTCCATATTCGTCACACCGGGCTGTTGATCAACGAGTTGGCGGCCATCTCCATGTACCCGATCAGTTGCGCGCGGTGTTCGTCGTCGAGCACGTCCGACTCGATGGATCCGATGGCGATCATCATGCAGCGCAGCCACGCGTCGCGCTCGATCGGGCCGACGTGGTACGGGACGTGACGCATGCGAAGACGGGGGTGCCCGCGCTCGTCGGAGTAGGTGTGCGGTCCGCCCCAATACTGTTCGAGGAACATCCGCAGACGACGTTCGGCCGGGCCGAGGTCGGTCTCTGGATACATCGGTCGCAAGATCTCATCGTCGGCGACCTCTTCGTAGAACCGCGCGGTGATCCGCGCGAACGTGTCGTGTCCGCCGACGTCGTCGTAAAAGGTGCTCACGGGCCCCATTGTCCACGATGGTCGCGAGAATGCGCGGGCGGACCGCAAACGTCTACGACGCTCTGTAGGCCCTATGGGGACATCGGGGAGGCGGTGCGATAAATTGGTCATCAGATGATCTGCACACGGCAGGTCGTGCGCTTCTCAATCCAGGCGCGAGTCGAAAGGGTGGGGTGTGGACCAGCTTCTTGTCCCCGTCGGTATGACGGTCGTGGTGCTGTGTGTGATCTCAGTGCTGCTGTGCGTCGTCTCGATGACGTTCTCGTGGGGCGTCAAGCGCCCACGGCCGAAGGAATACACGCTCGATCAGCGGTGGGACCGTAATCCGCAGTTGTTCTCCGCAACCGAGATCGAGCCGATGACTCTCGCACGGCACGCTTCGCCGGGCGACACCGAGGGAGGCTCCGCAAGTGGCAAGTGGTGACATCGCGCACGTCGATCCCGCATCGCTCCCAGTGGGCTCCGCAGTCACCTCGAGTGGCCGCGTCTCGGCAGCACTGTGGCCGCGCCAGGCCTTCGACACCCCGCCGTTCTCGCAGGACGACCTGATCCTGCTCGACGACACGCTCAAGGAGACCAGCGAGGTCGCACTCGTGCGGTTCTCGGTCTACATCGGTGACCTCGGCACCGACGTCGTCGCAGGCGCCCGCGCCGCACTCGCGGAGGCGCCCGAGCCGTACAACGCTGCGCTCCTGGCAGTTTCGCCCAATACGCGCGACGTCGTCGTCGTCTCGGGCTCGGACGTCGCAGGCCGCGTCAACGACCGTGTCGCCGAACTCGGTGTGCAGGCTGCGCTGGCGTCGATCAAGCAGGGTGACCTCATCGACGGCCTCGTCTCGTCGCTGCGCGTCATGGCGACCGCCGTCGCCCGCCCGTAGCACTGAATCTGCACTCACTGCAGTGAATCACTGCGGCCCCCGACCTCTCCGAGGTCGGGGGCCGCAGTCGTTCCAGGGGCGGTGGTGTCAGCGGTTCGACTCCGCGTCGAACGCGCGGGCCCGCCTGGCACGCTGCGCCGAATCACGACCTTCGACGATCAGTCGCCGCAAGGCGGCTGGGAGATCGTCCGCGAGGAGGGCGTCGGCGGCGACGATCGCGTCGTCGCGCAGATCCCAACTCGGGTACAGCCCGACGACGACGGTCTGCGCGACCTCACTCGTGCGGCGCGACCACAGGTCGACGACCGCGTCGAAGTAGCGCTGCGTGAACGGTGCCAGGAGCGCGTCCTGCCCGGGCCGGGTGAGACCCTCGACGATCGAACGGACCGTCACATTGGCGATGGAGTCGTCGTCGAATGCGGTGGTCCACGCCGCCTCCTTCGCCTCCGGGGTCGGGATCGCCGCGCGTGCCGCTGCGGCGTGGCGGGCGCCTGCGGCCGTATTGTCGCGGGCGGCTTCGGCCGCGATCACCGTCTCGTCGATGCTGCCGTGCGTCGCGAGCGCCTTGACCAGACGCCAGCGAAGTTCGTCGTCGACGACGAGACCGTCGAGGCCGACGCTCGACGGGTCGGTGCCGTCGAGCAGCGAACGCAGGACCGGCTGCTGGGCGTCGGTCGTGACACCGCCGAGGAACGTGTTGACGAACGCGAGCTGATGGTCCGAGCCGGCTGCGGCGCCACGCGCCAACTCGAGGAGACGGTCAGCGAACCGCGGCCACCCCGTCGACTCGGCCCACTCGGGCGCGGCGTACGCCTCAAGCGCGGTCGTCGCCTGCAGGAGCACGCGCTGGACGACGCCGACCTCGGTCTCGGTGGCGATGCCGCGGCCGACGAGTTCGATGAAGTCGCGGGCGCTCATCTCCGCCTGGCGGGTCATCTCCCACGCGGCGGACCACACGAGTGTGCGCGGCATCGGATCGTCGATGGCGCCGATCCGCGCAGTCGCCGTCGCGAGCGACTCGGGGTCGAGCCGGACCGAAGCGTAGGTGAGATCGTCGTCGTTGAGCAGGATCAATGCGCCGCGATGCGTGCCGACGAGTGCGGGCACCTCGGTGCGCGTCCCTTCGACGTCGAGCTCCACTGATGCGGTGCGGACGAGCTTTCCGTCGTTGGACGGGGCGTACACGCCGATCTTCATCCGGTGCACACGCGTCTCGCCCGCGCCTGGAGCCGCACCGTCCTGCACGACGGTGAACGACGTGATGACGCCGTCGGAGTCGGTCTCGAACTCGGGGCGCATCACGTTGATTCCGGTGGTCTTGAGCCACTGGCCGCCCCAGTCCGACAGGTCGCGGCCCGACGACGCCTCCAGCGCGCCCAACAGGTCGGCGAACGTGGCGTTCGAGAAACGGTGCGCCGCGAAATAGTCGCGCAGGCCGGCCAGGAACGGGTCGAGACCGACGTAGGCAACGAGCTGTTTGAGGACCGACGCGCCCTTCGCATAGGTGATGCCGTCGAAGTTGACCTCCACGGCGGCGATGTCCGGGATGTCCGCAGCGATCGGGTGGGTCGACGGCAGCTGATCCTGTCGGTAGGCCCACGACTTCTCGACGTTCGCGAACGTCGTCCACGCATTCTTATACTCGGTGGCCTCCACTTGCGACAGCACCGACGCGAACGTCGCAAACGATTCGTTGAGCCACAGGTCGTCCCACCAGGTCATGGTGACGAGGTCGCCGAACCACATGTGCGCCATCTCGTGCAGGATCGTCTCGGCGCGGCGCTCGTACAGGTAACGGGTCACCCGCGACCGGAAGACGTAGTCCTCGAGGAAGGTGACGGCTCCCGCGTTCTCCATCGCGCCCGCATTGAACTCGGGGACGAACAGTTGGTCGTACTTGCCGAACGCGTACGGCACCCCGAAGACGCGGTGGTAGAAGCCGAAGCCCTGCTTGGTCTCGGTGAACAGCCGCTCCGCATCCATGTGCTCGGCGAGTGACGCGCGGCAGTACAGGCCGAGCGGGATGGTGCCGTGCTCGTCGGTGTACTCGTCCGTCCACTTCGCGTACGGGCCGGCGATCAGCGCCACGAGGTAGGTGCTCATCAGCTCGGTGGTCGCGTAGCGGTGGACCACGGCGCCTGAGTCGACGGTCTCGGGCTCGCCGAGCGGTGCGCCGTTCGTGATGACCTGCCAGTCGGCGGGGGCGGTCACCGTCGTGGTGAACCGTGCTTTCAGATCGGGCTGGTCGAAGCACGCGAACATGCGCTTGGCGTCGGCGGTCTCGAACTGCGAGTACAGGTAGACGGCGCCGTCGGCGGGATCGACGAAACGGTGCAGGCCCTCGCCGGTGTTCGAGTATGCGCACTGCGCGACCACGGTCAGTGTGTTCTCGGAAGCCAGGTCGGGCAGAGCCAATCCGACCGATTCGTCGTAGCCGGTCACGTCGAGGTCGGTGCCGTTGAGGGTCGCGGACTTCAGGCGGGGAGCGATCAGGTCGATGAACGTCGACGCCCCCGCCGACGCGCGGAAGGTGACGGTCGTCGTCGACGAGAACGTCGACTCGCCCGGGCGTCCGTCCCCGTCGGTCAGGTCGAGGTCGACGACGTATGCGTTGACGTCGAGGAGTGCTGCGCGCTGCTGCGCCTGGTCACGTGTCAGATTCGGTGCGCTCACTCGGCCCACTCTAGTGATCTGCGGACCGCTGTGCGGGGCGGGGCGCTGTCGGTTTCGCCATCCGTGCGCGACAGCGGCGACGGCGTCCTCGCGGGCGCTGCGACCGATCCGGTGGTTCAATCGGAGTCATGGCTGAAAACGATCGCGTTGACTTCTGGTTCGATCCCTTCTGCCCGTGGTGCTGGATCACCTCGCGCTGGATTCTGGAAGCCGCGCAGGTACGCACCCTGGACGTCCACTTCCACATCATGAGCTTGGCAGTCCTGAACGAAGGCAAGGACATTCCCGACGACTACCGGGAGATGCTCACCCACGCGTGGGGCCCGGTTCGGGTGCTCGCGGCGGCGCAGGCACGGCACGGTGACGGCGTGCTCGCCGGGCTGTACACGGCGATGGGCACGGAACTGCACGACAACGGCAACAAAGACGTTCCGTCGATGGTCGCCGCAGCCCTGTCCTCGGCGGGCCTGGAAGCAGATCTCGCCGACGCCGTCGACGCCGCCGAATTCGACGAGGCGATTCGTACGAGCCACCACGAGGGGATGGACAAGGTCGGCGACGACGTCGGCACGCCGACCATCCACGTCAACGGCGTCGCGTTCTTCGGTCCGGTCCTCTCGCGGATCCCGCGCGGCGAGGATGCGGGGAAGGTGTGGGACGGGGTCGTCGCACTCGCGTCGTACCCGCACTTCTTCGAACTCAAGCGCACTCGGCACGAGGACCCGCAGTTCGACTGAGTCGGGCTCTGGTACCGCTCGAGGCCGGCTCTAGTACATGCTGGTCTCAGACAGTTCGTTGGGCAGCGAGCCCTCGGCGACGGCCGCCGGCGGATGCGGCGCCGCGACCAGCGCGACGTGTCCGCTGCCGGTGCCGCGGACGAACGACCGCGGCCGGAGCAGGATGGCTCCGCTGCGTGTCCGGTCGCGCAGCGCGGCCGCCCGCCAGGTCAGTACCGGGTGCGACGACAACGCGTTGACGGCGGTGATGAAGAATCCGCGCTCATGGACTGCTCGGTCGGCGAACTGGTCGAAGTCGATGGCGCTCAGCAGATACTTGCCCGATGCGAGGAGCCCGATCATCGGAGCGGCCCCGTCTGGCCGCGAGTAGTAGCCGTAGTTGTCGGCGGTGTACTCCTGCGCGCGAGACAGCAGCGACCCCAGAATCGGAATGCTCATGATCAGACTGCTGAACAGTTGCCGCCAGTACGATGTGTGCCCGGCCGCGATGTGCCCGATCTCGTGGCCGATCACGAACTCCAGCGCTTCCGGGCTGCGGGCGCGGCCGCCGACTTCGAACAGATCCGAGTAGACGACCACATACCGCCGGAAGCCGTGGCCGGACGCGAACGCGTTGATCTGGCCGTTGCCGTTCATCACGTAGGCGTCCGGCACGTACTCCATGCCGTATCGTGCCGCGGCTTCGACGACGGTCGTGAACGCTTCGGGAAACTGGGTCGGCGTGATCTGGACGGCGTTGGCGCGCATGCTGGCGTAGCCGATGCCGCGTCCCAGAAATATCAGGACCGGCAGTACCAGCGGGATCAACAGGAACTCGCTGATGAGTCCGAGCGCGACCAGGGTGATCACCACGGCGTACGCGGCGACTGCGGCGAGGACCGCGATCACCAGGACCGGGATCTCCCACGGGTGGCGGCGCGGAGCGCCCGCATACAGTGCGGGCGTCTGCCACACCGTCGTCGGCCCGACCGGACGAGGTGCGGCGGGAACGACGGAGTCGTCGACGCCGGGCACCGACGGGATCGGTGCGCCGGGCAGGCGGGTGCGGGGGATCGGTTCAGCGTTCTCCACCCCTCCAAACTATAGTGACGGCATGCGCATATACCTCGGGGCCGACCACGCCGGATTCGAATTGAAGAACCAGATCGCCGATCATCTCAAGTCCGCGGGGCACGACGTGGTCGACTGCGGTGCACACGAGTACGACGCCGTCGACGACTATCCGGCGTTCTGCATCGCGGCCGCTGAGCGTGTCGTCGCCGATCCGGGCAGCCTCGGATTCGTCCTCGGCGGGAGCGGCAACGGGGAGCAGATCGCCGCGAACAAGGTCAAGGGCGCGCGCTGTGCCCTCGCGTGGAGCGTCGAGACCGCGCAACTCGCCCGCCAGCACAACAACGCGCAGTTGATCGGTATCGGCGGCCGCATGCACAGCACCGAGGAGGCACTGGCGATCGTCGACGCGTTCATCGGAACGCAGTGGTCCGACGAGGCTCGCCACCAGCGTCGCATCGACATCCTCGCCGAGTACGAGGCCACGGGCGTCGCACCGGAACTTCCCGAACCGCCGCGCTGACCCGGCAGGGCGGCCGTGCCTGAAGGCCACACCCTGCACCGGCTCGCGCGTCGGCAGCAGCGATTCTTCGGCGGACAGCAGGTCCGTGTCACCAGCCCGCAGGGCAGGTTCGCTCACGAAGCGGCCCTGCTCGACGGGCTGGTGTTCCGTCGTGCCGAGGCGTGGGGGAAGCATCTGATCCACCGGTACACCCCGGGCCCGACCGGACCGGTGGACGCCGGGCCGATGGTGCACGTCCACCTCGGCATCTACGGCGCCTTCAGCGAGGAACCAGTGCCGATGGGGCAGCCGACCGGACAGGTCCGGATGCGGATCGAGGGCGCCGAGGTCGGCACTGACCTGCGCGGTCCGACGGCCTGCGAAATGTACACGCCCGACGACCTCGCCGCGCTGGTCGCTCGGCTCGGACCGGACCCGTTGCGCAGCGACGCCGAACCGGAGAAGGCGTGGCAGGCGATCTCACGATCGCGACGCGCGATCGGCGCGCTTCTCATGGACCAGCAGGTGCTCGCCGGAGTCGGCAACGTCTATCGCGCCGAGGTGTTGTTCCGTGCAGGTATCGAGCCGCACCGTCCGGGAACGACGATCACCCGAACCGAGTTCGACGCGCTGTGGGCCGACCTCCTGTTCCTCATGCCGGTCGGTGTCCGACGCGGCAAGATGCACGTGATCCGACCCGACGACGATCACGGCGCGCCGTCGTACGCCGCCGACCGCCCGCGAACCTACGTGTACCGCCGTGCGGGGGAGCCGTGCCGCGTCTGCGGAACGCCGGTCGCCTGGCAGGAGATGGACGGTCGCAATCTGTTCTGGTGTCCGTCCTGCCAGACCTGACCGGGGCTCGACACCGATCTTCAGGCTGCGCTCAGTGTCTGGGACGGAGATCTGTCAGAGTGCGGGGGCAGCATGGAGTTCATGAACGAGGTCCGCACACCGATCACAGTCCTGGCCGTGGGTGGAACTGGCGAATCGCATCCCGGTGACGACCGAACCGAGGTCACCGGCATGCTCGCAGGCGTCACAGACGCACTCGACCGCAGGTTCGTCAGCCGATGGGTCGGCTATCCGGCCACCTACGGGCCCACCGCGGGGCGGGACGGCATGGCGTACGTCGACAGCGTCGCCTGCGGGGTCTCTGCGCTCGCCCGGGCGGTGCGCGCCGCGGAGGGACCGGTGATGATGGTCGGATACTCGCAGGGGGCAGCCGTCATCCGAACCTTCCTCGCGCACCCCGCATCGGCTGCACTCACCGAGCGGGTGCTCGCGGTCGGGTTCGTCGCCGACCCCCATCAGCCGCCGGGCACAGTCGCCGGGTGCGCGGGCTGGGGCGTCGCAGGACCCGGCGCCGCGATCCCGGGAAGGGTTCCCGCCTTCTGGGTCGGCGCGCCCGACGACGTCATCTGCAACGCATCCGACGACTCGTTGATTCGGGACGTCGCCGACCTCACCGATTCGCTGTCGATGCTGCACGTGCGCCGCTGGATCGCGGCCATGTGCGCGGCTGTCATGTCCCGCCGGATGCAGAACGCGGACCGCACATCCGTCACCCCGAGACAGTGGCGTCGCGACACTCAGCGTGTCCGTGCGGCGTTCCGGGAGGTCCGCGGCTATCTGCCGCCCGACATCACGCTCGGAAAGTGGCGGTTGACCAACCCGCGCGGCGGGCGGCACATCTCGTACGACGGTGAGCCGTACCGTCGTGCACCGCTCACCGATCCGGACGTCACCGGGTGCCAAGTGCTCGCCCAGTGGCTGCAGGTGGAGGCGACCATGCACCGCTGCGGAGTCGCGCTCGCCGCTTGAGGCGACCGGGCGGGTGAGTGAAGACTTACTGACGAGACCGGGCCCCTCCCGACGATGTCGGAAGGGGCCCGGTCGCTGTCTGCGTGAGGCAGGCTAGTGGTACTAGTCGCCGGTGTACTTGCCGCCGACGGTGCCGCGGACCACGATCGGCGTGCCGCGTCCGACGTTGTCGAACACCCACTTGCCGTTAGCGGTGCTCACGTTGATGCAGCCGTGGCTGGCGTTGGAGACGCCCTGCTGGGCGACCGACCACGGCGCGGCGTGGATGAAGATGCCGTCCCAGGACATGCGCGTCGCGTACTCGACGTACGTGCGGTAACCCTCGGGCGAATCGATCGGGACACCGTACGTGGACGAATCCATGTACATGTCGCGGTACTTCTCCTTGGTGTGGTACACGCCGTTGGAAGTCGGGTGCTTGTTAGTGCCCATCGAGATCGGCATCTGCTTGATGAACTCGCCGTTCTTCCACCAGTAGATCTGGTGTGCGCCGTCGACAGCGAGTGCAACGTAGCCGGTCTCCGACTTGACGTTCGGCATCGCCGGGATAGCGGGCTTGGCCGGGGTCGTCGACTTCGGAGTCGGCTTCGGCGACTCCTTCTTCTTCTTCGGAGTCGGCAGCGTCGGGAGGGTCGGAGCCTTGGGAAGCTCGGGGACCTCGACCGGCGGGAGACCCGGGATGACTGTGACAGGCGTCGCAGAGGCAACGGCGGGAAGGCCGGTACCGAGGGCCGCCACACTGACTGCGATGGCGGTCAGGCGAGCAGCGCGGCTCGCACTCTTCTTCTTGAACACGTCGTTTCTACCTTCGTTTCGTCGTAACGACACGCCACCCCCGTGGACGCTGTCCGATCATCGTTACACAACCGTTGCCTCTCTGCCAATCGGAAACGCCGGGACGATAGAGGCGTATGCCGGATTTGCTCCAGATTTGCACATGATGCTCATCACCGTGCGGTGGCAGATGGTGTGGGTGGTGCCGGTGGTGCGGGCGCAACGCGAGTCAGGCCCGGAGCCTGCAGCGAGACCGGACCGACTATTGGCCCGGCGTCAGGGACCCCGGGTGGCCAACTCTCGGTTGATCGCTCCTGCATCGTCTCGCGCTATGTGCAACGCCGTCATCACCTGGTCGAGCACCGCGATCGGCACACTGAACTGTCGCGGGGTGTGACCATCGGTGATCGAGATAGCGGCGTCCTGGGCGGTCACGCGCCCGTCGATCGCCTGCATCGTCTTGATCCGGGTCTCGATCCGCACCCCGCGATGAAAAGTGACGCGCGCGCGGGACCAGGTCTCACTACCGTCCGGATCGCGGTAGGTGCGTTGGGGGTCGGTTGCGGCCCCCTCGTGCGGGTCGTCGACGAGGGCTTTCGAGTCGGCTCGTACGTCGGACAGGCTTCCTCGGCGTAGGGCTTGAGTCACGGCGAGCCGCCAGCGGTCCGGGCTCTCGTCGAACGGGGTGTCCTCGGCGAGCAGGAGCAACAGAAGCCGACCGACGTCCCCGGCAGTGCTTGGCAGGTCGATACGGTACGCGACTACGTCGCCCAGCCGGTTGTCGTCCTCGCGTTGATGAAACGCCACTTTCCACGCGGTGGCGTCGGGAGAGTCGGACATGTGCAGTCCGTGATTGATGACTCGCGGTGTCTGAGCGTGCCCGGGCCGGTTTTGGTGGTACTGAACCGCGGTCGCGAAGACCTGGTAAAGGTGCCGGCCGACATCGACTGGTGTTGGGGAGGTCATCGGGCGACGCCACCTTGCCCGAGGTAGTGCGCCTCGGTCGATCAGTCGGGACTTCAGCGGTACGCTGCTTGTTCTCTCCGGCTGCTTCCTCCAGCGTACGCGGGGTGAACTGGGTCCCGGAGCGCAGTGAGTCGCACACAGATCAGCGGGGCCTCCGCGCCGTGGCAAGGAGGCCCCGCTGGCCCCTGTATCTCCTACTGCTGTACGCCCTAGTGTTTTACGTCCTAGTGCCGGTGACCGCTTTGACCACCCAGAGCAGGATGACCGAACCCAGCAAGCACGTCAGGAAGCTGAAGAACCAGCCGCCGGCTTCGACATCGAAGAGTAGACCCAGGATCATTCCGCCGATGAGCCCGCCGATGATGCCCACGACGATGTTGAGAAGCAGGCCCTGCTGCTTGTCGGTGCCCATGATCTTGCTGCCGATCCATCCGGCGAGTCCGCCGATGATGATCCAGCCCAAAAAGCCGAGTGAAAGCATGGTGTCGTCCTTTGATCGCGAGAGTCTTGCGTGATTCGCGGGGCGGTCCCCACGGCTCAATGGTCCAGCATCCCGTCGACTGTTGCGCGATGAATCGCCGATCAATTCGATCCCGTCACCGGAACGTGACTGACCGTAGTTCGACGGTCGGCACTCCGTGTGCAACGAATGAGGCGTGCACAACGAATGGGGCGTGTGCAACGAATGGGGCGTGCACAACGAATGAGTAAGGCCCCGGTGTCGCTCGATCGCGACGCCGGGGCCTTCAACTCACCTGGAGCGGGTGACGGGAATCGAACCCGCGTAGCTAGTTTGGAAGACTAGGGCTCTACCATTGAGCTACACCCGCGTTGCACTGCTGTGCGTGGCAAGACACTACAGCAGTCGGGCGCGGAACTTCAAAACCAGTGCCGGGTTCGTCTCCACGCACCGGTGGGCCGTACTATGTGCGTTTGGCCGTGTCCGAAGCCTGGACCGACCACGGGATGTGGCGCAGCTTGGTAGCGCATCCGCTTTGGGAGCGGAGGGTCGCAGGTTCAAATCCTGTCATCCCGACGATCACGAGTCGTCCGTAAGACCTTAAGGAGCATCAACGCCGTGAAGAGCATCGTCGAGCAGCTGAGCCCGACCCGAGTCAAGCTGAATGTCGAGGTCCCGTTCGAGGAACTCTCCGGCGACTTCGACCAGGCCTACAAGGCTCTCGCTCAGCAGATCCGTATCCCCGGCTTCCGTCCGGGCAAGGCCCCCGCGAAGCTGATCGAGGCCCGTGTCGGTCGCCAGTCGATCCTCGAGCAGGTCGTCAACGACGCACTCCCGAACAAGTACTCGCAGGCCGTCGCCGAGGCTGACGTCAAGGCCATCAGTCAGCCGGAGATCGACGTGGACGAACTCGTCTACGGCGAGCCGGTCAAGTTCACCGCCGAGGTCGACATTCGTCCCGAGATCACGCTTCCGGACTTCTCGACCCTCTCGGTCGAGGTCGATCCGATCGAGATCGCCGATGCTGACATCGAAGAAGAGCTCGAGAGCCTGCGCGCCCGTTTCGGCACTCTCGTCGGTGTCGATCGTGGCGCCCAGGATGGCGACTTCGTCTCCATCGACCTAGAAGCGAAGGTCGATGGCGAGACCGTCGAGGACGCGACCACCGAGGGCCTCTCGCACGAGGTCGGCAGCGGCAACCTGATCGAAGGCCTCGACGAGGCGCTCGTGGGAGCCAAGGGCGGCGAGACGAAGACGTTCACGACCAAGCTGGTTGCCGGCGAGCACGCCGGAGCCGACGCGGACGTCACGGTCACCGTCAACTCGGTAAAGGAGCGCGAGCTCCCCGCCGTCGACGACGACTTCGCTCAGCTCGCCAGCGAGTTCGACACCGCGGAAGAGCTGCGTGCCAGCCTGTCGGACCGTGTCGCCGAGTCGAAGAAGTACGAGCAGGCGTCCGCGATCCGCGACGCGGTGCTCGAGCAGCTCCTCGACACCGTCGAGTTCCCGCTGCCCGAGGCTGTCGTCGACGCCGAGGTCGAAGGCGTCCAGCACCAGCTGGTCCACGCGCTCGGCCACGACGACGCGCAGGTCGACAAGTTCCTCGAAGCGCAGGGCAAGACCCGCGAGGAGTGGGACGCGGAGAGCCGCGCCGACGCCGAGAAGTCGGTCCGCACGCAGCTGCTCCTCGACTCCATCGCCGACGAGGCGGGCACCGAGGTCGGCCAGGACGAGCTGACCCAGCAGATCCTCATGCAGAGCCAGCGCTACGGCGTTGCACCCCAGGAGTTCATTCAGCAGTTGCAGAGCGCCAACCAGATCGGCGCCCTGTACGCGGACGTGCGACGCAACAAGTCGCTCGCCGACGTCATCGGCAAGGTGTCGGTCGCCGACACTAACGGTGAGACCATCGACACCGACGCGTTCTTCGGCGGCGAGTCCGACGACGACGCCGAAGGCGACGACGCCGACGCGTGATTCACCCGCCCGCACGCGGGCACACTTCGACAGCCGGGACGGCGAGAACGTCCCGGCTGTCGTGTTCTCCGGCCGGGTTCGGGTGTTCTCCACACCGAGCAGTCGACCGCGATCTTGTTCTGCTGTGAGCGAATAAGGGGTGTCGGCGGAACAATCCGGGGGGTGAAGTTGATTAACCTCGGTGACAACGCCGCACACCGTTCGCGGGAGCACGGCCATCATTTCGACAGATAGGGACAACCAGTGAGCAATCTCTACACGCCCTCCATGACCTCGGGCGTCGCCGGCCTGAACCTGACTGATTCAGTGTTCGAGCGACTGCTCCGCGAGCGCATCATCTTCCTCGGCACCCAGGTGGACGACGACATCGCGAACCGGCTCTGCGCGCAGATCCTCCTCCTCTCGGCAGAAGACCCGGAGAAGGACATCAGCCTGTACATCAACTCGCCGGGCGGCAGCGTCACCGCCGGCATGGCGATCTTCGACACGATGACCCTCGCGCCCTGCGACGTCGCGACCTACGCGATGGGCATGGCCGCTTCGATGGGCCAGTTCCTCCTCGCCGCAGGCACCAAAGGCAAGCGGCACGCCCTGCCACACGCGCGGATCATGATGCACCAGCCGTCGGCAGGCATCGGCGGCACCGCTGCCGACATCGCCATCCAGGCTGAGCAGTTCGCCGCGACCAAGCGTGAGATGAACCGGCTCAATGCCGAATTCACCGGTCAGACGCTCGAGCAGATCGAGGCCGACGCCGACCGTGACAACTGGTTCACCGCGACCGAAGCCAAGGACTACGGCCTCGTCGACCACGTCGTGACGCACGTCGCCCGTCCCGGCGCCTGAACGCCAACCGTCCAACTCCCTTCACCGGTTACGGAGACACCATGAACACTTCTCTTCCCGCCGACGTGCGTGCGGGCATCCCCGACGCCGCACTCGCGCTCAAGCGCATCGAGGCCCGCTACATCCTGCCGTCGTTCATCGAGAACACGCCGAACGGTCAGCGCCAGTACGACCCGTACGCGAAGCTATTCGAAGAGCGCATCGTGTTCGTCGGCACGCCGATCGACCAGACGGTCGCGAACGATGTGATGGCGCAGTTGCTGGTCCTGGAGAGCCAGGACCCCGACCGTGACATCACGATGTACGTCAACTCGCCGGGCGGCAGCGTCCCTGACATGCTGGCCATCTACGACACCATGCAGTACGTTCACTGCGACGTCGTCACCGTCTGCCTCGGTGAAGCGGCGTCGGCCGCCGCGATCCTGCTCGCCGGCGGCACGCCCGGAAAGCGTGCGGCCCTGCCGAACGCGACCGTGCTGATCCACCAGCCGCGCACCGGCGGCGCCTACCAGGGGCAGGTCTCCGACCTGGAGATCCAGGCCGCCGAGATCGAGCGCATCCGGAAGCGCCTCGACGAGATCCTCGCCTCGCACACCGGCCAGGATCCGGAGAAGATCCGCAAGGACACCGACCGCGACAACATTCTGACGGCCGAACAGGCCAAGGAGTACGGCATCATCGACGAGGTCTTCGACTACCGAAAGAAGTCGGCGCGCAAGTAAGTCCCGATCTTCTCTTCGAACCCGCCCCCGCGCGAGTACCGTTCACGGTGACGCGCTTAGCCCCCGAGAAAGTAGGTGTGGCCACATGGCCCGAATGGGAGACGGTGGTGACCTCCTCAAATGCTCGTTCTGCGGCAAGAGCCAGAAGCAGGTCAAGAAGCTCATCGCAGGTCCGGGCGTGTACATCTGCGACGAGTGCATTGACCTGTGCAACGAGATCATCGAGGAGGAGCTCGCGGAGACCAGCGGTGACGTGAAGCTCGACGAGCTTCCCAAGCCTGCGGAGATCCGCGACTTCCTCGACAACTACGTTGTCGGACAGGACACGGCCAAGCGAACGCTCGCGGTCGCCGTCTACAACCACTACAAGCGGATTCAGGCCGGGGAGCGCAAGAGCGACAAGAGGTCGTCGGCGGAGCCGGTGGAGCTGGCGAAGTCGAACATTCTGATGCTCGGCCCCACCGGGTGCGGTAAGACATATCTGGCGCAGACGCTCGCCAAGATGTTGAACGTGCCATTCGCCATCGCCGACGCCACCGCTCTCACTGAGGCCGGATACGTCGGTGAGGACGTCGAGAACATCCTGTTGAAGTTGATCCAGGCCGCTGACTATGACGTGAAGCGAGCCGAGACCGGGATCATCTACATCGACGAGGTCGACAAGATCGCGCGGAAGAGCGAGAACCCGTCGATCACGCGCGACGTCTCCGGTGAAGGCGTTCAGCAGGCACTCCTGAAGATCTTGGAGGGCACGCAGGCGTCGGTACCGCCGCAGGGCGGACGCAAGCATCCGCATCAGGAGTTCATCCAACTCGATACGACCAACGTCCTGTTCATCGTCGCCGGCGCGTTCGCCGGGCTGGACAAGGTCGTCGCCGACCGGATCGGCAAGCGCGGCATCGGCTTCGGCAACGAGGTGCCGAGCAAGGGGTCGGTCGACACGAGCGACTACTTCGCCGAGGTGATGCCGGAGGACCTGATCAAGTTCGGTCTGATCCCCGAGTTCATCGGTCGTCTGCCGATGGTCGCGTCGGTGCGCAACCTGGACAAAGAGGCGCTCGTTTCGATCCTCGCGGAGCCGAAGAACGCTCTGGTGAAGCAGTACACCCGGTTGTTCGAGATGGACGACGTCGAACTCGAGTTCACCGACGAAGCTCTCGAGGCGATCGCTGACCAGGCCATCCACCGGGGCACGGGTGCGCGTGGTCTGCGCGCGATCATGGAGGAAGTCCTCCTGCCCGTCATGTACGACATCCCGAGCCGCGACGACGTCGCGAAGGTCGTCGTCACCGGTGAGACCGTCCGCGACAACGTCCTGCCGACCGTCGTCCCGCGCAAGGACGACGACAGTCCCGCCGAGAAGTCGGCGTAGTCGGCAGTTCATTCCGCGTCAGACTCTGCGCCCAGGGCACTTTCGTTAGTGCCCTGGGCGCTTGTTTGTGCTCAGGGGCAGACCCTGGGCGCAATGGCGGTGCCCAGGGCACAAACGGCGTCCAGGGCACACGCGACGCCCAGGGCACAAACGGCGTCCAGGGCAGAAGCGGCGTCCAGGTTCACCGAAGCAGCCCGGCGCGCTCCATCCGGTGCTTGAGCATGGGAATCATCGCGCCGGAGCGGAGGTCCGCATGGATCCAGCGGGCGACGTCGCCTACCAGGTCCCGGAGTCGGTCCTCACGGATCTTCTCGGCGACGACGGCGTCTTCGGTGTTCTGGCCGGGCTTGAGGTCCCGGCAGTACTTCCGCAGTCCGTCGAACTCGCCGACGAGACGGTCGCCCCAGCCGTAGTCGGTGTAGACGGTGCGGCCATCACGCAATGAGAACTCGCACTGCAGATCGGGGAGGGGGAGCCTCGCCTCGATCATCTGGGCCCGACCCCACGACTCTCCGGGGTTCGCCGATCGGCGGTCGGCATAGCGCAGTGCTGCGGCGACCACCGCGGCACCGCGAACTCGGCGACGCGATAGCTCGGCCTCGATCTCGGCGGCGGTCAGACCGAGGCGCCGAGCGCCGTCGACGGCGGCGAGAGCCTGCGCGAACGACCGTCCAGCGGCGACGTCCACAGTCGTCCGCGCGAGGCTCGAGACGAGAAGTCCGTTGACCACGACGACGGAGTCGTCCGGGAGGCCACTGTGGACATGGCGGTAGCGCGTCGACCGTCCGCCCCCTCGTCGCTCCTTGGCGAAGTGGACTCGCGCCTGGTCGGGTGCCAGGAGGTCCAGACCGTGCACGGCGGCCGCCGACTCATGGGTCAACGGCAGTTCTGACTCGCCAGCAGCAGCGATACAACGCAGAAGGTAGATTGCGTCGGCGACGTCGTACTCCGGCAACGACTCGGTGAGCGCGTACATTCCGGGCTCGAGCAGCGTCAACTCGTTGCTCCGGACTGCGCGCAGAACATCCCGATCGCTACGTCCGACGTCGCGCGCCGCGTCCTTGCGAATGATTCCGAACTCGTCTGTCGGCCACATGATTCGAAGTGAACACCCGGAGGCCGGATTTGTCTCCGATGAATTCCACAGCCCCGTCGTCGAGCATATTTGTGCCCAGGGCGCGTGCATTGCGCCCACCTTCTGACCCTGAGCACAAAGTCGTGCCCTGGGCGTCAACGTCGGCGCCCTGAGCGGAAACGCATGGCCCTGGGCACAAAGCACGACACCGGACGACGTGCGCGGCTACGGTGTCGGTATGAGCCAGAACACAGTCGCCGGAATCATTCTCGCGGGCGGGCGTTCGCGCCGCATGGGGCAGGACAAGGCAGCGTTGGACTTCGAAGGGGTGACGATGCTGACGCGGATCGCGGCCACCGTCTCGCAGCGCTGCGCTCCGGTCCTCGTCGCGGCGCCGGAGACGTCGCAGGCCTACCGCGAACTGTCGAAGGAATCGGATCTGGAGTGGGTCACCGACGAGAAGGAAGGGAGCGGTCCGCTCGGCGGACTCGTCGCGGCGCTGCGTGCGGCCGCCGAGGTCGGAGCGGACGCCGCCTTCGTCTGCGCCACCGACATGCCGCTCATCGAAGTCGGCCTCATCGATGAGCTGGTTGCCGGACTCACCGACTCCACCGACGCGGTGATCGCCCGCGACGCGCAGCGCGACCACCCGATGGCAGGGGTCTACCGCACGTCCGCGGTGGGTGCGCTCGAAGCTCTCGTGGATGCCGGGGAACTCCGCATGGGAGCGGCGATCGACGCCATCCACACACGCCGGGTGACCGTCTCCGATGAGAACTGGCTCACCAACGTCGACGCCCCCGAGGACCTGCACCGACTACGCGCAACCGGCGTTTCCTAGAATCAAAGGGTGAGCAACCCCGAGCTGAGCAACGCACTGCCCAAGAACTGGGACCCTACCGACCACGAATCGGCCCTTTACCAGGGCTGGGTAGACGCCGGATACTTCGAGGCCGACGCCATGAGCGACAAGCCCGGCTACTCGATCGTGCTCCCGCCGCCCAACGTGACGGGCTCGCTGCACATGGGCCACGCGCTCGACCACACCCTCATGGACACGTTGACCCGCCGCAAGCGGATGCAGGGCTACGAGGTTCTGTGGCTGCCGGGCATGGACCACGCCGGAATCGCGACACAGACCATCGTCGAGAAGCAGCTCGCCGCGGAAGGCACCACCCGGCAGGAGTTGGGCCGCGAGAAGTTCATCGAACGTGTCTGGAAGTGGAAGGCCGAATCGGGCGGCACCATCCAGGGCCAGATGCGACGTCTCGGCGACGGCGTCGACTGGAGCCGTGACCGCTTCACCATGGACGACGGACTCTCGCGCGCCGTCCACACCATCTTCAAGAGGATGTTCGACGACGGGCTGATCTACCGCGCTGAACGTCTCGTCAACTGGTCGCCCGCCCAGCAGACCGCGATCTCCGACATCGAGGTCAAGTACGCCGACGTCGAGGGCGAGCTCGTCTCGTTCCGTTACGGGTCGCTTGACGACGCGCAGCCGCACATCGTCGTCGCCACCACTCGGATGGAGACGATGCTCGGCGACACCGCGATCGCCGTCCACCCCGACGATGCGCGCTACGCCGATCTGATCGGCGTCGAACTCGACCACCCGTTCCTCGATCGTAAGATCCCAGTGATCGCCGACGACTACGTCGACCCCGAATTCGGTTCCGGCGCAGTCAAGATCACGCCCGCCCACGATCCAAACGACTTCGCGATCGGGCAGCGCCACAACCTGCCGATGATCACGATCATGGACAAGACCGCGGTCATCGAGGGCACCGGCACACAGTTCGACGGCCTCGACCGTTTCGCCGCGCGCGTCGCGGTCCGCGAGGCGCTCGTCGAACAGGGACGTGTCGTCAAAGAAGTGCGCCCCTACCTGCACAGCGTCGGCCACTCCGAGCGTGCGGGCGAGCCGATCGAGCCGCGACTGTCCATGCAGTGGTGGGTCAACGTCGAATCCCTCGCCAAGGCGGCGGGCGACGCGGTCCGCGACGGCGACACCGTCATCCACCCGACGAGCCAGGAACCGCGTTGGTTCGCATGGGTCGACGACATGCACGACTGGACGATCTCGCGCCAGCTGTGGTGGGGCCACCGCATCCCGATCTGGTATGGTCCCGACGGCCAGATCGAGTGCTTCGGCCCCGACGACGCCGTCCCCGACGGCTGGGAGCAGGACCCTGACGTTCTCGACACCTGGTTCTCGTCGGGTCTATGGCCGTTCTCCACGATGGGCTGGCCGGAGCAGACCGCCGAACTCGACAAGTTCTATCCGACGTCCGTGCTGGTCACCGGATACGACATCCTGTTCTTCTGGGTGGCCCGCATGATGATGTTCGGCACCTACGTCGGCAACCTCGACCTCGCCGGTTTCGACACCCGCGCGGCCAAGGTCCCGTTCTCCGACGTCTTCCTGCACGGGCTCGTCCGCGACGAGCACGGCTCCAAGATGAGCAAGTCCAAGGGCAACGGCATCGACCCGCTCGACTGGGTGGACCGCTTCGGCGCCGACGCGCTGCGTTTCACGCTCGCGCGCGGAGCCAATCCGGGCAGCGACATCTCGGTCGGTGAATCGCACGCGCAGAGCTCCCGGAACTTCGCGACCAAACTCTTCAACGCCACCAAATTCGCGTTGATGAACGGCGCTCGCGTCGGCGAACTGCCCACCGCGGAACAGCTGACGACCTCCGACCGCTGGATCCTCGGCCGCCTCGACGAGGTACTCGCCGACGTCGACACCGGTTTCGAGACCTACGAGTTCTCGAAGGCATGCGAAGCGCTGTACCACTTCGCGTGGGACGAGTTCTGCGACTGGTACCTGGAGCTGTCGAAGGTGCATGTCGCCGCAGGCGGCGCACGCGCCGACACCACCGCGCTCGTCCTCGGCACCGTCCTGGACAAGCTGCTCCGCGCGCTGTCTCCGGTCATGCCGTTCGTCACCGAAGTCCTGTGGAAGACGCTGACCGGCGGCGAGTCCGTCGTCGTCGCCGACTGGCCCGCACCGTCCGGGGAGCCCGCCGACGCCGCGGCGGCCCAACGCATCGACGACCTGCAGAAGCTCATCACCGAGGTCCGACGATTCCGCAGCGATCAGGGACTCAAGCCCGGACAGCGGGTGGCTGCGGTCGTCGACGGACTCGATGAGCTGGGCCTCGCCGAGCTCCGCGGTCAACTCGACTCGCTGGCCCGCCTGGAGACGGCAGACGATGACTTCACGGCGACCGCCACCGTCGAGGTCCGGCTGTCGACGGGTACGGCGAACGTCGCCATCGACACGTCCGGCACCGTTGACGTCGAAGCCGAACGGAAACGTGCAGCTAAAGACCTCGCCGCCGCCGAGAAAGAACTCGCGGGGACGACGGCGAAGCTCGGCAACGAACAGTTCCTGTCGAAGGCTCCGGACGCCGTCGTCGACAAGATCAAAGCTCGCCGCGACGTCGCCGAAGCCGACGTCGCCCGTCTCGCCGCCAAACTCGACGCGCTGGGCGCCTGATGAGTGCCGACGAGACGGACGCCGCCGCGTCCGACGATCTCGCCGAACTCGCGGCAGTTGAAGCCGAACTCGATACGCGGTGGCCCGAGACGAAGATCGAGCCGTCGCTGACCAGGATCACCGCGCTGCTCGAATTGCTCGGCAACCCGCAGCACGCGTATCCGTCGATCCACATCGCGGGCACCAACGGCAAGACGTCGGTCACCCGCATGATCGATGCGCTGCTGCAGGCGTTCCACCGTCGCACCGGCCGCATCACCAGCCCCCACCTGCAGCTGGTGACCGAGCGGATCGCGATCGACGGGGCGCCGATCAGTCCGCGGCTGTACATCGACACGTACCGCGAGCTCGAACCGTTCATCACGATGGTCGACGACTCGTCGACCGCGCAGGGCGGCCCGCGGATGAGCAAGTTCGAGGTGCTCACCGCGATGGCGTATGCCGCGTTCGCCGAGGCGCCGATCGAGGTGGCCGTCGTCGAGACCGGGATGGGCGGGCGCTGGGACGCGACCAACGTGATCGACTCGCAGGTCGCCGTCATCACCCCTATCGCGATGGACCACGCCGACTACCTGGGTGACACGCTCACCGCGATCGCTGGGGAGAAGGCCGGGATCATCAAACCGGGGCCGTCGGACGCCGTCGTCCCCGCCGACCCGGTGACGATCATTGGCCCGCAGGCTCCCGAGGTGGCCGACGTGCTGCTGCGCGCGAGCGTCGAGGCGGGCACGATCGTCGCCCGACAGGATTCCGAGTTCGCGGTGCTGTCGTCGGCGACTGCCGTCGGCGGCCAACTCCTGTCCATTCAGGGCCTCGGCGGCGTCTACGACGAGGTGTTCCTCCCGCTGCACGGGGCACACCAGGCGCAGAACGCGGCGCTCGCTCTCGCGGCCGTCGAAGCGTTCTTCGGCGCGGGCACGGAGCGGCAGCTCGACGTCGACTCCGTCCGTGAAGCGTTCGCGGGCATCACGACGCCGGGGCGGTTGGAGCGTCTGCGCAACGCGCCGAGCGTCTTCATCGACGCAGCCCACAATCCGCACGGCGCGCAGGCTCTCGCGCAGGCTCTCGCCTCCGAGTTCGACTTCCGCCGCCTCATCGGAGTGATCGGCGTGCTCGGCGACAAGGACGCGCGCGGACTGCTCACCGAACTCGAACCGATCCTGGACACGGTCGTCCTGACCAACAACGGTTCCCCGCGCGCCCTCGACACCGAGGCCCTCGCCGACATCGCCCGCCCGATCTTCGGGGACGAACGCGTCGAGACATCGGTGTTTCTGCCCGACGCGGTCGAACGCGCCATCACGCTCGCCGAAGACGGCGAGACGGGCGCGGTGTCCGGTGCTGGCGTGATCATCACCGGCTCGGTCGTGACCGCGGGCGCCGGCCGCACCCTGTTCGGGAAGGACCCGTCGTGACTCAGACTCCGCCTCCGGGCGTCAACCCGCCGGCCACCGATCCGTGGAAGGGATTCCGCGGCGTGATGGCCGGAACGCTCATCCTCGAAGTGATAGTCGTCCTGCTGGCGTTTCCAATCGTCGCGAAGATCGGCGGCGGACTGTCGTGGGGCTCCGGCCTGTTCCTCGGACTGCTGACCCTTGCGTTCATCGTCCTGTCCGGAATGTGTGCACGACCGTGGGCGCTGCCGACGATCCTCGCGCTCCAGGTGGTCCTCATCGTCGGCGGTCTGTATCACTGGTCACTCACCGCTATCGGAGTGATCTTTCTTTGTGTCTGGGCTTACATCGCGTACATTCGACGCGACGTCGCGCGACGGATCGAACTCGGCCTGCTGCCGAGCCAACGCATGAACTGAACGCTCGCGCGGCACCATCTACTCAGATGAACCGGTCGGTTAGACTCGGTGGATCGACGACCTCGCCCGTGCGGGAGACAAGGTGTGCTCAGTGGGATTTCGGTACGATGGGGGATTTCGGTACGGGGGATTTCGGTACGGGGGCAAGCGGCCGATCGTTCGAATCGCGCTCCTCGCGGCAGCATGTGCGGCGACGACGCTGATCGCGGCTCCCGCGCATGCCGATGCGGACCGATCATCGACCCCGTCGACGCATGCCCCGTCCAGTACGTCCCCTTCGACTACCGGGCCTTCGTCGAGTGTCCCGTCGACCAGCACCCCGTCGATCGACGAGTTGGCGACTAAGCCCGGGGTGCCGCAACCGGTGGCCGAAGGGTCGTTCGGTTACATCGCGACGGCGAGCGCCACCCGGTGGATGGCCGAGCGCGAGCCCGAGAACATCGTCGCGAACTTGCCGGTGGGGCACCGCGATGACAACAAGGCGATGGCGAAGGTCCTCGGCGGCCAGTTGGACGCCGCGGTCGCCGAACGCGGAGCGTGCCTTCAGGTGATCGTCGGCGGCCCGCGCGACGGTGGCCTGTTCACCTACGGCTTCTACGCGGTCGAACGCGAATACTGCCCCCGCTGAGTCGAGCGCGGACACCCGGGCCGTTAGAGTGTGCTGGTGACTGAACAGACTCTCGTACTCATCAAGCCCGACGGCGTACAGCGCGGCGTCATCGGTGACGTGATCTCCCGTATCGAGCGCAAGGGCCTCACCCTGGCAGCGCTCGAATTGCGGACGGTCACCACCGAGATCGCCTCCGAGCATTACGCCGAACACGCCGAGCGACCGTTCTTCGGGTCGCTCCTGGAATTCATCACCTCCGGCCAGATCGTTGCGGCCGTCGTCGAAGGCCCGCGCGCCATCGCCGCGTTCCGTCAGCTCGCGGGCGGCACTGACCCGGTCGAGAAGGCCGTCCCCGGCACGATCCGCGGCGACTTCGGTCTCGAGACCCAGTTCAACCTCGTCCACGGATCGGACTCGCCGGAGTCGGCCGCACGCGAGATCGCACTCTGGTTCCCGTCCCTGAACTCCTGAAACACCGAGTGCGGCGCGGCACGCGATGGCCGATTTTCAATGCTGTGCGGGTCCCGACCCGTTCGTGTGGGATACTTGATCGGGTTCGCGAAGTCACGCTTTGACTTCGAGGGCTCGGCGGAACGCTTGCGACCCGCCCGCCATCCGTTGCACCCCACAGGGTCCGGGTGAGCGGTGGTCGTCTGGCGAACCGCCACCGCAAGGCGTCGAACTTGAGACGCGAAGACCACACAACACCCGGTCAGACTTGACCGGCACACATTGAGAAGGCCCTCGCGTGGCCGCGTCGTACAGCTCGTTCGACGCGCCCGGGGGTCTCAAGGAGACCACGTGACCGATAACGGGTCGCCGGTGAACGCCGATTCGGCGCATCTCACGGCGGAAGACATTCCCCTCCGACTCCGCGTGCACGCACTCGCCCGACTGCTGGGTTCCACCAGCCGGGACGTGCTGGGGCACCTCGGAGAGTTGGGGGTGACGGCGCGCACCGCGCAGTCGTCGATTTCACGAGACGACGCGATGCTCGTCGCGGCGCGCTATGGTGCCGTTGCAGACGACGACGCTCCCGCCACGCCTGCAGCGGACGCTCCAGCCGGGCGCACGTCAGCAGACCCCAAGCCGTCGCTGTTCTCGGCCGTCGAGGTCGTCGAACCCACTGCGTCCGCGTCCGCGGGCGAGACCGCGGCTCCGCTGTTCCTCTCGGCGGGTTCGGAGGCCGCGAAGAAGGCCGAGCAGGCCAAGAAGTCTGAGCCTGCGGCGAAAAAGGACGAGCCTGCGGCCGAGCCTGAAGCCGAGACCGGCGCGGCGACGAGCTCCGGCGAGAAATCCGGAGCCCAGAAATCCGAACCACAGAATGCCGGGGCCAAGAAAGCCGGGGCCAAGACGGCCGGAGCCAAGAAGTCCGGTTCGAAGAAGGCTGACGACAACAAGTCAGACGGTGAAAAGTCGGGCGCGGAGAAGTCGGGCGCGGAGAGTTCAGGCCCCGAGAAGTCAGGCGAGAAGACGTCCGACGGTAAGAAGGCCGCGAGCAAGAAGGCCGGCAGTAAGAAGAGCGCGGCGAAGACGACGGGCGACGAGTCCGTCGAGACCCAGGCAGTGGATGCACCTCCGGCGGCGGAGGCCACCGACATCGCCGCCGCTCACGCGGGCGAGGATACGGATGGAAGCCACGAGTCCGCTGACTCGGACAGCGATGACGCCTCGTCGTCCGATTCCCGATCACGTCGACGTCGCCGTGGACGTCGCGGCCGCGGTCGAGGTCGCGGAGATCAGGCCGACGGCGGCGAGCAGGGCGACACCGACGATGAGCAGAACGGGCCGTCGCACGGCGGGAACGACTCGTCGGCAGACAGCGCACCTGACGACAAGCAGACCGGCGACCAGCAGGCAGGCGAGAAGCAGGCAGGCGACAAGCAGGCCGGCGAGAAGCAGGCTGGGGACAAACAGACCGCCGGCAAGCAGGCCGGGGAGAAGAAGTCCGGCGAGGACGCGACAGACGAGGCGGACGACGACTCGTCCGACGACGCGAACCCGTCGAGCAAGCGCCGCCGTCGCCGTCGTCGGCGCCGCGGCGCGGGCGACACCGACGACGCGACCGTGGATGATCCGCCGAACACCGTCGTCCATGAACGTGAACCACGCACCAAGCGCGTCCGCGACGAGGTACAGGGCATCTCCGGGTCGACCCGTCTGGAAGCGAAGCGTCAGCGTCGTCGTGACGGCCGCGACGCGGGACGTCGCCGCCCACCGATCCTGACCGAGTCGGAGTTCCTCGCCCGCCGCGAGGCGGTCGAGCGCGTCATGGTGATCCGTGAGCGTAGCGCGAACGCCGCGGTCGCGTCGCACGACGCGCATTCGGCTCCGACCGAGGACTACACCCAGGTCGCCGTTCTCGAGGACGGCGTCCTCGTCGAGCACTTCGTCACCACCGAGACCTCGCAGTCGATGGTCGGCAACATCTATCTCGGCCGCGTCCAGAACGTGCTCCCCGGTATGGAGGCCGCATTCGTCGACATCGGTCGCGGCCGCAACGGCGTCCTGTACGCCGGTGAGGTCAACTGGGAGGCTGCCGGGCTCGACGGGCGGTCCCGCAAGATCGAGCAGGCGCTCAAGCCGGGCGACTATGTTCTGGTCCAGGTCAGCAAGGACCCGGTCGGACACAAAGGCGCCCGTCTGACGACGCAGATCTCGCTCGCCGGACGGTACCTGGTGTACGTGCCGGGCGGCTCGTCGACCGGCATCAGCCGCAAACTGCCGGACACCGAGCGCAAGCGTCTCAAGCAGATCCTTTCCAAGGTCGTTCCCGACGGTGCGGGCGTCATCATTCGGACCGCCTCCGAGGGCGTCAGCGAGGATGAGCTCGCCGCCGACGTCGCGCGCCTGGAGTCGCAATGGAAGCGGATCGAGTCCGCTGCCGCCGAGTACAAGAAGAAGGCGTCCGGCGCACCGCACGCCCTCTACGAGGAGCCGGACCTTCTCGTCCGCGTGGTCCGCGACCTGTTCAACGAAGACTTCAGCAAGCTCGTCGTCGAGGGCGACAAGGCGTGGAAGCTCGTCTCCGGGTACGTCCGCGACGTCGCACCCGACCTGTTCGAGCGTGTCGACGAGTTCACCAAGCCGCACGCCGATGCACCCGACTCGTTCGATGTGCACCGCATCGATGAGCAACTGGCGAAGGCGCTCGACCGCAAGGTGTGGCTGCCGTCGGGCGGCACGCTGATCATCGAGCACACCGAGGCTATGACCGTCGTCGACGTCAACACCGGCAAGTTCACCGGTTCGGGCGGCAACCTCGAAGAGACCGTCACCCGCAACAACCTGGAGGCGGCCGAGGAGATCGTCCGCCAGATGCGTTTGCGCGACATCGGCGGCATGATCATCGTCGACTTCATCGACATGGTCCTCGAGAGCAACCGCGACCTGGTCCTGCGACGGCTCACCGAAGCGCTCGGTCGAGACCGGACTCGCCACCAGGTGTCGGAGGTGACGTCGCTCGGGCTCGTGCAGATGACCCGCAAGCGTCTGGGCACCGGCCTGCTCGAAGCCTTCTCGACGACGTGCACCGCATGCGCCGGGCGAGGCGTCATCGTGCACGCCAACCCGGTCGAGGTCCGTCAGTCCGACGACGGCTCGCGTTCGGATGCGGGAAGCAGACGGTCGCGTCGCAAGAAGGGGAGCGGCCGTTCGGAGACGACCGCGCCCTCGACGCCGGAGCAGCCGAAGTCGGCGGCTCCGCACAAGCCCGCAGCCGAGCACCCGCTGTTCCGCGCGATGGCCCACCACGAGGACGACGAGGCGGCAGACGAGGGCAAGCGGGACGAGACGCCTACCCGCCAGAAGGACGTCGACACGACGTTCGGCCCCCGCGCTAAGGCGCCAGAACCAGCGAATACGCCGGAGCCGGAGAAGACGCCGGAGCCCGACAAGACGCCGGAGTCCGAGAAGACGCCGGAGCCAGCGAAGGTCGCAGCCGGCGACCCCGAGCCCGCGCCTGTCGCGACGGTGACACGTCGCCGTCGTGCCGTACGGCGTACGTCTGCGCCGACGTCGGTGGCGCCGGAGCCGGTCACGGTGACCACGGCCGAGCCGGTGACGACCGTCGCGGCGCAGACCGCGGAACCGGTCGTCGCCGTCACCCGAACGCCTCGACGGCGTACCGGGCGACGTGCCGCCGGACCTCCGCCGTCGGAGCAGTGACACGCCATCGGACCAGTTTGACCCGATAGGCTGCGGTCCCGTAGCCTTGACAAGTCGCCTTCCGTAGACGCGCGCTGCTGTGCGCGCATGGCGCGGAAGTTGCTTCGAGGATTTTCTCGGAGTTGCAGCACACCAAAGATTCGCTGATGAGCAGGACTGGCCTGCGGATTCGGCCCTATGAGACGAGTAAGAGGACAGCGGGAATGGCAACGTACGCGATCGTCAAGACCGGCGGTAAGCAGTACAAGGTCGCCGAGGGCGACATTGTGAAGGTCGAGAAGATCGACGCCGAGCAGGGTAGCGCCGTGTCGCTGCCGGTGGCGCTGGTCGTCGACGGTGCGAACCTCACCACCGATGCTGACAAGCTTGCAGGCAAGTCGGTCGATGCAGAGATCCTCGAGCACGTGAAGGGCCCGAAGATCCGCATCCACAAGTTCAAGAACAAGACCGGCTACCACAAGCGCCAGGGACACCGTCAGAACCTGACGGTTCTCAAGGTCACCGGCATCAAGTAGCCCACACTTTTTCTCGATTCCCAGGAGGAATGAACCATGGCACACAAGAAGGGTGCATCCAGCTCGCGCAACGGTCGCGATTCGAATGCTCAGCGACTCGGCGTGAAGCGTTTCGGCGGCCAGGTCGTCAGCGCCGGTGAGATCCTGGTCCGCCAGCGCGGAACCAAGTTCCACCCGGGCGTCGGCGTCGGCCGCGGCGGCGACGACACGCTGTTCGCTCTTGAGTCGGGCGCTGTCGAGTTCGGCAGCAAGCGCGGTCGCAAGACCGTGAACATTGTTCCGGAGCCGGCCTCGGTCTGAGACCCGGTCGAACTGGTACAACTCAGCTCTGCAGCAGGGCGGGTCAGGGTCATCGAGAACCCCGACCCGCCCTGCTTCGTTTTATAGGCCGGTTCTGGTTCTCTAATGGCCGGTTCTGGTTCTCTAATGGCCGGTTCTGGTTCTCTAATGGCCGGTTCTGGTTCTCTAATGGCCAGTTCTGGTTCTCTAATGGCCAGTTCTGGTTCTCTAATGGAAGGAGACGCCGTGTCGCGCTTCGTCGACCGCGTCAAGATCGATGTCGTCGCCGGTAACGGTGGGCACGGTTGCTCGTCGGTTCACCGCGAGAAGTTCAAGCCTCTCGGTGGGCCGGACGGCGGCAACGGCGGCAACGGCGGCGACGTCCGCCTGGTCGTCGACCCGCAGGTGCACACGCTGCTCGACTTCCACTTCCGTCCGCACGCACGAGGCACCAACGGTGGTACCGGCGAAGGCGGGCACCGCAGCGGCTCCAGCGGCACCGAACTCGTCCTCCCCGTCCCCGACGGGACCGTCGTGCTCGACGACAAGGGAAACATTCTCGCCGACATGGTCGGCGAAGGCACCGAGTTCATTGCGGCCCAGGGCGGGCGAGGTGGTCTCGGTAATGCGGCGCTCGCGTCGAGAGCGCGCCGCGCCCCCGGGTTCGCGCTGCTCGGCGAGCCCGGCGAAGAACGTGAACTCGTCCTCGAGCTCAAGTCCGTCGCCGACGTCGGTCTCGTCGGCTTCCCGTCGGCGGGCAAGTCGTCGCTCGTCTCGGTCCTGTCGGCGGCGAAGCCGAAGATCGCCGACTACCCGTTCACCACTCTGACGCCGAACCTCGGGGTGGTCACCGCGGGCGCGGAAGTGTTCACGGTCGCCGATGTGCCCGGTCTGATCCCGGGTGCCTCGGAGGGACGCGGCCTCGGGTTGGAGTTCCTGCGCCACCTGGAACGGTGCGCGGTCCTCGCGCACGTCGTCGACTGCGCGACTCTCGATCCCGGTCGTGACCCCGTGTCGGACATCGACGCGCTCGAGGCCGAACTCGCCGCCTACCGGCCCGCGCTCGACGTCGACCACTCGCTGGGCGATCTCGCGAACCGTCCCCGGATCGTCGTCCTCAACAAGGTCGACATCCCGGAGGCCGACGAACTCGCCGACCTCGTGGAAGCAGACATCGCCGAACGCGGTTGGCCGGTGTTCCGGGTATCTGCCGTCGCACACAAGGGCCTGCAGGAGTTGACGTTCGCGCTCGCCGAGATGGTCCGCGAGTACCGCGCCGCGCACGCCAAACCGGTGGCTCGTCGACAGGTGATCCGGCCGAAGGCCGTCGACCACGGCGAGTTCACCGTCGTCGCGGACCCGGCCAATGACGGCGGATTCATCGTCCGCGGCGAACGCCCGGAACGCTGGATCCGGCAGACGCAGTTCGACAACGACGAGGCCGTCGGCTATCTGGCAGACCGTCTTAACCGTCTCGGGGTGGAGGCCGCGCTGGTCAAGAAGGGCGCGAAACCTGGTGCGGCGGTCACGATCGCAGGCGTCACCTTCGATTGGGAGCCGACGGCTCCGACTGGCGCCGAGGTCCCGCTCACCGGCCGAGGGACCGACGCCCGACTCGATCGTCCCGACCGTGTCGGCGCCGCTGAACGCAAGGTTGCCCGCTCGATGCGTCGTCAGCGCCCAGACGATGAGCAGGAGGAGTCTCTCGGTTGGGACGACGACACGCTCGACGACGATGAGTGAGCTTCGCAACGTCATAGCGTCAGCGCGCAGCATCGTCGTGAAGATCGGCTCGTCCGCGGTCACCGACCTGGAGACAGGTCTCGACCGGGACCGGCTCGACGCGCTCGTGGACGCGCTGGAAGACCGTATGCGGGCGGGTTCGGACGTGGTCGTTGTGTCGTCCGGCGCGATCGGCGCCGGGATCGCGCCACTCGGTCTGCGTAAACGACCGAGCGACCTCGCGACGAAGCAGGCGGCCGCCAGCGTCGGTCAGTTGGCGCTCGCACATGCGTGGGGGACCTCGTTCACCCGGTACGACCGCGTCGTCGGCCAAGTGCTGCTGACCGCCGACGACTTTTCCGACCGTGTGCACCACGCGAACGCGCAACGCACCCTCGACCGGTTGCGGTCGCTGCATGCCGTGGCCGTCGTCAACGAGAACGACACGGTCGCGACCAACGAGATCCGGTTCGGAGACAACGACCGGCTCGCAGCGCTCGTCGCGCACCTGGTGAGTGCGGACGCGCTGCTTTTGCTGTCGGACGTCGACGGGCTGTACACGGGCGATCCGCGTCGACCTGGCCCGGACGGTGAGCCCGCCCGACTGATCGAACAGGTCGACGGCCCTGACGACCTCGACGGCGTGATCGCCGGGTCAGGCGGCGCCCTCGGCACCGGCGGAATGGCGTCCAAACTCGCTGCTGCGCGCCTCGCGTCCGATTCGGGTGTGCCAGTGCTGCTGGCGTCGGCAGCCGACGCCAGCGCGGCGTTGCGCGACGCGAGCGTCGGCACAGTGTTCGCCGCGCGGCCTGAACGACTGTCGGCCCGACGGTTCTGGGTCCGGCACGCCGCGCAAGCGCACGGGCGTCTGGTCCTCGACGACGGCGCCGTCACTGCGGTCTGTCTGCGACGTCGCTCCCTGCTCGCTGCGGGGGTCGCGGAGGCGGTCGGCAACTTCTCGTCGGGCGACGTCGTCGACCTCGTCGATCTCGCCGGCCGAACCCGGGGTCGGGGAGTGGTCGGCTACGACGCCGACGACGTCGCCCGGATGATCGGGAAGTCGACCGACGACCTTCCGCCCGACCTACAGCGCCCCATCATCCACGCCGACCACTTGGTCCCGGTGTAGGGGAGTCTCGCCGAACGACTTCGGCACTTTCTTTCGGCTGTACGCCGAAAGAAAGTGCCGAAGTCGTTAGAGCTTTACTCGCCGATGCCTCAGGCGCGGTGCCGACCGGGATCGGACTCACGCGGCGGGACCTCGACGAGCGGGTAGACGCCGTTCTCGTCGTGGACCTCGGTGCCGACGACGGGCGGGTTGAAGACGCAGAGCATGCGCAGCTGGGTCTTCGCCGTGACCGTGTGGCGGTCGTACTTGTCCATCATGTACATGGTTCCCTCGGCGAGGGGGTAGGTGATGCCAGTCTCGCGGTCGAGGAGTTCGCCCTCGCCCTCGACGAGCCACACGGCTTCGATGTGGTTGGCGTAGTGGAACTCGTTAACCGAACCGGCCTTGATGGTGGTCTCGTGGAACGAGAAGCCCACGTGGTCACCACCGAGCACGATCCGCTTCGAGACCCAGTTGCCGTGCGGGTCTGCGACCTCGCGGTCGGTGCCGGTGATTTCCTTGGTGGTGCGAACGATCATCGGAGTACCTCCTCGACGGATGCGGTCAGAATGTCCATGCCCTGGTCCAGCTCGTCGTCGCTGAGCGTCAGGGGCGGCAGAAGCTTGATGACCTCGTCGGACGGCCCCGAGGTCTCGGCCAGCATTCCGTTGTCGAATGCCTTCGCACAGGCCTTGCCCGCCTTCTCGGGATCATCGAACGCGAGGCCCTGGATCATGCCGCGGCCGCGACGCTTGATGCCCTCGTTGCGCTGGCACAGCTCCTCGAAGCGGTCAGCGATCCGCTGACCCTTCCTCTTGGTCTCTTCGGCGAAGGAGCCGTCGGACCAGTAGTTGTCGATGGCGGCCTTCGCCGTAACGAAGGACGGGTTGTTGCCGCGGAAGGTGCCGTTGTGCTCGCCCGGCTCCCAGACATCGAGTTCACGACGGAAGAGAGTCAGTGCCATCGGCAGGCCGTAGCCGCCGATCGACTTCGACAGCGTGACGATGTCCGGCGTGATGCCCGACTCTTCGAAGGAGAAGAAGTCGCCGGTGCGGCCGCAGCCCATCTGGACGTCGTCGACGATTAACAGCATGTCCTGGCGCTTGCACAGCTCGGCCAGGCCCTGGAGCCACTCGGCGCGAGCGACGTTGACGCCGCCCTCGCCCTGAACGGTTTCGACGATGACGGCTGCGGGGTGATTGAGACCGCTGCCCTCGTCGTTCAGGACGCGCTCGAACCAGCTGAAGTCCTCGTGGGCACCGCCCATGTAGTTGTCGAACGGCATCGGGGTCGAGTGGACCAAGGGGATGCCCGCGCCTGCGCGCTTCATCGCGTTGCCGGTGACCGACAGCGAACCGAGGGTCATGCCGTGGAAAGCGTTCGTGAAGTTCACGATGGCTTCGCGGCCGGTGACCTTGCGCGCCAGCTTCAGCGCGGACTCGACGGCGTTGGTGCCGGTGGGGCCGGGGAACTGGACCACATAGTCCAGGTCGCGAGGAGCCAGGATCTTGGTGGCGAAGGCCTCCAGGAACTCGCTCTTGGCGACGGTGTTCATGTCGAGACCGTGCGTGATGCCATCACGCGATATGTAGTCGATCAGGGCTTCTTTGAACTTCGGGTTGTTGTGCCCGTAGTTCAGCGCACCGGCTCCGGCGAAGAAGTCAAGGTAGCGATTACCGTCGACATCGGTGATCCAACTGCCCTTGGCAGTGTCGAACATCGCCGGCCAGTTGCGGCAGTAGGAGCGGACTTGGGATTCGTACTTGGCGAAGGTGTCTTCAGCCTCTGCGCTATTCTGCGTCGTCATCTTGAATTGTCCTTACATTTTGTCGGCGTCGTCTTTAGTCGGACGCCGGCGAAAGCCGGTACAGGTCTTCCGGCTCGTGCGAATCGCCGAACAGTTCGGCCTTGAGGAAGGGCTCGCGGGTGAACTCCAAACCGAGTTCGCGGGCGACGCCGGCGAAGAGAGCCTGCGACGCCTCGTTATCGGGGCTGATCGTCGTGTGGATCGCGGTCACGCCCGATCCGGTGTTGCGCTTGAACAGCTCACGCAACATGGTTCCGGCGATCCGCTTGCCGCGCTGATCGGAGTCGACCGCGACCTGCCACACCATCAGGGCGTCATCTGCCCGTGGTCGGCGGTACCCGGTGACGAAGCCTACAACTCTCTCCTCTACTACGGCGACGATGGAGGTTTCGGAGAAATCTTCGCCCCACAACACGTAGGCGTAGCTCGAATTCACGTCGAGTACCTGCGAGTCGCGGGCGATTTCCCACATTCTGATTCCATCGGTCGCCCGTGGCCGCCGATAGGCGACACCGTGGTGGTCCTTCAGGTCGAACGTGATCTCTGTTTGCGGGTTCATGACTTGATCGAGGCTAACGAGCCACCAAGACGATGTCACCCGCACGGTCGATGGGCCGTCGGGATGTCCGATCTTTGTGCAGTTCATCGATACGATGTGTGATAAATCACAGTAACGTCAAATGTTTGTATTCCGAGGCGGCCTCCGTGGCCGACATGTCCGCTATGAGTGGGAGGATGATCTCGCATCGGTGATCGACCTTGATGGCGGCGAAGCGGTCCCCGCGCGTGCCCCCGCGATTGACGATCACGATCGGTTTGCCTGCGTCGGCCGCGCGGCGGACAAACCGCAGTCCCGACATCACGGTCAACGACGATCCGGCAACGATCATCGCGTCCGCGTCGTCGACCATCGCGTATGCCCGGTCGGTCACCTCGCGCGGCACTGTCTCGCCGAAGTAGACGATGTCGGGTTTCAGGGTGCCGCCGCAGTCGGTGCAATCGACCATGACGAACCCCGCGGTGTCGTGCAGAACCGCGTCCGCGTCGGGCGCGACCTCGATCGCTCCCGCACTACGCACCTGATCGGCGAATCCGGGGTTGGCGTCCTCGAGGCGTTCGGCGAGGCGATGTCGGGACGTCCGGGCGCCGCAGTCGAGGCAGATCACTCGGCCGTACGAGCCGTGCAGGTCGAGGATGGGGCGCGAGCCTGCCTTCATGTGGAGCATGTCGACGTTCTGTGTGATGACTCCGGTCACCGCGCCCGCGAGTTGCATGTCGGTGATGGCGTCGTGGGCGGCGTTCGGTGTCGCGGCATCCATGTGGCGCCACCCGAGGTGGTTGCGCGCCCAGTAGTGGCGTCGAAAGTCGGCGGAAGAGCGGAACTGGTCGATCGTCATCGGGTTGCGCGGGGTGGCGTCCGGGCTCCGATAGTCGGGGATTCCGGATGGGGTCGACACTCCAGCCCCGGTGAGTACGACGGCGCGTCGCCCGTCGAGTGTTTGCACGACCTGGTCGGCGCGGACGACGGGATCGGCGTCGGCGACGGTCGGTGGAGCCGGTGTCCAAGCATTGACGCGCATCCGCATGCCACGACGATACGGCCGTCCACAGGTTGGGGTTCCCGGGTAGTGGTTCCCAGATAGGATGGATCTCCGATATGACCAGGATTATCGCCGGAGAGTTCAGGGGGCGTCGGCTTGGCGTCCCCGCCGAGTCCACCCGCCCCACGTCCGACCGGGTTCGTGAGGCCGTCTTCTCGATGCTGGGCGCCCGCGCAGACCTCGACGGCCTGCGCGTCCTCGACCTGTACGCGGGTACCGGCGCGCTCGGTATCGAAGCCGTGTCGAGAGGGGCGGCGTCGGCGGTGCTCGTCGAAGCTGACCGCCGCGCAGCCAGGGTGGTGCGCGACAACGTCGCGATCTGCCGGGCTGGCAACCGTGTACGGGTGGTGGATCGGACCGTCGAATCGTTCCTCACGGCGGGCGCTGGACCGTTCGATCTGGTCTTCATCGATCCTCCCTACGATCTGTCGTCCGACGACGTCGCCGCGATCCTGGCGCTGGTGCTGCCCGCGTTGACCGACGGCGCGTGGGTCGTCGTCGAGCGCGGATCGCGGAGCGTCGCGGTCGATCTGCCGGACGGCCTCGAAGCCGTGGCGGACAAGAAGTACGGCGATTCGAGAGTGCAACTCGCGCACCGGGTAGATTCGCCGTCATGAGTGCTGCCGTGTGCCCCGGATCGTACGACCCGTTCACGCTCGGCCACCGGTTCGTCGTCGAGCGGACGGCCGCTCGCTTCGACCGCGTGGTCGTCGCGGTGGTGGTCAATCCCAACAAGCAGGGGATGTTCTCCATCGATGAGCGGATCGACCTGATCCGGCGTGACTGTGCCGACCTGTCGAATGTCGATGTGCGGAGTTGGTCGGGTCTGCTCGTCGATCTGCTCCGCGACGACGAGGCGCCCACCATCGTGAAAGGCCTGCGGTCGGCGACCGACTTCGCCTACGAGACACCGATGGCGCAGATGAATCGTGAGCTCGCTGACGCCGAGACGCTGTTCATGCTCACCGACCCGAAGTTCGCACACGTGTCGAGTTCGCTTGTGAAAGAGGTCGCCAAGCTCGGCGGTGACGTCACTCCCTACCTCGCACCGCACATCCACTCCGCGCTTCGCGACAAGCTCGACGGAGTCCACGAGATCTAACCCCGACACGCCGACGGAACCTCTCCAGTCACAGGCGCAACATCCGGCACAATGGCATCAAAGACGTCGAGGCCATAAAGATCTCGAGGCCCCAATGATCTCGAGGCCACTGTGCCGGATCGGAGTTACTGTGTACCGCGTATTCGAAGCGCTGGACGAGCTCGTCGCTCTCGTGGAAGAGGCGCGCACCGTCCCGATGACCGCAGGCTGCCTCATCCCTCGTGGTGACGTGCTGGAGTTGCTCGACGACCTGCGCGATGCGCTGCCCGCCGAGCTCGACGACGCCCAGGATGTGTTGGACGAGCGCGACACTCTCGTCAGCAACGCTCGCGAGACGTCGGACAAGCTGATCTCCGGAGCCGAGAACGACTCCGAGGTGATGTTGGCGCATGCCAAGGCGGAGTCGGATCGACTGCTCGCTGAAGCCGAGGCCAAGGCGGAGCGCATCGTCGGCGAGGCAGGCGTCCACGCGCAGCAGACCGTCGACGCCGCCGCCGAGGAAGCACATCGGCTGGAAGCCAGCGCGAACCGCGAGTTCGAGGCGGTCACCGGTCGGGCACGCTCGGAGGCTTCCCGCGCTGTCGAAGCTGGCGATGCGAGCTACCACAAGTCGGTCGCCGACGGCATCGCCGAACAGCAGCGACTGGTCTCCGACTCGGAGATCGTGGCCGCGGCCAAGAGCGAGGCCGAGCGCATCGTCGACGCGGCGCACGCCGAGTCGGATCGCCTGCGCGGCGAATGCGACGTCTACGTCGACGACAAGCTCGCCGACTTCGAGGACATCCTCACCGGCACCTTGCGCTCGGTGAATCGCGGACGCCAGCAGTTGCGCACCGGTGCGGGCATGCACGATTACGTCGAGTATCCGCACAGCGTCGACGTCGCTCACGACGACGACCGCAGCCCTGCGCCGATGGCGGGCTGACCCCGGCTTGAGCACTCGCGTAAAATCTTTGATCGTGAGTGTTAAGCCCTTCGCCATCGACATCCGCAGCGTGCCGCGCCGTGCCGGCTCGCTAGTCGAGGTCGACCGCACAGTTGTGACGCCAGACCGTATCGGAGCCGAGATGATCGGCATCCCAGCCGATTCCGAGGTCCAACTCGATCTGCGTCTGGAGTCGGTCACCGAGGGCGTACTGGTCTCGGGGACGGTCAGCGCGCCGACGGCAGGCCAGTGTGGCCGTTGTCTCGATGCGCTGGACGATTCGGTCTCGGTGTACCTGACCGAACTGTTCGCGTACCCCGACTCCGAGACAGACAAGACCAGCGACGAGGAAGACGTCGAGCGGATCGTCGACGAAGAAGTCGACCTCGAGCAGACGATCATCGACGCGATCGCCACCGAGCTCCCGCTGTCGCCGGTGTGTAGTCCGGACTGCCCCGGCCTGTGCCACGTGTGCGGTGTGCGGCTGGCCGACGCCGAACCCGACCACGGTCACGACATCATCGATCCGCGCTGGGCGAAGCTCGCCGACAAGCTCGTCGAGCCGGCGCCGGAAGACCCGGACGCGGACGGGCGCTCATGAGCAAGCGTCCCGACCCGTCAGTCCTACTCGACGCGCTCGGCGTCGAGATCAGCCCGGAACTGTTGACGCTGGCGTTGACGCACCGTTCGTACGCGTACGAGAACGGCGGTCTCCCCACCAACGAGCGTCTCGAGTTCCTCGGCGACGCGGTGCTCGGGGTCGTCGTCACCGAACGTCTGTATCTGGGGTTCCCTGACCGGCCCGAGGGCGAGCTCGCAAAGATCCGGGCGAGCGTCGTCAACATGCACGCGCTGGCCAGTGTCGCCCGCGACCTCGGCGAAGGTGGCCTGGGCGCACACATCTACCTCGGGCGTGGCGAAGAGCTGACCGGCGGCCGCGACAAGGAATCGATTCTGGCGGACGGCCTCGAGTCGGTGTTCGGCGCGCTCTTCCTCGATCACGGCATCGAGACCGCCAAGCGGGTCATCATGAACCTGTTCGAGCCGATCATCGCCCGCGCGGGTGAACTCGGCGCCGGTCTGGACTGGAAGACATCGCTCCAGGAGTTGTCGGCCGAGAAGGGCGCCGGGCAACCGCAGTATCAGATCACCTCCACCGGGCCCGACCACGACAAGGAGTTCACGGCGGTCGCCGTCGTCGCCGGCCGGGAACTGGGCGAGGGGACCGGACGGACCAAGAAGGAAGCCGAGCAGAATTCAGCGGCTCTCGCCTGGCGCGCGCTGAACGACGCGAAGGATTTCGTCGGCCGCTCGGACGACGCCGCGGCGGCGAGCAGCTAGCACTCCCGTGCCTGAACTCCCCGAGGTCGAGACGATCCGGTCCGGCCTGGCGCCGCACGTCACCGGTCGACGGATCGCCGACGTCTCCGTGCTCCACCCGCGCGCCGTCCGCCGGCACGTCGGCGGTGCCACCGACCTGGAGAACCGGTTGCGCGGCAAGCGATTAGACGCTGTCGAACGTCGCGGCAAATACCTGTGGCTGACCGGGGCCGACGCGTCCGACGAGGTCGCCGTCGTCGTCCATCTCGGCATGAGCGGTCAGTTGCTGATCAGCGATCCGGACGTCCCGCACCAGAAGCACCTGCGGATCCGCGTCACGCTCGACGACGGGCGCGAGGTGCGATTCGTCGATCAGCGCACGTTCGGCGGCTGGCACGTCGACGACCTCGTGGCGGTCGGCGGGCGAGACCTGCCGGAGTCGGTGGCGCACATCGCACCCGACCCGTTCGAGGACGCGTTCGACCCCGACCGGGTCGTCGGGGTGCTGCGCCGCAAGGAGACCGAGGTCAAACGTGCGATCCTCGACCAGACGGTGGTCTCCGGGATCGGGAACATCTACGCGGACGAGTCGTTGTGGCGTGCCCGGGTGCACGGCGCGCAGAAGACCAATCGGACGTCCATGCCGCGGCTGCGCGGCGTGCTCGACGCGGCGAGCGAGGTGATGGCCGCAGCCGTCGAGGTGGGCGGCACGTCGTTCGACGCACTGTATGTGAACGTCAACGGGCAGTCGGGGTACTTCGACAGATCGCTCGACGCGTATGGGCGAGAAGGGGAGCCGTGCCGACGGTGTGAGACGCCGATCCGCCGGGCGTCGTTCATGAACCGCTCAAGTTACTTTTGCCCGGTCTGCCAACGGCGACGCTAGGTAAGTTGTGGGGTTCGCATGGGAGCTGACAGTCGATGCAAAGGCTGCAGATAATGCCCGACCCGAGTGGGAAAGAATGCCTTCAACGAGTTCGACCCCGGGCTGTTCAGTGGCGAGGACGTATGGGATGGACGGACCGTCTGCGGTGGCGCACCACGGTGGTCTTCCCTGATCCGGCGGGCGCACGGCGAGGCGGAGGTCGCAGGAGCGTTGCTGGTCATCGTTCTCCTTTCGGCGTCATGTCCTCAAGCAGTGCGTCGCGGCGTGTGGCGCAGAAGCAGCCGACAAACACTCCCGCCGGGATTATGCCGATGCTGACAACAACGGCGAGGGCCGGGTGAACCTGGGGAAAGATGTCGGCGAGCATGTTGCTCCCGGCGAGAGAGCCGAAGATCAGGTTGCATAGCAGGAGCGGGGTGAGCATGCCCCCTGCGTATCCGATGACGAAGAAGCAGGCGGAGAGGACGCCCCAGATGCGAGCTCGAGGGGCTCCCGGCCCCTCGTAGCGGGTGGGTTTCAGGGCTTCCTGGACTTCCCGCGGCCATCGCGTCACGAGGATGTCATTGTCGTAGTCCAGGTCGACGGTGGTATGGCGGACGACGACCTCTGTCCCGATGAGCTTGCGGCCCGCGAACGGACCAGGCAGCGGAGACTCGACCGTCCGTGGCAGCGTAAGGTGCTGGCCGTCATCGCTCGTGTCGATGTGGATGACGAGATCGTCGTCTGCCAGCCCGCCTTCGGGAGTTTCGTTCGATGTCACATATCGGATGATTCCGACGGCTTCTCGGCCCTCGGCGAACTCCTTCTTGCTCGGGGCCGGGCGCGGCTCCGGCGGGGGAGCGAACTCGTCGAGTGCCTTCCACATTCGTCGGAGCAGAGAGGACTTTTCCTGCTCGGCGGCCTCTTCAGCGCTCATGACTCGAACACCCAGGGCGAGTCCGCACAGAATAGTGGCGATCCGGGGCCTGGGGTGACCGGTCCGTTCTCGACCAGCGCCGGATCCGTGCGCGGGACCGGTCCCTGGCCCGTCATCGTGAAGCCATAACGTGTCGGGATATATCTGTGCGGCGAGGTAGCTGGGGTGGCCTCGACGCGGGAGTACCCGTGCGCGCGATCGCAGCGGTGTGCTGTCACACGTCGTCTCCTTCCCGGCCGGATCAGGGATCGACACGGTGCGATACGACTGTTCGTGCTCCCGATGGACCTCCCTCGACGGGGGCCCGTCCGTATGCTTCGTGTCCATATTGTCCCATGACAGGTGTTCGGGCGGGTGGGCATGAGCCGCGACCGTGTCTCGCGCTCCCGAACGGGCCGAACCTCGGCTCCGGCTTAGTGCGAGTCCACGCGCATCGCGATCGCGAAACTGTCGGCGGCCAAGCGGCTTCCGTCGAAGACAGGAGTCTCGTCGAGCGTTGCCACGACGCGAGGATCTTTGGTGGCAGCCGCTGTACCGCGGTCCCGGACCTCTCGTGACGGCCATTCGGTGACGGTTACGACTACGGAATCCGAGTCGCTCGCTCCGGCGATGCTCGCGATTCCCCGTAGTGCGCCAGGCGCATAGGTCGCCCCGTCGCCGTGGAATCCGGCCTGGTCTGCAGAGCCTTCTGCCTGCCAGTAGTCCACGATGTTCGTCGCCCCGTGCTCGCGGTAGACCTCTGCCATCCGGCGCGAGAACTCGAGGTAAGCATCTTCGCGTTCGCTGGGCACCGGCACGATGGTGATGTCGGCGAATGTCACGGGGCCTCCGTCGAGTCGAGGTTCTGTTCGCGGACAGCTCCTGCCCGTCGCACCTGGTCAGCCTAACGCCGCGAGGCGTGACGCGGCGATCGTCCGAGGAGTTCGGCCGCAGGTCTGCCGACGGTCGACGCCGATTACGATTAGCCCGTGAACCGAGGAATCGATGCGACTGTGACGTCGTTGGAATCCTCAGGGCGAGTGAAGTCGCCCATTTCGAGACTGAAGGAGTCGTTCGGCCATGACTGATCTGTGGGTGCAGCGCACCGGGACCCGCCGGTACACCGGCCAGAGTTCGCGTGGCGCGGAGGTGCTCATCGGTTCGGAGGACGTCGACGGTGTCTTCACTCCCGGCGAGCTCCTGAAGATCGCGCTCGCCGCGTGCACCGGAATGTCGTCGGACCGCCCGCTGTCACGTCGTCTCGGCGACGACTACGACGCCACCGTCCGCGTGTCCGGTGCCGCCGACCGCGAGAACGAGGTGTACCCGCTGCTGTCGGAGACCCTCGAAGTGGACCTCTCGGAACTCGACCCGGAAGCAGCGCAACGCCTCCTCGTCGTCGTCGAGCGCGCCGTGGACAAGGTCTGCACCGTCGGACGCACTATCAAAGCGGGTGCGCAGGTCGACCTAACGATCGAGACGGACTGAGCCGATGGCCGAGGCGTCGACGTCCCCGTCGGGTGCGCAGCGTGTGAGCGCGTGGGTGCACGGGCGCGTCCAGGGAGTCGGCTTCCGGTGGTGGACGCGGTCGCGGGCACTAGAACTCGGACTGGTCGGTTATGCGGCGAACCACGCGGACGGTCGGGTGCACGTCGTCGCCGAGGGGCCGCGGGGCGATCTCGACGTGCTGGTCGCCGCGCTGCGGTCGGGTGACACTCCGGGCCGCGTCGACCTCGTGGTCGAGGACTTCGCACCGGCGCGCGGAGACCACGCCACTTTCGTCGAGCGGTGACCTGCCGCAGGTAGACTGGCTGGTCGTGCACCTGAAGAGCCTCACCCTGAAGGGTTTCAAATCGTTCGCGTCGTCGACGACGCTGCGATTCGAGCCCGGCATCACGTGTGTGGTGGGGCCGAACGGGTCGGGCAAGTCGAACGTCGTCGACGCTCTGACCTGGGTGATGGGCGAACAGGGCGCCAAAGCGCTGCGCGGTGGAAAGATGGCCGACGTCATCTTCGCGGGTACGTCCGGCCGTGCGCCGTTGGGGCGTGCCGAAGTGACGCTGACCATCGACAACTCCGACGGCGCCCTCCCGATCGACTACTCCGAAGTATCGGTGACGCGGCGCATGTTCCGCGACGGCGCAGGCGAGTACGAGATCAACGGAACCTCATGCCGGCTCATGGACGTGCAGGAACTGCTCTCCGACTCCGGCATCGGCCGCGAGATGCACGTCATCGTCGGACAGGGCCGCCTGTCGGCGATCCTCGAGTCCAAACCGGAGGATCGCCGCGCGTTCATCGAAGAGGCGGCTGGCGTGCTCAAGCACCGCCGTCGCAAGGAGAAGGCGGTCCGCAAACTCGACGCGATGGCCGCGAACCTGGCTCGGCTCACCGACCTCACCACGGAGCTCCGCCGCCAGCTCAAACCGCTGGGCAGGCAGGCCGAGGTCGCGCGCCGGGCCGCGACCGTGCAAGCCGACCTGCGCGACGCTCGTCTGCGTCTGGCCGCCGACGACCTCGTCGCGCGCCGCACCGAGATGGCCGAGCACAGCAGCACCGAACAGGAGATCCGCGCCAGACAGGACGAGGTTGCCGCACAGCTGGACACCGCGACCACGGCGTTGACCCAGGCCCAGGAGCATCTGGCGCAGGTGGCGCCCGCCGCCGCCGAAGCGGGACGCGTCTTCCACCAGTTGTCCACCCTCCGCGAACGCGTCGACGGGACGTGCCGCGTCGCAGGCGAACGCACGACGCACCTCGCGAGCCCGGCGGCCGCACCCACCGGGCCCGACCCGGAAGAACTCGAAGCGCAGGCCGAACGCGCCGCGATGACCGAGGCCGAGCACCAGCAGACTGTCGAAGAGGCAGCAGAACGACTCGAGTACGCAACCGCCGCGCTGCAAGCGGCCGAACAGGCTGCGGCCGCGGCCGAACAGGCGCACATGGCGGCGGTGCGCGCCGTCGCCGACCGACGAGAAGGTCTCGCCCGGCTCGAAGGGCAGGCCGCGAACCTGCGCACCAAGGTCGAGTCGGTCGACGCCGAGACTGCGCGACTCACGGCGGCGATCGAGGCGGCGCACGAGCGGGCCGACGCCGCACAGGTCAGACTCGACGAGCAGGCGGCCGTCACCGCCGAACTCGAGTCGCGCGAGCAAGGCCTCGACGAACACCATGAACGTTGCATGGCCGCACTGGAGACGGCCAACACCGCCGTCGAAGAACTGCGGAAGACCGAGCGCGACGCCGAACACGCGATCGCGTCCCTGACCGCGCGCATCGAGGCCCTCGCGATGGGACTCGAACGCGGTGACGGCGGAGCCTGGCTGCAGGAGAACGCCGCTGACGGACTGCTGTCACCGCTGTCGGACCTGCTGACCGTCCACACCGGGTACGAGACCGCAGTGGCGCTGGCGCTCGGACCCGCCGTCGACGCGATCGCGACCGTCGACGGGCTGACCGCGGTGCGGGCACTCGCCGCGCTGCGCGACGGAGACGGCGGCCGGGCCGCACTGATCGTGGGCGGCCTGTCCGGTCGCACGCGCGCCGACCGGCCGACCGTGCCGTCGGGTGTCGTGTGGGCGCGCGACGTCGTCGACGCACCCCAATCGGTGAGCGGCGCCGTCGATGTCCTTCTCGGCGATGTCGTGATCGTCGACGATGCCGCACGGGGCCTGGATCTGGCGATCGAGCACGGCCTCGTCGCGGTGACCGCGGACGGCGACCGGATGTCCGCGGCCGCCGTGGAAGGCGGATCGTCGACACGTCCGTCGACCCTCGAAGTGCAGTCGGCGATTGACACCGCCACCAGTGATCTCGCTGTCGCGCGCACGACCGTCGAGACGTCCACGCACGAATTGGCGGCCGCGACAGCCGCCCAGGAGCAGGCGCAGGAGGCGGCCGAGGGGTCGCTCGCCGCGTTGAACGAGTCGGACGCGAACGTCGGCGCCGCCTACGAACAGCTCGGCCGACTCGGGATGGAGATCCGCGCCGCCAGCGGCGAAGCCGACCGTCTGACTCGCCAGCGGCGTCTCGCCGAAGAGGGCCGCGCCGACAATCTGACGGCGCTCACCGAAGTCGAGGACCGGCTGGCGCGTGCCCGCGACGAGAACGACGACCCGGACACGTCGACCGACATGGACAGCGAGATGCGTGAGGCCGCCGCCGCCGAAGTCGCCGAAGCGCGCTCGATCGAGGTCGAGACGCGATTGACGTTGCGCACCGCAGAGGAACGTCTCGGCTCGGTGCGCGGGAAGGCCGAGGGGCTTCGTCGCGCCGCGGTCAACGAACGCGCCAGCCGGGAACGACTCAAACGGCAGGACGCCGCACGCCGGTACGCGGCGGGCGTCGCGCGCGCGGTCGTCGACGCCGGAGCACTGGTCGCCGACGCCGTCGTGCAAGCCGTCGACAACGCCGCTCGCGGTCGTGACGAACTCGACGCAGTCCGGGCCGCCCGCACCGCGGAAGTCGACGAGCTCCGCCGGCTCGTCGACGAACTGACCGCCACGATGAACCAGCTCCGTGATGCCGTCCACCGCGACGAGATCGCGAAAGCTCAAGCTGCGCTGCGCATCGAACAACTCGAAGAACAGGTCCTCGAACAGTTCGCGATGGCGCCGGACGATCTCGTCGCCGAATACGGGCCCGACGTTCCGATGCCGCCGTCCGAACTCGAGATGGGCGAATACGACGAGGCGAAGGCGCGCGGCGAGCAGGTCGTCGCGCCCGCGCCGATGCCGTACGACCGGGCCACGCAGGAGGCGCGCGCCAAGAAAGCCCAGAAGGACCTGACCACACTCGGCAAGGTGAATCCACTGGCGCTGGAAGAGTTCGCGGCCCTCGAAGAGCGGTACACGTTCCTGTCGACGCAGCTCGAAGACGTCAAACAGGCGCGCGACGACCTCCTCGACGTCGTCGCCGACGTCGACGCCCGCATCCTGCAGGTGTTCACCGACGCCTACACCGATGTGGAGAAGGAGTTCTCCCAGGTGTTCTCGACGCTCTTCCCGGGCGGCGAAGGACGACTCGTCCTCACCGATCCGACGGACATGCTGACCACCGGCGTCGAAGTCGAAGCACGACCGCCGGGCAAGAAGGTGAAACGCCTATCCCTGCTGTCCGGCGGCGAGAAGTCGTTGACCGCGGTGGCCATGCTCGTCGCGATCTTCCGCGCCCGACCGTCCCCGTTCTACGTGATGGACGAGGTCGAAGCCGCACTCGACGACGCCAACCTACGTCGACTCATCAGCCTGTTCGAGCAGTTGCGCGAGAAGTCGCAGCTGATCGTCATCACCCACCAGAAGCCGACCATGGAGATCGCCGACGCGCTGTACGGCGTGAGCATGCGCGGCGACGGCATCACCCAGGTCATTTCGCAACGACTCCGCGGAGTCGACCTCGCACCCTCCACCTGAAAGGCATCCTCCCAGTGAGCACAGAAGTCCTGATCGGCATCATCGTCGGAGTGGTCGCTCTGATCGTCCTGATCGGCGTGGCCGGTTATCTGGTCAACCGCAGACGACAGATCTCGATCTCCGACAAGTCTGCCGACCAGATGGAGGCGACCGACGGCACCACCCGCGAAGTCGACCGGTCCGGCGGATACCAGGCCGGTTCGGGATTCAACTTCAGTCAGGGCGGCGCCGGATCGGCGACGCTGGACAGGCCCGAGCCGAAGCGCGAACCCGAGCCGAAGCCAGCACCCGCCCCGAAGCCAGAACCCGCCCCGGAGCCGGAGCGTGATGTCGCATCCGAAGCCGGCGAGTCCCCAGAGTCGGAAACCGACACCGCTGTGGTACCTGAGCCGGCCGTCGAGCCCGAGGCTGCTGTCGAGCCCGAGCCGGCCGTCGAGCCCGAGCCTGCTGTCGAGCCCGAGCCTGCTGTTGAGCCCGAGGCTGCCGTCGAACCCGAGCCTGAGCCGGTGCCCGACGCGAAGCTCGACGAGATCGAACCGACTGCGGGCCGTCTGTCGCGGCTGCGCAGCCGACTGTCGCGGTCGCAGGGCGCGATCGGCGCCAGCGTCCTCGGTCTGCTCGGTGCAGGCGATCTCGACGAGGACTCGTGGGAGGAGATCGAGGACACCCTGGTCATGGCCGACCTCGGCACCGACGCCACCGGAGCCGTCGTTGAACGCCTGCGTGAGGAACTGGCCGCAGGGAAGGTGCGGACGGCCGACGACGCGCGTGCCGCGCTCAAGCGGATCCTCGTCGAACAGTTGCGTCCCGAACTGGATCGGTCGGTCAAGGCGTTGCCGCATGCGGACGGGCCCGCGGTCGTCCTCGTCGTCGGTGTCAACGGCGTCGGCAAGACGACAACCACCGGCAAACTGGCGCGCGTCCTCGTCGCTGACGGCCGCCGGGTCACGCTCGGCGCGGCCGACACGTTCCGCGCTGCGGCAGCCGACCAGCTCCAGACGTGGGGCGAACGCGTCGGCGCGGGCATCGTCCGCGGCAAGGAGAGCGCCGACCCGGCCTCGGTGGCGTTCGACGCGGTCAGCAAGGGGATCGACGACGGCGTCGACGTCGTCCTAATCGACACCGCGGGCCGTCTGCACACCAAGGCCGGGCTGATGGACGAGCTCGGCAAGGTCAAGCGCGTCGTGGAGAAGAAGGTTCCCGTCGACGAGGTGCTGCTGGTGCTCGACGCGACCGTCGGCCAGAACGGCCTGATGCAGGCCAAGGTGTTCGCCGAGATCGTCTCCCTGACCGGCGTGGTCCTCACCAAACTCGACGGCACGGCTAAGGGCGGCATCGTCTTCCGTATCCAAGAGGAGCTCGGCGTACCGGTCAAGCTGGTCGGTCTCGGCGAAGGCGCCGACGACCTCGCCCCCTTCGAGCCGGAGGCGTTCGTCGAAGCGCTGCTGTAGCAGCACTCACCGCAACCTCAATGCGTCGTAGCAGCCTGCGCTCAGGCGGCTACGACGCATTCAGTATGCGACGACCTAGGTGAGGGTGCGGCAACGTAGGTGAGGGTGCGACGACTGAGTTGAGGCTGCGGCTCGCGTTCGTCCTTCCTCGGCGTGCGTGGTCGTCGTCACCTGTGGTAAGAATTGAAACAGGATTCAATGTTTCGATCGGCGGGAGACGACCGTGCCGTACCGGCCAACCGAGCAGACTCGGCGCAGCGCGCAGGCCAAGCGTGCCGCGATGCTCGCGGCCGCACGTGGGCTGGTCGCCGACGCGGGATTCTCGGCGGCGACGGTCACCGCGATCGCGGAGGGGAGCGGCGTCAGCGTCGGGTCGGTGTACTCGTACTTCGACAACCGCGACACACTGCTCGCCGAAGTATTCCGGGACGCCGCCGAGTACGAGTTCGCGCAGGTGTCGGCGGCCGTCGAAGCCGCGGACGGGCCGATCGCCCGCCTCGACGCGCTCATCTGCACCTTCGCCGACCGTGCACTCCGCGGGCGACGTCTCGCGTGGTCGCTGTTGTTCGAACCGGTGATCCCTGCAGTCGACACCGAACGACTCCGGCTGCGCCGCTGGTACCGCGAGCTCTGTGTCCGAGTCATCGCCGACGGTGTCGCCGCGGGCGTGTTCGCCGATCAAGATCCGGACGTCACCGCGTCCGCGCTGCTTGGCGCGATCTCCGAGTCACTCGTCGGGGTACTCGACCCCGACATGCCAGATCCCGACCTACTGCTCGCCACGATCCGCGCCTTCTGCTTCCGAGCGCTCGGCGCACTCCCGCCACCGGAGAAGGAGAAGTCATGACCGCCACCCACGAGGTCTTCAACCAGGCGTCGCCGCGCGTCGACGTCAACGAGTACACGAGCAATCTGCCCCTGGTCGAGGCCGTCCACGCCTACGGTGCCGACTGGGCGAGCGACGACCTCGCCGAAGCCGGCGCCCTCGTCGGACGGGCCGACTTCCAACGCGATGCCGAACTAGCCAACACGATCACCCCGGTCCTGCACACTCACGATCGGTGGGGAAATCGCGTCGACGAGATCGAGTTCCATCCCGCCTATCACCGCATCATCGGCGACGCGATCGCGCACGGTGCGCACACCAGCTGCTGGGACGACCCACGTGCGGGCTCACACGTCGCACGCGCTGCGATGTTCACTCAGTTCGGTCAGATCGAACCCGGCCATGCGTGCCCGGTGAGCATGACGCACGCGGTGGTCCCGTCGCTGCGCGTCGACCCCGACCTCGCACAGCAGTGGATCCCGCGGACACTGTCACGCGACTACGACCCGTCACTTGCCGACCCGGCGAAGAGCTCCGCCATCTTCGGCATGGCGATGACCGAGAAGCAGGGCGGATCCGACGTGCGCGCCAACACCACGCGTGCCGTCTCGAACGGCGACGGAACCTACCGGATCACCGGGCACAAGTGGTTCTGTTCGGCTCCACAATCGGACGCCTTCCTCGTCCTCGCCAAGACCGAGCCCGGCGTCACCTGTTTCGTCGTGCCACGCACCCTGCCCGACGGGACACGTAACGTGTTCGCGATCCAGCGACTCAAAGACAAGCTCGGCAACAAGTCGAACGCGTCCTCGGAGGTCGAGTTCTCCGACACAGTGGGTTGGCGGCTCGGCGACGAGGGGGCCGGCGTCCGCACCATCATCGAGATGGTCAATCAGACCCGCCTGGACTGTGCGCTCGGCAGCGCCGCGGGCATGCGGCAGTCGGTGGCCGAAGCCGCCTGGCACGTCCGTCACCGTGCGGCGTTCGGTGCGACACTGATCGACCAGCCGGCGATGACCGCGGTGATCGCCGATCTGCAACTCGAAGCCGAGGCCGCCACGTGGACGGCGATGCGTCTGGCCGCGGCCTACGACGACGACTCCGAGCAGTCGCAGGCGTTCCGCCGTCTCGCGACGGCGGTCGGCAAGTACTGGGTGTGCAAGCGCGGCCCCAACCATGCCTACGAGGCGCTGGAATGCTTGGGCGGCAACGGTTACACCGAGGCGTTCCCGCTCGCCCGCAGGTTCCGTGAGCAGCCTGTCATGGCGGTCTGGGAGGGGTCGGGCAACGTCATCGCGCTCGACGTGCTGCGCGCGATGGTCCGGGACCCGTTGTCGGTGGAGGCGCTCGACGCCGAGTTCGAGCTCGCGCTCGGTCAGCACCGCGGCTACGACCTCCATGTGGAACGAACTCGCAAGATCGTCGCGCAGGCGGCAGCCGATCCGACGAGTGCCCCGGCGATCGCGCGTCGTCTCACCGAGTCGTTGGCGTTGGCGTTGCAGGGGTCGATCCTGATCCGGCAGGCTCCGTCGTTCGTGGCGGACACATTCGTCTCCGGCAGGCTCGAGGACGCCGGCCAGATGTACGGGGTGCTCGACTCCCGGCTCGACCTGAACGCGCTCGCCGCCCGGGCCTGAACCGCGCGCGAGCAGGAGCGACGCGCGTAACGCGCCCGAAACCTGTCGCGTCCACGGTTGACGCCCGCGAAACACGAGGGCACCGCCCGCGCAACGTGAGCGCGACAAAGTTTCCTCACACGTCGACAACCGACGAGTGAGGAGGCCTGCGAGAAGTGAATGCAGCATTGCCGGACGAAGTGTTCGGCTCCATCGACACCGGGAACACCGCCTGGGTCATCATGAGCGCGGCGCTCGTGCTCTTGATGACACCGGCGCTGGCGTTCTTCTACGGCGGACTGACCCGAGCCAAGTCGGTCCTGAACATGATGATGATGTCGTTCGCCGCGCTCGGCGCGGTGACGATCGTCTACGTCCTGTGGGGATTCTCGATGTCGTTCGGCAACGGGCTCACCGGGTCCGACGACATCGCGGGCATCTTCGCCAACCCGTTCGCCCTGTTCGGCTCCGACCAGTTGACTCAGACGCGTGACGTCGCGGGGGAGACCCAGGTCGTGGTCTGGGGGAGCACCGGCATCCCGGCGATCGTGTTCATGGCGTTCCAGTTGACGTTCGCGGTCATCACCGTCGCACTCATCAGCGGTGCGGTGGCCGAACGCGTCAAGTTCGGCACCTGGGTCGTGTTCAGCGTGCTGTTCGCGACTATCGTGTACTTCCCGCTGTCGCACATGGTGTGGGGCGGCGGACTCCTATCGGGCGACGAGCACGGATTCGCCTCGTGGATGTTCGGATCCACTGACGGCGAAGCGAACGTCGTGCCGATCGACTTCGCGGGCGGCACCGTTGTCCACATCAACGCAGGCATGGCAGGTCTGATCCTGGCGCTTGTCGTCGGACGCCGCCGCGGCTTCGGACGGACCGCGTACCGTCCCCACAACATTCCGTTCGTGATGCTCGGCGCCGCACTCCTGTGGTTCGGCTGGATCGGCTTCAACTCCGGTTCGGAGCTCGCTGCGGACGCGACCGCAGGACTCGTGTGGATCAACACTGCAGCCGCGACCGCGGCCGCGATGGTCGGCTGGTTGGTCGTCGAATGGTTCCGGGACAAGCACGCGACCAGTGTCGGCGCAGCGTCCGGTGTGGTCGCCGGACTCGTCGCCATCACCCCGGCGTGCGGTGCGCTGACCCCCGTCGGCTCATTGCTTCTCGGTCTGGTCGCGGGCGCACTGGCCGCCGTCGCCATCGGCCTCAAGTTCAAGCTGGGTTTTGACGACTCCCTCGACGTGGTGGGCGTGCACCTGGTGGCGGGGCTCTGGGGCACGATCGGCATCGGCTTTCTCGCCAAGGAATCCGGTCTGTTCTACGGCCACGATGCCCGTCAGCTCGCCGTCCAGACCGTCATCGCGTTGGTGGCCCTCGCCTTCACCGCAGTGCTGACGACGGCCATCGCGTTCCTCCTCAAGCCGCTCGGCTGGCGCGTCGACCGCGAAGCAGAACTGACCGGTATCGATGCCGCCGAGCACGCGGAGAGCGCGTATGAGACCGCATGAATTCGCCGAACACGTTGCAGTCTCACGTGACTCGCGCACTAGGCTCGAAGTAGAGGGAAGGGTTCAACCATGAAGCTGATCACCGCGATCGTCAAGCCGTTCACGCTCGAAGACATCAAAGCCGCACTCGAACAGATCGGGATCGTCGGCATGACCGTCAGCGAGGTGCAAGGCTACGGGCGGCAGAAAGGCCACACGGAGGTGTACCGCGGCGCGGAGTACGCGGTCGACTTCGTCCCGAAGGTACGGGTCGAGGTGATCGTCGACGACGATCTGCTCGACCAGGTCACCGACACCATCGTCGACGCCGCGCGCACCGGCAAGATCGGCGACGGAAAAGTGTGGGTCACGTCCGTGGATTCGATCATCCGGGTGCGAACCGGTGAACGCGGACCAGACGCGATCTAGCGCGCAAGCGCTCGCCGAAGGGCGGAAGGCGCTGCTCCAGGCAGGGGATCTGCACGGTCAGGCGTTGCGCGACGCGCTCGCCGACCGTGTGGAGGCCTGGCTGGCGGCTCGCGCGGCCGAGTTGGGCGTCGGCGATGGCAGCGGCTTCGCGCTCGTCGCTGTCGGGAGCCTCGGCCGGCGGGAGATGGTCGGCTACTCCGACCTCGACCTGGTGCTCGTCCACGACGATCGGAATCGGGACCGGCTGTCCGACGTGGCAGACGGCTTCTGGTACCCGATCTGGGATGCCGGGATCGGATTGGACCACAGCGTCCGGTCGATTCCCGAGGCGATGAAGGTGGCGCGCGAGGACGTCACGGCGGCGCTCGGTCTGCTCGATGCGCGGTTCGTCGCCGGCGACGAAGACCTTGCGGCGTTGATGATCTCGTCGGTGCGGGGACTGTGGCGGGCGGAGGCCCGCATGCGCCTCCCCGAAGTGATCGACAGCGCCCGCGCCCGCTGGGATCGGACCGGGGAGATCGCGCACCGCGCCGAACCCGACCTGAAGAACGGGCGTGGCGGGCTCCGCGACATCCAACTGCTCGACGCGCTGGCCTTCGCGCAGTTGACCGACGGCCTCGGGCGCCTCGATCCGGGTCGTGCGGAGTCGCCGTTGCGGACCGCCTACCGCGACCTCCTCGCAGTCCGGACCGAACTGCACCTAGTGGCCGGCCGGGCCCGCGACCAGGTGCGGGCTCAGGATGCGGACGAGATCGCTGCGGCGCTCGACGTCGGCGACCGCTTCGACCTGGCGCGCGTGATCTCCCGCGCGGCACGCACCACGTCGTACGCCGTCGACGCCGGATTCCGAACCGCGCAGAACGCGGTCGGCAAGCGTGGACTCTCGAAACTCCGACGGATGCCGATGCGTCGTCCGCTCGACGAAGGCGTCGTCGAACACAGCGGGGAAGTCGTCCTCGCGAAGAACGCGACACCCAGCTCGGATCCGGGACTGGTGCTACGGGTGGCGAGTGCGTCGGCTCGCAACAGCTTGCCGATCAACGGGCAGGCGTTGGCTCGCCTGGCGAACTATGCGCCGCCGATCCCGGAGCCGTGGTCGGCCGAGGACCTGTCGGACCTGTTGGTCCTGTTGGCGTCCGGCGACGAACTCGTCGGCGCCGTCGAAGCACTCGACGCGATGGGCCTGTGGGAGACGATCGTCCCCGAATGGCCGGTCGTCAGGGACCTTCCGCCGCGCGACGCCGTCCACTCGTGGACCGTCGACCGGCACCTGCTGGAGACAGTCGCGCACGCGGGCTCGTTGACGACGAGTGTCGCTCGACCCGACCTTCTGCTGCTGGGTGCGCTGCTGCACGACATTGGAAAGGGGCGCGGCGGTGACCACAGTGTGGTCGGCGCCGAACTCGTCGGCCCGATCGCCGACCGATTCGGGCTGTGGCCCGACGATCGCCGAATCCTCGTCGAGTTGGTCCGGCACCACCTGCTCCTGCCGGCTGTCGTCACCCGGCGCGACGTCTCCGATCCGGAGACGATCGCGTGGGTCGCGGAGAAGGTCGGCGGAGATCGAGTGCTCGTCGAATTGCTGGGCGCCCTGTCGGAAGCCGATTCGCGCGCGACCGGCCCGGGCGTGTGGAACGACTGGAAGGCGACGCTCGTGGGCGGGCTGGTCGAGCGGGTCATCGACCATCTCGGCGGCCGGGAGATCCCGCAGCCCGAACCGCTCGGCGCGGAGGTGCTGGCGCTCGCAGAGGCTGGCGGATTCCAAGTGCACACCGAACGCGGCGATGGTCCGAACATGACGAAGGTGACGATGATCGCGCCCGACCGGTCGGGCGTCCTGTCGAAGATGTCGGCGGTCCTCGCATTGGCCGACCTGCAGGCGCACGCGGCGACAGTCCGTACCCACGCGGGTTCGGCGGTGGACACGTTCGTCGTCATGCCGACCTTCGGGTCGCCGTCCGATCCGGTACTTCTGCGGCAGCGGTTGGCGGCAGCGGTCGACGGCGGGTTCGACGTGCACGGCGCGCTCGCGAAGCGGACCGCAGAACGTGGATCGACCGGGCGCGTCGGGCGGGCCGCGGTTCCCGGGTCACGGATAGCGGCGGCGCCCCGCGTCCGGTGGCTCGCCGCAGACCAACCGGGGCTCGAACTCCTCGAGCTGCGTGCCCGTGACGACGCGGGCCTCCTGGCGAGGGTGACCGTGGAGCTCGAGAAGTCGGGAGTCGACATCGCATGGGCCACCGTCGCCACGATGGGCGCCACCGCGGTCGATACGTTCTGCCTCGCGCTCCCCGACACGTCGGACGCTGCTCGAGAATCTGTGGCGGCAGCCGTGCTGTCCGTGTGTTGAGGGTCGGTGAGGAGATAGCGTCATCTGATCGGATTAACCGTCCTGGCCAGGGATTCTGTTTGTCGTCGCCGTGGGTGATCATGAATACATGACAGATCCGAATGCACAGTTCCCATCCGGCCAGCAGCCTCAGTTCCCGGGCGGGATGCCACCGGGCGGCATGCCGCCTGGGCCGGGCTACGGCGGGGTCGGCGGTACCTACTTCGTCCGCACCTTCGATCAGGAACAGGGCCCGTACGACATCGGGACCCTCGCTCAGATGGCGAGCGCTCGCCAACTCAAGCCGGAGGACGGCGTGCGGTCGTCCACCGGTCAGCAATACCAGCCTGCCTCGTCGCTGCCGGGCGTCTTCTCCGACAAAGAGTGGATGACTGCTCTGCTGCTGTCTGTGTTCCTCGGCGGACTCGGGATCGACCGGTTCTACCTTGGGTACACCGGACTCGGTGTGGCGAAGCTCGTGACGCTCGGCGGCTGCGGCATCTGGGCGCTCATCGATCTGGTCCTGATCGCCATGCGCAACGTCCCGGACGTGGACGGACGAGCGCTGCGCTGATCGCATGACGGGATTGATCGCATGACGGGGCATGTCGCCGAGTCGACCATGCTGGCGTCCGGCGGTGCGGCCGCCGTCGTGGCGGCGGCGTGCATTCCGGTGTCCGCCGTCGACGACGGACCGGTGATCTGCCCGTTCCGCCGTCTCACCGGTCTCCCATGCCCCGGGTGCGGTCTGACGCGCGCCTTCGTCTACACGATGCACGGTGACCTCCCGTCGGCGTTCGCCGCGCACGCGTTCGGTCCTTTCGTCGTCGCCCTCGCTGTGCTGTCGGCTGTCGTGATGGTGGTCCGCCGCGTCCGTGGCGACGGACCGGTCGCTCTACGTCGGGCGGTCAAGCACCCAGTGGTGGTGCTCGCCGTGATCGGGTGGGCGGCCTACGCGTTCGGCCGGATGGTCACCGCCGGGTGATCCGCTCGCCACCGAACGCTCCACGCATGGAAAGATGGAGGAATGTTCGAATCCCTCTCTGACCGGTTGACCGGTGCGCTGAAGGACCTGCGCGGCAAAGGTCGACTGACCGACGCAGACATCGATGCGACCGCCCGGGAGATCCGGCTCGCGCTGCTCGAAGCCGACGTCTCGCTACCCGTCGTCCGAGCGTTCATCGGCCGGATCAAAGAGCGAGCGAAAGGCTCCGAGGTTTCCGCGGCGCTGAACCCCGCACAGCAGATCGTCAAGATCGTCAACGAGGAACTCGTCGGAATCCTCGGCGGCGAGACCCGCCGCGTCCAGCTGGCGAAGACGCCGCCGACGGTCATCATGCTCGCCGGTCTGCAGGGCGCCGGTAAGACGACGCTCGCCGGCAAGCTCTCGCACTGGCTGGCCGACCAGGGGCACACCCCGCTTCTCGTGGCGTGTGACCTGCAGCGTCCCGGTGCCGTCCAGCAGCTGCAGATCGTCGGTGAGCGCGCAGGCGTCCCTGTGTTCGCACCGCACGCAGGCACCTCGGTCGGCGGCGAAGGCGACCTCGGCGTCGACGGATCACAGGCCGCGGTCGCGGTGGCGCAGGCCGGTCTCGACGAGGCGCGAGCGCGCCACTACGACGTCGTCATCATCGACACCGCGGGCCGTTTGGGCATCGACGCAGAGCTGATGAAGCAGGCGTCCGACATCCGCGACGCGACGAACCCCGACGAGGTGCTGTTCGTCCTCGACGCGATGATCGGTCAGGACGCGGTCGCGACGGCGCAGGCGTTCGCCGAAGGCGTCGACTTCACCGGTGTGGTCCTGACGAAACTCGACGGCGACGCTCGCGGCGGCGCGGCGCTGTCGGTCCGCGAGATAACCGGGCGTCCGATCATGTTCGCGTCGACCGGCGAGAAGCTCGAAGACTTCGACGTCTTCCACCCCGACCGCATGGCCAGCCGCATCCTCGGCATGGGTGACGTCCTGTCGCTCATCGAGCAGGCCGAACAGCACTTCGACGAGGCGGAGGCGCAGCGCACAGCGGAGAAGATCAGCCAGGGCGAACTCACACTGGACGACTTCCTGCAGCAGATGCTGATGATCCGCAAGATGGGGCCGATCGGCAATCTCCTCGGCATGCTGCCCGGCGCGGGCGACATGAAGGACGCGTTGTCGCAAGTCGACGACAAGCAGCTCGACAAGATCCAGGCGATCATCCGCGGTATGACGCCGGAGGAGCGAGACAACCCGAAGATCATCAACGCCTCCCGCCGCATCCGCATCGCCAAGGGGTCCGGTGTCACCGTCACCGACATCAACCAACTCGTCGACCGATTCTTCGCGGCGCGCAAGATGATGTCGCAGATGTCCGGTCGGATGGGCATGGGCGGCAACCAGCGCAAGACCAACCGTAAAGGCAAGAAGGGGAAGAAGGGCAAAGGGAAGAACCGCGGGCCGACGCCGCCGAAGGGCATGCGTGGCGGCGGATTCCCGGGCATGCCTCCCGGGATGGACCTGCCGCCGGGCATGGACCTCTCGGAGATGCCGCCCGGCCTCGATCAGCTTCCGCCCGGCCTCGACGGCATCGACTTGAACAGCCTGAAGTTCCCGAAGAAGTAGGAGTCGTCGTCGTGGTGGCGCAGCGTTTCGCAGGAACCGATCCGTTCACCGGGGAGCCGCTCGCATTCTGGGTGGCCGATGGCGTCATCTCGTTCGACGAGGTCGCCGACGCGGAGACCGCTGTCGACGGCGGCTGGATCGTCCCCGGCCTCGTCGACGCTCACAATCATGTGGGGATCGCGCCCGGGCTCGGCGTCACCACCGAGCAGGCGCGCGGACTGGCCTATCAGGATGTGCGCGCGGGGACGCTGCTGATCCGTGAGGTCGGCTCGCCTGTCGACACCCACCCGCTCGACCACGATCCGCTGTGCCCGCAGTTCCTGCGGGCGGGCAAGCACATCGCACGGCCGAAACGGTACCTGCGCGACTACGGCGTCGAACTCGACGACCCCGACTCTCTCGCCGACGAGGTGGCGACGCAGGCGAAGGCGGGCGACGGCTGGGTCAAACTGGTCGGCGACTGGATCGACCGCAGCGTCGGTGACTTGGCTCCGCTGTGGACACGCGAACAACTCGATGCGGCCGTGGTCGCCGCGCACGAGAACGGGGCGCGCATCACCGCGCACGTCTTCGGCTCGGACGCCCTGCCCGACATCGTCGGCGCAGGCTTCGACTCCATCGAGCATGGGTCCGGTCTCGACGAAGACCTCATCGACGAGATGGTGCGACGCGACATCGCCCTGGTGCCCACGCTGATCCAACTCGACACGTTCCCGAGCATCGCTGACGGCGCCGACAAGTATCCCGTCTACCAGGCCAACATGCGGTCGCTGTACGCGCGCGGCCGGGACGTGGTGGGCAAGGCCCGGGAGGCCGGTGTGCGGATCTACGCCGGAACCGATGCGGGCGGCACCATCGAGCACGGCCGCATCGTCGACGAGATCGAATCACTGGCCGCGATCGGCTTCTCGGCATCGGACGCGGTCGAGGCGGCGTCCACACGACCACGTGACTGGCTGGGCGTCGCAGGCATCGCCGACGGTGCCCGCGCCGACTTCCTCGTCCTCGACGCCGATCCGACGCAGGATCTGTCGACACTCCGCCGCCCCGTGCACATCGTGTGCTCGGGGGAGAAGGTGGGGTAAGCGCAGGAACAGGGGTCGAAGCGCAGGAACAGGGGTCGAAGAGGCGGGGACCGGCTCGTTCAGGAGACGATCTGGAGGATGCCGATCACCAGCAACAGGACGGTGACGAGCCAGCCCGCCCACCGGGTGACCTGAGCCTGGTTCTGGCGTGCGCGGGCGAACAAGCGCCCGATCCAGGAGTGCGGGCGGGCGCGGACGGCGACCAGGGCGAGTCCGGCGAGCAACGGAAGAATCATCGCGACCGTCGCGTACAGGAACAGACCCAGGTAGCGGTGCAGCGGGTCGATATCGCTCGCCGAGAGCACCGCGAGCCCCGCGTAGAACGGGACCGATGTTGCCGACTGGACGACGCCGAGAACGAATCCGACGAGCACCGTCAGCGCGGACGGGGCGCGCAGCGGCGCGAGGATCCGGTCGACGAGGTCAGACGAGTCGCCTCCACGCCACGTCAGGACGGCCGTCAACACGGCCGTCAAGATCAGCAGGATGCCGAACAGCGGCGACGAGATCACCGCGTCGACCAGTGACTGCAGGCCGTCGAACAGCAGCAGGACCAACAGTGCCAGCACGAGGACGCCGAGCCAGTCGCCGAGCAACAGCAGTGGCGAGATCCGGCGGTACTTGCCAGGGGCGGCGATGATTGCGAGCGCGACGAGGACGCCGATGAGAAGAACATTGATCGAGTCGACGAATGCGAACGACAAGGCGTGCAGCATGGGCTCGTAGATCTCCGGTCGTCGCTGGGCGCTTTCGGTTTGCAGTGCCCGAGGTTCGCTGCCACGGTACCGGCACCGGCAGGCGAGGCAGGATTCGCGCCGGTGACCAGGATGCTGACGCCCGTTCGGTTTGGGCAACGCGCCCCACTCTGGCAGAATCAGACGCTGGTTCGTCGGAGCCGGCCACGGCCGACCGGCGGTCACCCCGTAAGAGATCGCAAAACCGGGCTCGTCGACAATCGTCGGGTCGCTGAATTGCGCTGTGACACAAGGAGACGCCACATGGCTGTCAAGATCAAGCTCACCCGCCTGGGTAAGATTCGCAACCCCCAGTACCGCATCGTCGTCGCCGACGCGCGCACCCGCCGCAACGGCCGCGTCATCGAGACCATCGGCAAGTACCACCCGAAGGAAGAGCCGTCGCTGATCGAGGTCGACTCGGAGCGCGCTCAGTACTGGCTGGGTGTCGGCGCACAGCCGACCGAGCCCGTCGCCGCCATCCTCAAGGTGACCGGCGACTGGCAGAAGCACAAGGGCCTCCCGGGCGCCGAGGGCACCCTGAAGACCGCTCCCGAGAAGACCTCCAAGCTGGACCTGTTCAACGCTGCGCTCGCCGCCGCCGAGAGCGAGCCCGCCGCCGCAGCCACCACCGCGAAGAAGAAGACCAAGAAGGCCGACGAGAAGGCCGACGAGGCCGCCACCGAGGCTCCGGCAGCCGACGAGGCCGGCGAGGACAAGGCACAGGCGTGAGCACTGTCGTCGCTGACGCAGTAGAGCACCTGGTCCGCGGGATCGTCTCGAACCCCGACGACGTGCGCGTCGACCTGATCACCGGCCGTCGCGGCCGGATGGTCGAGGTCCACGTGAGCCCCGAGGATCTCGGCAAGGTGATCGGTCGTAACGGCCGCACCGCGACCGCGCTGCGCACCCTGGTCACCGGTATCGGCGGCCGCGGGATGCGCGTCGACATCGTCGACACCGACCGCTGACGAGTTCGTTTCGATGGATCTCGTTGTCGGTCGCGTCGTCAAGACGCACGGCGTCCGCGGAGAACTCGTCGTTGATGTCCGCACCGACGATCCGCAGACGCGATTCGCCGTCGGTGCACGCCTGACCGGGCGTGCACCGAAGGGCGCGGATACGACCGAGTACACAGTGACAGCCGCCCGGAACCACTCCGGGCGGCTGTTGCTGTCGTTGCAGGGCGTCGCCGATCGGAGCGCCGCGGACGCTCTGCGTGGCACCCTGTTCATCGTCGACGCGTCGGACGTCGACTCCGGAGACGACCCGGACGAGTTCTACGACCACGAACTCGAAGGCGCGCAGGTCGTGACCGTCGACGGCGCCGATGTCGGCGTCCTCGCGTCGATCCTGCATCTGCCCGGCGGCGACGTTCTCGCCGTCCGGGCCGACGACGGACGCGAAGTCCTGGTGCCGTTCGTGCGAGACATGGTGCCGACCGTGACGCGCGAACGCATCGAGATCGACCCGCCCGAAGGTCTCATCGACCTCGACGCGGCCGTCTCGGAACGAGACTGACCGGCGTGCGGATCGACGTCGTCACGATCTTCAGTGAGTATCTCGAACCGCTGAAGGCCGCCCTGCTCGGCAAGGCGGTCGACGCGGGGCTCCTCGAGTTCGGTGTCCACGACCTGCGGCAGTGGACCTACGACGTCCACCACAGCGTCGACGACGCCCCGTACGGCGGCGGGCCCGGCATGGTGATGAAACCGCAAGTGTGGGGTGAAGCCCTCGACGCCGTCTGCCCGGATGACGCGCTGCTGGTGGTTCCGACGCCTGCGGGACGGCCGTTCACCCAGGCCACCGCGCAGCGGTGGAGCATCGAAGCCCATCTGGTCTTCGCGTGCGGCCGGTACGAGGGCATCGATCAGCGCGTCTTCGACGACGCCGCGCGCCGCGTCCGCGTCGAGGAGGTCTCGCTCGGCGACTTCGTCCTCATCGGCGGGGAGGTCGCGGTGCTCGCGATGGTCGAGGCCACCACCCGTCTGATCCCCGGCGTGATTGGCAATCCCCAGTCGCATCAAGACGATTCATTCTCCGACGGGCTCCTCGAAGGGCCCAGTTACACGCGTCCGAAAGTGTGGCGCGACCTCGAGGTCCCGCCGGTTCTGCTGTCCGGCGACCACGGCAAGGTCGCGCAGTGGCGGCACGAGCAGTCGCTCGAACGCACCCGGGACCGTCGCCCGGACCTGCTGCCCGACGACTAGGGCCCGCCCGACGAGCAAGTTCCCAGCGTGTCGCGGAACCGGACGGGGGCGCGGTGCGTCTGACCTGATGTGGGCACCGTCTGGAGCGACATCGAAACAGCCCTCGCACGCATCGACTCCATGGACGCAGGCGCGGCGTCCGCCGATGCGGCCGAGATCCGACGCATCGTGGCGGCAGCGCAGACGGTCGCCGCACGACTGACGTCGGTTTTCGCGGCGAGCGATGTGCTGGCGGGAGCATCCGCTGACGCGTCGACGGTGAGAGGTACCGCGCTCGCCTCGCTCGTCGACACGTCGGTGGCAGGCCTGCAGACCGGTGCGAATGCCCTGGACAACGCGTCAACTGCGCTCGCCGCCAGCATCAGCCACCGTGAACGCATTGCCGGGCTCACGAGTGTCGAGATGATGCCCGAGACGCGGATCGCGCTCGAGTCGGCCCTGCAAGGGCTGATGACTGGCGCCTACAACGTGCCGATGTCGTCGAGCACGTCCGGGGTCGTCGTTCCGGAAAGTGAGGTCTCGAACTGGACCGCGGCCGGGACTTCCGGAGTGTCGGCCGAGTCGGGGGCGATCGGCTCCGCGTGGTCTCCCGGAGTCGCCGACACCGCAGACACGGCATCGCGCGCGGACCTCGCGGCGGGCGGCCCGGGATCGATGCCGTCCGGCGTCACGGACGGCACGATGACAGGAGAGCAGGCCGGATCGCCCCGCGAGTCAGTGAACTCCGTCGGCGCGGCTCGGGCTGCCGGGGCGCCGGCCATGAGTACCACCACAGGTTCCGGTCGTCCCGACTTCGACCCTGCGGGCTCCGGGCCGTCGCCGAGCGGTCCCGTCGTCGTGACGCCGACAGTGACGAGCACCGCCGGAGACCTGACGTCGACATCGCCGCTCGGGCCGTGGCTCCTGGCTCCCGGGGTCTCGGGCGTCCCGGTCACGGGCGGTAGCCCGACGTCGTCGATGCGCTCACCCGGTGTGCCGGGAACGTCACTGTCGGGGCAGACGTCGACCGGACAGGCATTATCGGGGCGGTCATTATCGGGACAGTCGGCATCGGCCGGCGCCGCGGCAGCGGCGAGGACGTCGAGCGCGAGCCCGGCGATGGGGCCCGGCGCCGTCCGCCGCAAAGACGACGACGACCACACGACCGCGGACTATCTGCGGTCGACGCGGGAGGGCGAACTGCTCTTGGGCACGGCACCGCTCGTCACACCGGCGCTCCTGCCACCGCCGGTCGCCTCGATCGCAGACTCGGACGACGAGTCGGGCGGCGACCGGGGCGTCGTCGCGGACGTCGACGTCGACCAGCGACTCGATCCGACGTTGTGACCAGGCGCCGCACCGATTTCGTCTCGGTGCGATCGTCTGGCAGAATGTTTCAGGTTGCCTGTGCCGACCTGCCGGTCCACAGTGCACGAAGACCAATGATTCGGGCACGAACCGGTCGAACCCGCTTTCCGCGGGCCGCCAGGTTCCTCTGTCCAGCCGAACGAAACGGATCAGACATGAACACCCTCGACTTCCTCGACAAGCAGTCGCTGCGCGACGACGTCCCCGACTTCGCCGCAGGCGACACCCTTGACGTGCACGTCAAGGTCATCGAGGGCAGCAAGGAGCGCGTCCAGGTCTTCAAGGGCGTCGTGATTCGCCGCCAGGGCGGCGGCGTGCGCGAGACCTTCACCGTCCGCAAGGTCTCGTTCGGCGTCGGCGTCGAGCGTACCTTCCCGGTGCACAGCCCGAACATCGCCAAGATCGACGTCCTCACCCGTGGCGACGTCCGGCGCGCCAAGCTGTACTACCTGCGCGACCTGCGCGGCAAGGCTGCCAAGATCAAGGAGAAGCGCTGACCTCATAGCGCCTCGTGGGGCCCCGACCGTTGCACCTGCAGCGGTCGGGGCCCTCTTCATTTGTCCTGAGCTACGCGGTACTGCGGACTGCGTTCTGGTTCTCACAGGTACAGTCGCTACGCTGTTCGAGTGAATGACAGCACCGACGACGAGCCGAAGTTCGTCATCAGAGACGGCTCGGGCGACGCGACAGGCAGCGACACGACAGACGGCGACGAGAAGCGCTCGGGTTGGTCGCGGCTTGTAAAAGAGGTCGCGATCGTCGTCGCGATCGTCCTCGCGCTGATGTTCGTGTTCACCCAGTTCTTCTTCCGGCAGTACGTGGTGCCGTCCGAGTCGATGGAGTCGACGCTCCACGGTTGCGCAGGCTGCACCAACGACCGCATCGTGATCGACAAAATGGTCTACCGGTTCAGCGACCCCGAACCCGGCGACGTGATCGTGTTCAAGGCTCCGTCCGAATCGTGGGACGACGTGTGGCAGTCGCCTCGATCGTCGAACGCCGTCGTCCACAAAGTCCAGGACGTGCTGTCCTGGTTCGCGTTGCAGCCGCCCGACGAGAACAACCTCGTCAAGCGAGTGATCGCGACCGGCGGCCAGAGAGTCGAGTGCCACAACGCGGACGGCAAGGGCGTCACCGTGGACGGGAAACCGCTCGACGAGCCGTACATCGACAAAGACCTCCAGGTCGACACGAGCGCAGCGACGGACGGCGTCCTCGGCAAGGGGTCGTGCTACGGCAAAGACTTCGGCCTCACGGTGCCGGACGGGAACGTCTGGGTGATGGGCGACAATCGGTCGAACTCTGCCGACTCCCGGGCGCATCAGGGCGACCAATACCACGGCACCGTCCCGATCTCGGATATTCGCGGCAAGGTTCGTTTCGTCATGTACCCGTTCTCGCGGATCGGTGGTGTCGGCGACCACGACCCGCAGGGCTGATCGGCCGAGAGACTTGATGCACGATGACCTCTACTGAGCGTTGGCCGCCGCGTTCGCCGGTCCGTAAAGCGGCGTCGCTGCGCACCCTGGAGTTCACGTTGGCCCGACACCGGCTGGGACCGGTGGCGGGCGTCGACGAGGCGGGGCGCGGGGCGTGCGCAGGCCCCCTCGTCGTCGCGGCGTGCGTGCTCGGGTCGACGCAACTGAAGTCCCTCGCCGACCTCGACGACTCCAAGCGGCTGTCCGAGGCCACCCGGGAACGGTTGTACGACGCCGTGCAGCGTCACGCCGTCAGCTACAGCGTCGTGGTGGTGCCCGCCGCCGAAGTCGATCGGATCGGCGTGCACGTCGCCAACATCGAAGGGATGCGTCGCGCCGTCGCAGGACTGGACGTGCGCCCTGGCTACGTCCTGTCCGACGGATTCCAGGTCCCCGGACTGCCCGCGCCGTCGTTGCCGGTGATCGGCGGCGACGCGAACGCCGCCTGCATCGCCGCGGCGTCGGTGCTTGCCAAGGTGACCCGCGACCGCATCATGGTCGCTCTCGACGAGGCCGTCCCCGGCTACGACTTCGCAGTTCACAAGGGGTACAGCACGGCCACCCATATGGCTCGACTCGACGCGCTCGGGCCGTCGGGCGAGCACAGACTCTCGTACCGGAACGTCCGCGATAGGCTTGCATGATGAGCGCTGAAGATCTCGAGAAGTACGAAGCCGAGATGGAGCTGTCGCTGTACAAGGAGTACAAGGACATCGTCGGTCAGTTCACCTACGTGGTGGAGACCGAGCGTCGTTTCTACCTCGCGAACGGCGTCGACCTCATCCCGCGCAGCAACGACGGTGAAGTGTATTTCGAGATCCACATGACCGACGCGTGGGTGTGGGACATGTACCGACCGGCCCGCTTCGTCAAGCAGGTGCGCGTGGTGACGTTCAAGGACGTCAACGTCGAAGAACTCGAACGGGCAGAGCTGCGTCTTCCCGACGCGCCGTGACGCTGTGGGGTCGATGCTGCGGGGTTGATGCCGCAGGGTCGGGAGCCATTCTGCCCAGGTGAATCTGTGGATGACTTCCACGTTGTCCACAGATTGACGTTTTCGTCGGGAATCGTCTTCCGCTGGTCGGAGTCGTCGGCCATTGTCTGCGCATGGGGGACAAGACGAAGCGCCCGGACCGGCGCAGACAAATCGGTCGACTCGGCGAAGACGTGGCCGCCGAGCATCTCGCCGGTCTCGGGTGGGAGATCCTGGCACGGAACTGGCGGACCCGGTACGGCGAACTCGATCTGATCGCCGCGATCGGCGACACACTGGTGATCGTCGAGGTCAAGACACGCGCGAGTCGGACGTTCGGTGACCCGGTCGCCGCGGTCACCCCGCACAAGTTGCGGACGATGCGCCTCGTCGCCCGGCAGTGGTTGGCCGAACAGGAACGGTATTGGCCGATCATCCGTTTCGACATCGTGTCGATTCAACTTGACATCGCCGATCCTGAGGACCTCGAACGGGCGACGCTGGCCCACCACACCGGCGTCGTCGAATGAGGCGGCGGCCATGAGCGGGCTGGGGCGCGTTCACTCGGTCGGACTCAACGCGTTCGCCGCGGACGTCATCGAGATCCAAGCCAACATCAGCAACGGGCTACCCGGCTTCACCGTCAGCGGCAGCGCCGACACCTCGCTCCGCGAAGCGAAGGACCGGGTGCGCGCCGCGATCGGCAACAGCGGTGCGAAGTTCCCCGAGAAGAAGATCGTCGTCGCCCTCGCCCCGGCGAACCTGCCCAAGTCCGGAGCCGGGTTCGACCTGCCGATGGCGATCTCGGTCCTGATCGCCACCGGGCAGGCGCAGACCCCACTCCTCGGCGAGACCGTGCTGATCGGCGAGTTGGCGCTCGACGGACGCGTCCGCCCGGTACGCGGCGTCCTGCCGCTGCTCCTCGGCGCGCGCGACGCCGGCTTCCGTCGCGCCGTCGTCCCGATCGGGAACGTCCGGGAGGCGGCGCTCGTCGACGGACTCGACATCGGTGGAGCCGACTCCCTGTCGGACGTCGTCGCGTGGCTTGCCGGTGACCGCGTGCTCGACACCGTGTCGGACACCGGCGAGGCGCCCGCGTCGACGCCGATCCCGGACATGACCGACGTCGTCGGCCAGCCGGCGGCCCGACACGCGCTCGAAGTGGCCGCGGCCGGCGCACACCATGTCCTCATGACGGGCCCACCGGGCATCGGGAAGACGATGCTCGCGTGCCGGCTGCCGGGCATCCTCCCGCCGCTGGGCCACGACGAATCCCTCGAAGTGACGGCGATCCACTCGGTCGCCGGGACGTTGCCCGCCCACCGCCCGCTGATCGAGACTCCGCCGTTCATCGCGCCGCACCACAGCGCCAGCATCACCTCGCTCCTCGGCGGCGGGACCGGCCTGGCCAAACCCGGAGCCGTGTCCCGGGCCCATCGCGGCGTCCTGTTCCTCGACGAGTGTGCAGAGATGGGGGCGAAGGTCCTCGACGCACTGCGCCAGCCCCTCGAAGACGGGGTCGTGCGTGTGTCGCGGCGCGACGGCACCGCGTCGTATCCGGCCCGCTTTCAACTGATTCTCGCGGCGAACCCGTGCCCGTGCGCACCGGTCAACGACGTCGACTGCGTGTGCACCTCCATCGTCCGACGTCGGTACCTCGGCAAGCTGTCCGGACCGTTGATGGACCGGGTCGACATCCGTGTGCAGATGGAGCCGCCCGGGAACAGCGCGTTGATGACCGAGCAGGGGGAGCCGACGGACGTCGTCGGCGCGCGAGTCGCGCAGGCGCGGGCCGCCGCACAGGAACGGTGGCGCGAGCACGGCTGGCTGACGAACGCCGAGGTGCCGGGCAGCGAACTGCGACGGCGGTATCGGCTCGCGGCCGACGCGATGCGGCCCATCGAATCGTTCCTGGGGCAGGGGAGGATCACCGCACGCGGCGCCGATCGGGCGCTCCGGCTCGCGTGGACGCTCGCCGATCTGCGCGGCACGCAACGACCGGACGTCGACGACGTCACACAAGCATTGCTGTATCGGGACCGGGGGACAGGCAGATGACCGACGTGAACGACGCCGAACGCCGGGCGTGGGCCTATCTCGCCGCCGTCGCCGAGCCGCCGTCCGCGTCCGTGATCGCGCTCGTGTCGGCGATCGGAGCGGTCGCCGCCGCCGCGGCGGTGCGCGACCGTAAGGCTCCGGTAGGACACCTCGCGGCACTCGCCGCGACCGAAGCACGACATGCGACCGACACGTCTGTCGCCGACCTCGACACGGCGGATCGGGTCGGCGCACGGCTCGTCACGCCCGACGACGAGGAGTGGCCCGGCTGGTCGCTGTCGGTCCTCGATCGCGCATCGACGGCAGCGCGCGGCGGTGGGCCGCTCGCCCTGTGGGTGCGTGGGCCGGGTGCCTTGTCGTCGTTGGGCGACCCAGCCGTCGCACTCGTGGGTTCGCGGGCGGCATCGTCGTATGGCGAATACGTGGCGGGACAATTCGCCTCCGGCTTGGCCGCACACGGTCGGGCGGTCGTGTCCGGCGGTGCGTACGGGATCGACGGCGCCGCCCACCGCGGATCATTGGCGGCAGGCGGTCTCACGGTCGCGGTGCTGGCGTGCGGCGTCGACCGCGACTATCCGACCGGTCACGCCCGGCTCCTGCACGAGATCGCCGCACGCGGTCTGGTCGTCTCCGAATACGCTCCCGGCACGACGGCGGCCAAGCATCGCTTCCTCACCCGGAATCGGCTCGTCGCCGCACTGTCGGGGGCGACGGTCGTCGTAGAGGCAGGTCGACGCTCGGGTGCGGCGAATACCGCGGCGTGGGCGACGCGCCTGGGCCGCCCGCTCGGCGCGGTGCCCGGCGCGGTCACCTCGGCGACGTCGGTCGGTACGCACGCGATGATCGCGGACGGTCAGGCGACGCTCGTCGCGGACGTCGACCAGGTCGCGTCCCTCGTGGTACCCGACGGCGAGGACACGCGAGGTCCGGCGCCGATCCGCGACACCGACGGGCTGCCGCCCGACCAGTTCCGCGTGATCGAGGCGTTGCCGGCCCGCGAGTCGCTGTCGATCGACGAGATCTCATTCAGTGCGGGCATCCCCGTCGACGCGGTTCGCCGTGCGCTCGCCGCCCTCGACGTCGCAGGCCTCGTCGACGAAGAATCCGGCCTGTGGTGCCTGCGCAGGTGAGCCCGTGAACGCGACCGAGGCCGGGGTCACGGGCTCACTCCACGGTGAACGTCGCGGTCGCCCGCTCGGTAGGCGCGCAGAGCGGCGGACGATCGTCGCGCGCCGCGGCCTGCGGCGTCTCCAGCGCCGCGGTCACCCGGTACTCACCCGGATCGCCGGTCGGCCACGTCGTCCGCACCAGCGTGCCGCCGCCGTCGATCCGGTGGCTCTCAACCGCTGCCGGATCGGTCGACGTCTGGATGTCGAGGGCGAGCGCTTCGTCGGGCGGCAGCGGGGTAAGGGCGGCCCGGACCGCGTCGATCGACGGCGCGAACGTGGGGATGGACCGGGACGTCGACGCGACGTCGCCCCCGTCGCGTGTCACCGACGTGACGATAGCGCTGCCGATGCCGTGGGAGGGCAACGAACACGCCGCATTGGAGTCGTTGTGCACCACCAACATCAGCCGCGGGACGGTCCCGCTGGGACCGCGATCGGCCGACGAGCGGAGTTCCGCGGTGACCCCGCCAACTGTGTCCCCGCCAGGTGTGTAGTCGTCGGACGAACACGCCGTGGCGACCCCGCCGAGTGCGGCCACAGCACACGCGGCAGCGATCACTCGTATGCGAGTCATCGGCCGTCTCCGGTAGTCATGAATGCAGTTGTACACCCGCTGCCCGGCCGCTCGCTCGGCGACGAATCAGGTACGGTTATTAGGATTACCTAAGAAGGAGATGCTGCGCAATGGCGAAGCGACAGAACACGATGACGGTGCTACGCACCGAGGACCTGACGACGCATATGCGCAGGGTCTGGCTCGGCGGTCCGGGCTTTGACGACTTTCAAGCGACCGATGACACCGACATGTACGTCAAGCTCCAGTTTGCGCAGCCCGACCGGGAGGAACCGGTCCTGCGCACCTACACCGTGAGCACCTACGATCCGACGGCGCGGGAGATCTCGATCGACTTCGTCGTCCACGGCGATGAGGGCATCGCGGGGCCCTGGGCCGCGCACGTGGAGCCGGGGGAGACCATCGGATTCTTCGGCCCCGGCAGTGGATACCGCCCGGACCCGGATGCCCCGTGGCACTTGCTCGTCGCCGACGAGGCCGGGCTGCCCGCGCTCGCGGCTGCCGTCGAAGCTCTGCCCGCCGACGCCGTGGCGAAGGTCTTCGTCGAGGTCGCCGGGCCCGATGACGAACTCGAGCTGAACGGTCCGGCCGGCGCGGAGATCACCTGGGTGCACCGTGGATACGGGGCCGATGATGCGCCCGACGACGTCGCCGGAGACAACGCTCCGATCATCGCGGCCGTCAAGGCGGCCGAGTGGCTCGACGGGGAACCACAGGTGTTCATCCACGGCGAGGCGCAGGCCGTGATGAAGAACCTCCGTCCGTACATCCGCAAGGAGCGAGGCGTCAGCAAGGCACGCGCCGGGTCGATCTCCGGCTACTGGCGGCGCGGGCGCACCGAGGACGGCTTCCGTAAGTGGAAAGCCGACCAGCGTGCGGTGAACGACGCCGACGAAGCCGCGTGGTCCAAGGCTTGAGCCCTGCCCGTCTTACCGCGACCGCTGGACCGACTGTCCTACCCTGAACACCATGGCCGACGTCCTGGGTGCATTCGCCGATCACCTGCGCTACGAGAAGGCGCGTAGTGACCACACGGTGCGCGCGTACGTCGGCGACGTGCGAGGCATGATCGCCTTCACGGGCGCGCGCGGCGTCGAACTCGCCGATATCGATCTCGCGCTGCTGCGCGCATGGCTCGCCGAGCACACGCGACGCGGCGCCGCCCGCTCATCGGTCGCCCGCGAGGTGTCGTCGGCGAAGACCTTCTTCGCCTGGGCTCAGCGCGAAGGCCTCGTCGCGAGCAATGTCGCCGGACGACTGCAGGCGCCGAAGGCCCACCGCGTCCTGCCGCACGTCCTCGACCCCGAGGCCGCCGCCGAGGCGGTCGACGCCGCGGCGCCCGCCGATCCGGACGACCCCGTCGCGCTCCGCGATCGGCTGATCGTCGAACTGCTCTACTCATGCGGCATTCGCGTCGGTGAACTGTGCGGGCTCGACCTGGGCGACGTCGATCCCGACCGACGCGTGCTGCGCGTGATCGGCAAAGGCGATAAGCAGCGGTCGGCCCCGTACGGCGGGCCGGCGCAGACTGCGCTCACCGACTGGCTCCGACTGGGCCGCCCGGCGCTGGCGACGGCAACGTCGGGGGACGCGCTGCTCCTCGGAGTCAAGGGCGGCCGCCTCGACCAACGGATGGCGCGCACCGTCGTGCATCGAGCCACCGACGACGGCAACGGGGGCTCCATCGGCCCGCACGGGTTGCGCCACAGCGCCGCCACCCATCTGCTCGAGGGTGGCGCCGACCTGCGCGTGGTCCAGGAGTTACTCGGGCATTCGTCGTTGTCGACGACGCAGCTCTATACGCACGTCAGTGTCGAGCGACTGCGAGCGGTCCACGACCAGGCACATCCTCGGGCATGAGCGGCTTCAACCGCACCCGCAGCACCCCGAGCAGCCCGAGCGGATTCAGATACACGGCGTCACGGCCGCTTCCTTGTCGAGCACCCCAGTGCAGGCAGGCCGCCGCCCGACATCCCGCGTGGCCGACGGCGAGCACACCGATCACCTGACCGCGCCCGATATGCTCGCCGCGCCGTACCCGCGCGACGACCGGCTCATACGTCGTCACGATCCCGTCCGCATGCCGGATCGACACTGTCGGCTTTCCGGCGACCACGCCCGCGAAGTGCACAGTGCCGGCCCGTGCGGCCAGTACCGGCGCGTCCGGTGCAGCGGCCAGGTCGACGCCGCGATGCCCGGGCTGCCATCGCTTCTCCGGCGGGTCGAACGGACGAACGACCGCCGGTCGCGGCGCCAACGGCCAGTCGTAGGAAGTTCGGGGTGCGGCAGTTTGAGGTGCGGCAGTTTGGGGTGCGGACATGGCCGTAGCCCCGAACGGAAGCAGGACTGGGACGCATGCAAGAACGAGCACGCACGCAAGGACGAGGACGCACGCGAGGACGCGACAGACGAGTGCACGCGGGCGGACCGATCTCATACAAGGTCAGACGCATCGGCCCCATCGGCGGTTCCGCGACGCGCCGCAGGGCACGATCATCGAACACGATTGCTGGGGTCGATCGGCGTGATTTTGCTGGTCGTGCCGTATCGGAGTAGTCTTTCCGACGCACCCGGGTATGTCTCGGGTGACTTCGCGCGTCCGCGCGGACCGTCACCGAAAGTCGACGGTCCATCGGTCGTTCTGCGCAGTCTCGAACCGCGGAATCGGTTGGAGTGCAGGCGATTGCGGGCGCTAGGGTCCGACCCCGGCCTGGGGGAGGACGTCGAACTGCTAGAGAGGACAATCATGGCTGTCGTAACCATGAAGCAGCTGCTGGACAGCGGCGCGCACTTCGGTCACCAGACCCGTCGTTGGAACCCGAAGATGAAGCGTTTCATCTTCACCGACCGCAACGGCATCTACATCATCGACTTGCAGCAGACGCTGTCGTACATCGATCGCGCCTACGAGTTCGTCAAGCAGACCGTCGCCCACGGTGGCACGATCCTGTTCGTCGGCACCAAGAAGCAGGCGCAGGAGTCGATCGCCGCAGAGGCGACCCGCGTCGGCATGCCGTACGTCAACCAGCGTTGGCTCGGTGGCATGCTCACCAACTTCCAGACCGTGCACAAGCGCCTTCAGCGTATGAAGGAGCTCGAGGCCATGGAGCAGACCGGTGGCTTCGAGGGTCGCACCAAGAAGGAAATCCTCATGCTCACGCGTGAGAAGAACAAGCTCGTCCGCACCCTCGGTGGTATCCGCGACATGGCCAAGGTGCCCTCGGCCGTGTGGGTCGTTGACACCAACAAAGAGCACATCGCCGTCGGCGAGGCCCGCAAGCTGAACATCCCGGTCATCGCGATCCTGGACACCAACTGCGACCCCGACGTCGTCGATTACCCGATCCCGGCCAACGACGACGCGATCCGCAGCGCAGCGCTGCTGACCCGCGTGATCGCTTCGGCCGTCGCCGAGGGCGTTCAGGCGCGTGCCGGCCAGGGTTCGAGCGATGCGAAGCCGGAAACGGCTGCAGAACCGCTCGCCGAGTGGGAGCAGGAACTGCTCACCGAGGCGTCCGCGCCGACCGAGGCTGCAGCGGCTGAGGCTGTCGCGACCGAGCCTCCGGCGACCGAAGCTCCGGCTGAGGCCCCGGCCACTCCGGCCGCAGAATAGATCTCTGCGACACCGGACGACTCGACACACCGAAGAATCCTAAGAAGGAGGATCGCCTCACATGGCGAACTACACCGCAGCGGACGTGAAGCGTCTGCGCGAAATGACCGGTTCGGGCATGCTCGACTGCAAGAACGCACTGGCCAACAACGACGGTGACTTCGACAAGGCCGTCGAAGAGCTGCGCATCAAGGGCGCCAAGGATGTGGGCAAGCGTGCGGAGCGCTCCACGGCCGAGGGGCTCGTCGCAGCTCGTGACGGCGTCATGGTCGAGCTGAACAGCGAGACCGACTTCGTCGCCAAGAACGACGAGTTCCAGAAGCTCGCCGATGACATCCTGACCGCAGCCGTCGAGCTGCGCACCAACGATGTCGCCGAACTGTCGGCTGCCAAGCTCGGTGACGGCACCGTCGCCGAGGCCGTCGAGGCGCTCTCGGCCAAGATCGGCGAGAAGCTGGTTCTGCAGCGCGTCGCAGCGTACGACGGCCCCGTCGCCGTCTACCTGCACAAGCGTGCGTCGGACCTGCCGCCCGCCGTCGGCGTCCTGGTCTCGTACACGGGCGAAGGCGACGCCGCTGCGGAGGCCGCTCGCGGGACCGCGATGCAGGTCGCAGCGCTCAAGGCCAAGTACGCGAGCCGTGACGAGGTCCCCGCGGACGTTGTCGAGAACGAGCGTCGTATCGCCGAAGAGACCGCGAAGGCTGAAGGCAAGCCGGAGCAGGCTCTGGCGAAGATCGTCGAAGGTCGCGTCAACGGCTTCTACAAGGACGTCGTCCTCGTGGACCAGCCGTCGGTCACCGACTCGAAGAAGACCGTGAAGGCGATCCTCGACGAGGCGGGCGCCGCCGTCGTCGCGTTCTCGCGCTTCGAGGTCGGCCAGGCCTGATCGAGCCGCCGACTCACCAGAGTCGAACGAGAGGTCCGGTGCCCGCGATGGGCGCCGGACCTTTCGTCGTTCGCATGTGCGCCAGCAGCCTCTCGTGGCGCGGGGCTCGGCGAGGACCGAGACCGTGCCGGGTCCGCGGCCAGTCGTTCCACGATGCGGCGTCTGGTGGCGTCGCCGGTTCTGACACGCGTTCAGCATCCAGTCGGCGTCTACGGAGACCGTTCTTCTAAGATGAATGGGATCTGTCTCGGGGCGTCGACTGCTGCCGAGGCGACGATGTCGAGGTGGAAGAGGATTGATGACTGCTCAGTCTCCGGCCGGTCAGCGGAACGGTGGTTACCGGCGAGTCATGCTCAAGCTCGGAGGGGAGATGTTCGGCGGCGGCGAGGTGGGTCTGGACCCCGACGTGGTCGGTGCGGTCGCCGACCAGATCGTCGAGGTCGTCAACTCGGGCGTCCAGGTCGGCATCGTGATCGGCGGCGGCAACTTCTTCCGCGGGGCCGAACTGCAGCAGCGTGGACTGGACCGTGCCCGCTCGGACTACATGGGCATGCTCGGTACGGTCATGAACTGCCTTGCGCTGCAGGACTTTTTGGAGAAGCGTGGGGTCACCACACGTGTTCAGACGGCCATCACGATGGGGCAGGTGGCCGAGCCGTATCTGCCGTTGCGGGCGGTGCGTCACCTGGAGAAGGGTCGCGTGGTGATCTTCGGCGCAGGCATGGGCATGCCGTACTTCTCCACCGACACGACAGCCGCTCAACGCGCACTGGAGATCAAAGCCGAGGCCGTCCTGATGGCGAAGGGCGTTGACGGCGTCTACTCCGACGACCCGCGCACCAACCCGGACGCCGAACTCTTCCGTTCGATCACTCACCGCGAGGCGATCGAGAAGGAGTTGAAGGTGGCCGATGCGACGGCGTTCAGTCTCTGCATGGACAACAACATGCCGATTCTCGTGTTCAACCTGCTCGAACGAGGCAATATCGCACGTGCGGTCGCGGGCGAGTCGATCGGGACCCTGGTCAGCACCGAATCGGCCGACTAGAAACGCTTCTTAACAAGATAAGGACATCGACATGATCGACGAAGCTCTGCTCGACGCCGAGGAGAAGATGGAGAAGGCCGTCAACGTCGCACGCGACGACATGGCCGCCATCCGCACCGGCCGCGCCAACCCGGCGATGTTCAACCGGATCGTCATCGACTACTACGGGTCGATGACGCCGATCACCCAGGTCGCGGGTATCAACACGCCGGAACCCCGACTGGTCGTCATCAAGCCGTACGAGGCGTCGACGATGCGCGATATCGAGACCGCGATCCGCAACTCCGACCTCGGGGTCAATCCGACCAACGACGGCAACGTCATCCGGGTCGCGATCCCGCAGCTCACCGAGGAGCGTCGCAAGGACCTCGTAAAGCAGGCGCGCGGCAAAGGCGAGGACGCGAAGGTCTCGATCCGCAGCGTTCGGCGCAAGGCGGCCGACGAGCTCAAGCGCATCCAGAAGGACGGCGAAGCAGGCGAAGACGAGGTGTCGCGCGCCGAGAAGGAACTCGACAAGACCACCCACTCGTACACCGATGTCGTCGACGAGCTGGTGAAGAACAAGGAAGTCGAGCTTCTCGAGGTATGACGACCCCGTCGACGTCCAAGGCCGGACGTAACCTCCCCGCTGCCATCGGGGTCGGCGTCGGCCTGGGCGCCTTGCTCATCGCGGTCCTGGCGCTGGTGCCGATGGCCTGGTACGGCATTGTCTCGGTCGCCTTGGGCATCGCGACGTGGGAGGTCTGCAAGCGGCTCCACGCCGGCGGCTTCGGGGTGCCGGTCTGGCCCCTTCTCGTGGGTGGGCAGGCCACCATCTGGGTCTCGTGGCCATGGGGGATCCAAGCGTCGTTCGTGGCGTTCGCCGCCACCGTCCTGGTGCTGATGGTGTGGAAGCTGTTCGCGCAGGGCCTCGCGAACGCTCCGCAGGACTACGTTCGGGACGTCTCGATGTCGATCCTGGTGCTGGCGTGGTTGCCGATGCTCGCGACGTTCGGCGCCGAGATGGTGGCGCAGGGCGAGGGGCGCTACCGGGTGTTGACGCTCGTGATCGTCGTGGTCTGTTCCGATGTGGGTGGCTACGCGGCGGGCGTCCTGTTCGGCAAGCACCCGATGGCTCCGGCGATCAGCCCGAAGAAGTCGTGGGAGGGCTTCGCCGGATCGTTCGTCGTCGGCACCGTTGGCGCCGTGCTGTGCTCGCTGTTCCTCCTCGACACCGATTGGTGGGTCGGGATGGCACTCGGTCCGCTCATGGTGATCGTCGCGACGACCGGTGATCTCGTCGAGTCGCAGTTCAAACGCGACCTCGGGATCAAGGACATGGGCTCGTTGCTGCCGGGCCACGGCGGAATCATGGACCGGCTGGACTCGCTGCTTCCGTCAGCGCTGGTCACCTGGGCGGTGCTCACCGTTCTTCTGTGAGGTGTCGGCCGTGAGAGAATGGACGCATGACGTCTCTGCCACTGGTCTTCGACGCGCCTAAACGCGGTCGTCCGCCCACGCATTTCGCCGATCTCGACGAGGCCGGGCGGATCAAGGCGGTCGCCGACCTCGGACTCCCGAAGTTCCGCGCCAACCAGTTGGCTAAACAGTATTACGGCCGGTTGACCGGCGACGTCGCCGAGATGACCGACCTGCCCGCAGGTCGGCGCGACGAGGTCGGTGAGGCGCTGTTCCCGACGCTGATGACGCCGGTGCGGCACGAGGCCGTCGACGACGGGTCCACCCGCAAGACCCTGTGGCGTCTGCACGACGGAACACTCCTCGAGTCGGTCCTCATGCGATACACCGATCGGAACACCCTGTGCATCTCGTCGCAGGCGGGCTGCGGCATGGCCTGCCCGTTCTGCGCGACCGGGCAGGGCGGGCTCGACCGGAATCTGTCGACCGCCGAGATCGTCGACCAGGTACGCGCGGCGTCACGCGCCGTACGCGACGGCGACATGGGCGAGCCGAGCAGACTGTCGAACGTCGTGTTCATGGGGATGGGCGAGCCGCTCGCGAACTACAAACGAGTCGTCGACGCCGTCCGCAAGATCACCTCGCCCGCCCCGGACGGATTCGGCATCTCGGCGCGGCACGTCACCGTGTCGACCGTGGGTCTGGCCCCGGCGATCCGCCGTCTCGCCGACGAGGGCCTCGCGGTGACGCTCGCCGTCTCCCTGCACACGCCCGACGACGAACTGCGGGACACCCTCGTACCGGTGAACAACCGATGGTCAGTGTCCGAGGTACTCGACGCCGCCCGCTACTACGCCGACCAGACGGGCCGACGGGTGTCGATCGAATACGCGCTGATCCGCGACGTCAACGACCAGCCGTGGCGAGCCGATCTGCTCGGCGAGAAGCTGCGCCACAAGCTCGGCGGACTCGCGCACGTCAATGTCATCCCGCTCAATCCGACGCCGGGCTCGGAGTGGGATGCCAGTCCGAAACCCGTCGAAGCCGAGTTCGTGCGGCGAGTTCGTGAGCAGGGGATCTCGTGCACGGTCCGCGACACTCGCGGGCAGGAGATCGCCGCGGCGTGCGGACAGCTGGCCGCCGAAGAACGTTAGCGCCGATCCATCGCACGAGTAGGGCCGGTCACCTGTGGTGACCGGCCCTACTCGCGTGAAGCCTTGCTGAGTGTCGCTAGCGTCGCCACGCGCCCTTGCGGGGGATCATCTTGTAGCCCGCGAAGCCGATCAGGCCGACGGCGAACACGATGAGGTAGATGTCCTCGACGTGTCCGACGTGGTTGCCGACCAGCATGGCCAGGCAGATCAGGCCCGAGACGAACGCGGCGATCGCGTAGGTACGGGGCGCGGTGCCGCTCCAGCCGAAGCGGGCCGACGGCGCGTCTGCGGGTTCGCGGACCCAGCCGGTATCGATCTGTTCGACCTCAGTGCTCGCCACGTCCACTCCTTATGACAGCCGGTAGTAGTTCGGGCTACAGCATAACCTGACGCCCTGCGTCCGCGTGCACGTGGTAGACCGTGGCGCGAGTGCGCCACAATGGCTCTCGTGAGGACACGCGTATTGATTCTCGGTTCGACGGGATCCATCGGCACCCAAGCGCTCGAGGTGATCGCCGAGCACCCCGACCGGTTCGAGGCGGTCGGTCTCGGTGCGGGCGGCGGTAACCTGGATCTGCTGCAGCAGCAGGTGGCCGCGACGGGTCTCGCGCCCTCGCAGGTGGCGGTGGCCGACGACGACGCAGCAGCGGCGTTGTCCGACCGCATCGGCGGTGTGTCGGCCGGTGGTGGCGGCTCGTCCGGTGGTGGTGTGCTGGCGGGTGATGGAGCGATGGTTCGGCTGGTCGAGTCGGTCGAGGCCGACGTCGTGCTGAACGGCGTGGTCGGCGCGATCGGCCTGGGCCCGAGTCTCGCGGCGCTGCGGTCCGGTGCCCGGCTCGCCCTGGCCAACAAGGAGTCCCTCGTCGCGGGCGGGTCCCTTGTTCTCGACGCGGCGGCGCCCGGACAGATCGTGCCCGTCGACTCCGAGCACTCGGCCATCGCTCAGTGCCTGCGCGGCGGAACCGCCGACGAGGTCGATCGACTCGTGCTCACCGCGTCCGGCGGTCCGTTCCGCGGCTGGACTGCCGAGCAGGTCCGCGACGTGACGCCCGAACAGGCCGGAAAGCATCCGACCTGGTCGATGGGGCCGATGATCACCCTCAACTCGGCGACATTGGTCAACAAGGCACTCGAGGTCGTCGAAGCACATCTGCTGTTCGACGTGCCCTACGACCGGATCGACGTCACCGTGCACCCCCAGTCGATCGTCCACTCGATGGTGACGTTCGTCGACGGCGCGACCATCGCGAAAGCGTCCCCGCCCAGCATGAAGCTCCCGATCGCGCTCGCGCTCGGTTGGCCCGACCGCGTCCCCGGGTCGTCGGCGGCATGCGACTGGACCCAGTCCGCGACGTGGACGTTCGAGCCGGTGAACGATGACGTCTTCCCCGCGATTGCGCTCGTGCGGGAAGCCGGAAGGATCGGCGGCAGCCTCACCGCAGTGTTCAACGCCGCTAACGAGGTCGCCGCCGAAGGATTCTTCGCGGGCGCGCTCTCGTTCCCGGCGATCGTCGGGACGATCGCCGACGTGCTTGCCGCCGCCGATCAGTGGTCGGGCGAGCCGGGTACGCTGGACGAGGTTCTGGCAGCAGACCGGTGGGCGCGTGAGCGCGCAGCGGCCCTGGTCGCTGCCGCCTCGAAGTGATGTGAGCGGAGTCGGCAGTTGAGTTACGTCCTGGGCATCGTGCTGTTCGCAGCAGCCCTGCTGATCTCGATCGCCTGGCACGAGCTCGGGCACCATCTGGCGGCGAAGGCCACCGGAATGAAGGTTCGGCGCTTCTTCGTCGGTTTCGGCCCGACCCTGTGGTCCACGCGCATCGGCGAGACCGAGTACGGGTTCAAAGCGATCCCGCTGGGCGGATTCTGCGACATCGCGGGCATGACGCCTCACGACGAGCTGTCGGTTACCGAACGCGGCCGGGCGATGTACGAGCAGAAGACGTGGAAGCGGCTCGTCGTCATGATCGCCGGACCGGTACAGAACTTCATCCTCGGCTTCATCTTGATCGTCGTCCTCGCTCTCGGGTGGGGTCTGCCGATCCTCGGTGACCAGCCGGTGCACGCGACGCAGATCTCGTGTGTGTCGCCGACCACCGACGCGAAGGGCAATCCTGATCCGTGCACCGGCCCGGCTCCGGCCGCGGCGGCCGGACTCCGCGTCGGCGATCAGATCCTCGCCGTGAACGGATCGGGGGTGTCAAGTTCGTCCGACCTGGTCGAGAAGGTGCGGGACTCGAAGTCGGCCGCGACGCTCACCATCGACCGGGACGGTCACACGATGGACCTCACGATCCCGGTCAAGCAAGTGCAGCGGATGGCGGAGACGGACGACGGGACGCTCGTCCCGGTGACCGTGCCCGCGATCGGAGTGAGTCTCGACCGCGTCCTCGTGCAGCACTACGACTGGGGATCGGTGTGGGGCGGCGCCGTCTCGTTCACCGGCGACATCTTCGAGCAGACCTACCGGGCGCTCATCTCGTTGCCGTCGAAGATCGACGACCTGTGGACGGCGGTGACCGGTGGGGAGCGCGGCGACGACACCCCGGTCAGCGTGGTCGGCGCGTCGAGGCTCGGCGGTGAAGCGGTCGACCGCGGCTACTGGGACATGTTCCTGGGGTTGCTGCTGAGCATCAACTTCTTCCTCGGGGCATTCAATCTCGTGCCGCTGCTGCCGCTCGACGGCGGTCACATGATCATCGCGATCTACGAGAAGTTCAGGAACCTGGTCCGCCGGCTGTTCGGCAGACCCGACGGCGCGCCCGTCGACTACTACAAACTGCTGCCGTTGACCTATGCGGTCGTCGCGGTGATGGGAGTGTTCATGGTGTTGACCGTGACGGCCGACATCATCAACCCGATCCGTATCTTCTGACCGGTAGTCTGGCCAATGACTATAGGAGTGATGTCGATGACCGAATCGTCCGGACCGCTGGCCGTAGGCCTCGGGATGCCGGCAGGGCCGCCACCCGTGCTCGCGGCGCGCCGGAAGACCCGTCAGATCCAGGTCGGATCCGTCGGAGTCGGTAGTGACCACCCGATCTCGGTGCAGTCGATGTGCACCACCAAGACGCACGACGTGAACGCGACGCTGCAGCAGATCGCGGAGTTGACCGCCTCGGGCTGTGACATCGTCCGCGTCGCGTGCCCGCGCCAGGAAGACGCGGACGCCCTCGCGACGATCGCCAAAAAGTCGAAGATCCCGGTGATCGCGGACATCCACTTCCAGCCGAAGTACATCTTCGCCGCGATCGACGCGGGCTGCGCCGCGGTCCGCGTGAACCCCGGCAACATCAAGGAGTTCGACGGGCGCGTCAAAGAGGTCGCGAAGGCCGCGGGCGATGCGGGCATCCCGATCAGGATCGGCGTCAACGCAGGGTCGCTCGATCCGCGCCTGCTCAAGAAGTACGGGAAGGCCACCCCTGAAGCGCTCGTCGAATCCGCGCTCTGGGAGGCCGGGCTGTTCGAGGAGCACGGATTCGGCGACATCAAGATCTCGGTGAAGCACAACGACCCGGTGATCATGGTCGAGGCGTACCGGCAGCTTGCCGCGCAGAGCGATTATCCGCTGCATCTCGGCGTCACCGAGGCGGGGCCGGCATTCCAAGGCACCGTCAAGTCGGCTGTCGCGTTCGGCGCGCTGCTGTCCGAGGGGATCGGCGACACCATCCGCGTCTCGCTGTCGGCGCCGCCTGCCGAGGAGATCAAGGTCGGCGACGCGATCCTGCAGTCGCTCAACCTGCGTCCTCGCAAACTGGAGATCGTCTCATGCCCGTCGTGCGGGCGCGCGCAGGTGGACGTCTACAAGCTCGCCAACGAGGTCAGTGCCGGACTTGAAGGCATGGAGGTCCCGCTGCGTGTGGCCGTCATGGGATGCGTGGTCAACGGGCCGGGCGAAGCTCGTGAAGCCGACCTCGGTGTCGCGTCGGGCAACGGCAAGGGCCAGATCTTCATCAAGGGCGAGGTCGTCAAGACCGTCCCCGAGGCCCAGATCGTCGAGACGCTGATCGCCGAAGCGCTGCGTATCGCCGAGGAGTCAGAGGAGACTGGTAGCGGGACACCCACCGTGTCCGTGAGTTGATGTCACCGACCTGACCATCGGAGGTGCGAGGTGCTTCGTCTGCTCGGCGGTCGCCCGCTCGGGGCGCGAGATGCGCAAGCGGTGATGCATGCCCTGGAAGCGAATCCGGTCGCGGCGTGCATGGTGGCCGCGCGCGTTGAAGCGTACGGCATGGCGCCCCGCCTGCTCGGCGGTGAGATGTGGAGTGCGTCGGTCCCCGAGGAGTCGTTGTGCTTCTCCGGCGCGAACCTGATGCCGCTCGCCGGCGACGCCAACGACCTCGACTACTTCGCCGACCGTGTGTTGGCGGCGCCGCGCATGTGTACGTCGCTGGTCGGCGACACGGAACTCGCTCTCGGGTTGTGGAGCCGGGTGGAACCCGAGTGGGGGAGCCCGCGTGAAGTCCGATCCGAGCAGCCGTTGCTCGCACTGCAGGGAGCGCCGTCGATCGAGCCGGACCCGCATGTCCGACTCGTGCAGGAAAGCGACCTGGACATCTACTTTCCCGCGGCCGTCGAGATGTTCCGCGGCGAAGTGGGTGTCGACCCGTGTGCGGGCGACGGGGGCCAGTCGTACCGTCGTCGTCTGGCGGCGTTGATCGCGGCGCGGCGCGTGTTCGCCCGGTTCGAGGACGGCCGGGTGGTCTTTAAAGCGGAGATCGGCTCCATGTCGCGCCGCGTCGGACAGATCCAGGGTGTGTGGGTCGATCCCGCGGCACGCGGCCGAGGGCTCGGTGCGTCAGGGACGGCGGCCGTCGCGTCGGCGATAGCCCGCCAGGGACGGACAGCCAGCTTGTACGTCAACAACTTCAACTCTGCTGCTCGAGCCGTCTATCGCACGGTCGGTTTCACGCAGGTCGGGACGTTCGCCACGGTTCTCGTCGACTGACCCGATAGTCTCATCCACGATGATCTTCCGACGGTTCTTCGCGGTCTTGTGTGTCCTTGTTCTCGTGGTGACCGCTGCGGCGTGCACGTCCGACGACGACGGGCCGCGATCGGTGGCCGACGCGTTCGTCGGAGCCTTCGCCGACCACGATGTCGACGCTGCGGCGGCGCAGACAACGATGCCCGACCGGGCCCGCTCTGTGTTGGCCGCCGCCTGGGACGGGCTAGCAGCCGAATCGTTGTCGGCACGGACCGGCCGTGTCCGCATCGACCAGGATGTCGCCGACGTCGATGTCACCTATACGTGGACGCTGCCGGGCGGTCGGACCTGGGAGTACGACGCGACGCTGCCGCTGGGTCGCAGCGACACCGGATGGACGGTCCGGTGGTCGTCGACGACCGTCCACCCGCATCTCGGTGCCGACCAACGGCTGGTGCTCGGTGACCTGAGCCCGCCGCGCGCGGCCGTCAACGAGTCCGACGGGTCCGAGGTCATGGTCAACGGTACCGTCACGTCGGTGTCGTTCGACGGTCACGCTGCGGTCGACGGTGGAGACGTCATCGGCTCGGCCACCCGGCTGGTCGAGGTGATGGGGCCGCTCGTTCCCGGACTGTCCGTTCAGCGGATCGCCGAGCAGGCGACGGCGTCGGACGACCCGCTGCCCGTCGGGGTGCTGCCCGCGGGCGACGTTGAGCGGCTCCGCCCGGAACTCGACCTTCCGGGGATCGTGCTGAGCGAACGGTCGGTGCTGCAGCCACGTGATCGGAACTTCGCGTCCGCGGTCCTCACGCGTGTCGCGAACGCGGTGGGTGGCGATATCGTCGGAAAGCCCGGATGGCAGGTGGCTGTGGTGAATCCGAACGGTGTCGTCGCCGATGTCGTGCACCACGAGCAGAGCGTCCCGGCGCCCGCGGTGTCGTTGTCGCTGTCGCGGTCCGTGCAGGACGCAGCGCAGCGTGCGGTCAATTCGGTGCAGGGACGTCAGGCGATGACCGTCGCGATCCAAGCGTCCACCGGGAAGATCCTGGCGATCGCGCAGAACGGCGATGCCGATCGGATCGGGCTGCCGGCGGCCGCGGGACAGTACCCGCCGGGTTCGACGTTCAAGATGGTGACGTCGGCGGCGGCGATGAATGCCGAGCTGTCGGCGCCGGACGCAATGGTGGCGTGCCCGGGCGAGACCACGATCGGCGACCGCACGATCCCCAACTACGACGGTTTCGCCCTCGGCCAGGTGACGTTGCGGCAGGCGTTCGCGGCGTCGTGCAACACGACCTTCGCCCAGCTCGCGTCGCGGATGGGGCCGTCCGATCTCGCGCACGCCGCGGCCGCGATGGGGCTCGGAGCCGACTACGACATCGCGGGCATCGAGTCGGCGTCCGGGTCGGTGCCGATCGAGCCGGAACTCGTGCAGCGCAGCGAAGACGGTTTCGGGCAGGGCAAGGTGCTCGCCAGCCCGCTCGGCATGGCCCTGGTCGCCGCGACCGCGGCCACCGGCACACTGCCGGTGCCGACGTTGATCAACGGTCGCGAGACGACGGTCGACGGCCCGAACGTCACGCTGGACGGCGACGTATACGCCCGGCTGCGGCCGATGATGCGGGCGGTGGTCACCGACGGCACGGCATCGGCGATCGCGGGCCAAGGCGAGGTGTTCGGCAAGACCGGTGAGGCCGAAGTGGCAGGTGGATCACACGCGTGGTTCGCCGGGTACCGCGGCGACATCGCGTTCGCGACGCTGATCGTCCTCGGCGGCGGCTCCGACGCAGCCGTCGGCATCACCCGCGACTTCCTCGCCGGGATCCCCGCCGACTTCCGGCCGTGAGGACGAGGATTTGATCCGTTCGGTCGTTCAAATGACTCATTATGTTCGAACCCGGTGACCCGGGCAAGTACGCCGTGACATGCTCATGTGACCTTCATCACGAAAGGCGGTATCGGTCATGAGCGGTCCCACCCCTCATCCGCAAGACCCGAACCAGCAGTACTCACCACCCGGAACACCCCAGGCCCCGCCCCAGCAGGCCCCGACTCCCCAGCAGGCTCAACCGCACGGGGCGCCACCACAAGCGGCCCCGACACCCCAGGCTCCGCTGCCACACGATCCACCGCAACAGAACCCATCGCCGCAACAGAACCCATCGCCGCAACAGAACCCATCGCCGCAACAGAACCCATCGCCGCACCACGGTCCGCCTCAGCAGTACGCCGCGCCGCAGGCGCACTACGGGAGCCAGACTCCGTACAGTGCACCCCAGCAACCCGGGCAAGCCCCGCACCAGGGGCACGCCCAGCAGGCCCCAGCGGGCGGGGCTGCCAGCTTCGGTGAGTTCGGCAAGAAGTACACCGATCTCGCGAAGGCCAACACCACGGTGACCCCGAAGCTCGTTCCGTACCTGTGGGCCATGGTGATCGTGGCGCTGGTCGTCATCGTGTCGGCGTTCCTGCCGTGGGTGTCGATCAGTGGCGAGTTGGTCTCCGGCACGGTGTCCGGGACAGAAGGCGGCGGCGACGGCGTGTACACGCTGATCCTCGCACTGATCGCGGGCGTGGTGGCCGCCGCGACAATCTTCCTCACGGCCAGACAACAGTTGCTGCCACGCGCCGCGGGCATCGTGGCGACCGCTGTCGGCGTCATCGTCACCCTGGTCGCGATCATCGACATCTCCGACGTCGGCGACACTCAGGAGACGGGTTTCGGATTCATGGTGGATTTCTCGGTCGGATTCGGACTCTGGCTGACTCTCGTCGGCGGGTTGGCGTTCCTCGTGCTCGGGATCGCCACTCTCGTCGTGCACAAACGGGCCTGACGGGGAGCACCGGCCGGGTCACCTGACGGGATTCACCAGTGGGAATCACCGGCGGGGGACGATCATCCGTTCACCGGTCTCCGGGTGATCGAACACCATCACCGGATGGTCGTAGGTGTCGGTCAACAAGTCCTCGGTCATCACGTCGGCGACCGGGCCGACCGCCCGCACCCGACCGTCCTTCATGACGGCGACCCGGTCGGCGTAGGCGGCGGCCAACGACAAGTCGTGGACCACCAGCAGCACGGTGGCTCCGGCCGACGCCCGCGCGGACAGGATCGACAGAACCTGCTCGCTGTGTCCGATGTCGAGGGCCGCGGTCGGCTCGTCGAGCAGCAGGACCGGCGTGTCCTGGGCGAGAGCCCTGGCGAGTGATACGCGCGCCTGCTGCCCGCCGGACAGGTGGGCGAACGGCCGGTCGACGAGGTCGTCGAGCGAGCACTCGGAGATCGCCGCGTCGATCAGGTCCTCCGAGTGCAGGGCCTCGGGCATCCGCGTCCACGGATAGCGGCCCATCTCGACGACCTCGCGAACCGTGAAGGGCGTGTCCAGTCGGTTCGACTGGGTGACCAGTGACCGCAGTCGCGCGAGTGAACGCGCGTCGGCGTGCGCGACGTCGTCGGCGCCGATCATCACGCGGCCCGCGGCGGGGGATCGGATGCCGGAGATAGCCGACAGCAGCGTCGACTTGCCGCATCCGTTCGGTCCGACGAGCGCGACGAGTTCGCCGGGTGCGACGTCGAACGTCACGTCGCGGACCACGACGCGGTGGCCCAGCTCGATGCTGACGTCCTCGACGAGGATCGGGGCTCCGGGGCGGGTCGCGTCGTTCACCAGCCCGCCCCCGCGCTCCGTCGACGCAGCAGGATGAAGAACGCAGGACCGCCGATCAAAGACGTCAGCATGCCGAGCGGGAGCTCTCCCGCGGTGAGGGTGCGGGCCGCGAGGTCGGCGGCGGCCACCACGAGCGCACCGCCGAGCGCGCTGGCTGGAAGCAGGACGGCGTGCCGCGGTCCGACGATCAACCGCATCACGTGCGGGACGATCAGACCGACGAACATCAGGATGCCGGTGAATGCGACCCCGGCGGCTGTCAGGATCGCGACCAGCACGATCACCTGCCGCCGCACCACCTCGACCTTGATGCCGAGCGCCGCTGCCTGCACCTCGCCGAGCGCGAGGAGATCGAGTTTGCGGACCAGCGCCATCCCACCGGCCACACCCGCGACGACGAGCGGCGCGACGATCTTGACCTGATCCCACGTCACGTTGCCTGCCAGCGACCCGAGCTGCCAGAACACGATCTGCTCGCGTGCGGCAGTGCTCGCCACATAGGTGAGGTAGGCGATGATTCCGAGCGCGAACGCGTTCACCGCGATGCCGGTCAAGACGAGCATCACCGTCGACGACGCGCCGTCACGCATGCTCAAGGTGTAGACGGCGAACGTGGTGAGTAGCCCGAACAGCCCGGCGGCGCCCGCGATCGCCCAGCCGTTGGTGCCGGTGCCGCCGATCACGATCATCAGGCAGGCTCCGACCGCCGCACCGGACGAGATGCCGATGATGCCCGGCTCGGCGAGCGGATTGGACAGCATTCCCTGCAGCAGGCAGCCTGCTGCGCCGAGAGCGACGCCGACCAGCAGGCCGAGGACGATGCGCGGAAACCGGGTGACCCACAAGGCGTTCTCACCGTTCGGGTGCGACGGCAGCGGCCCGATGTTCAGATGCCAGTGGTGGGCGATCGATCCGAGGACCTCCGACGGCGGGACGTGTACCGCGCCGACGCCCGCCGACGCCACGACGATCACGGCGAGGAGCACGAGGAGGACGCCGCAGGCGATCACCGTGCGGCTGAGCGAGACGCTCAGAATCCGTGTGCGCAGCGTCGTCCGTGTGCGCAGCGTCGAGTGCTCAGGCATAGATCGCCCTCGCGAGCGCCTGCAACACCTGGCCGGTGTCCGGACCGAACATGAGGATCTGGGTCTCGTCCATCGCGACGATCCGCTTGGCCCGGCCGGCCTTCGTCTCCGCGACGGCAGGCAGGTCCAGCACCTTGTCCATCCCGCCGACGGAGTCGGCGCCCTGGGTCATCACCAGGATCACGTCCGGGTCGGCCCTCATCATCTTCTCAGCGCTCACCTGGGTGAATGCGGCTGTCAGCCCGGCTTTGGTGCCTGCGTCGACGCCGCCGAGCTGTTCGATGAGGTCGTCGGCTCCGGAGTCCGGGCCGGACATGAGGATGAGGTGTTCGCCGCGGATGTACAGGAAGGCGATCGTCGGATCACCCGACGGATCGGGGATCGATCGTTTCGCGGCGTCGATCTGCTGCTGCGTGCGCGCGACGAGCTTTTCGCCTGCCGCTGAGACGCCGAGAGCGTCCGCGACGTCGCGGATCAGCTGCGGCGTGGTAGCGACCGATCGTTCGGAGTCGAAGGTGACGACGTCGATCTCGGCGTCACGCAAGGCGTCGACCGCGGTCGTCGGATTGGCGTCGGTGCCGGTGAGGACGATCGTCGGATCGGTGTCGAGCACCCGTTCGGTGTTGATCGTGTGGCCGGTGTCGGTCACTTCGGGGACGCCGCGCGCCGACGGGAACGTCGTCGACTTGTCGCGGCCGACGACATGCGGCCCGAGTCCGAGCGCGTACACGATGGTGCCGAGCGTGCCGTTACGATCGAGCGCGACGATGCGTTCGGACTGCGGCGACACCGGCGGATCGGTCTGGACCGGCACCACATCGGCGTCGGCGATGTGGGCGACGGTCGGGCTCGACCGCAGGGGCGCGGTCGACTCGGAGTGCAGTGCGCCGGTGTCGATCGGCTCGGTGGTGCACCCGGCCAGGGTAACGAGTGTGAGTAGAGCGGTTGCCGCAACGGCGACGAGCGAGCGGATGCGTCGAGAGTCAACCACCGTCGGACCCGCCTGTCTGTACTCGTGAACTCGCGCCGATAACCGGCTGTTAGGACCACCTTACCTAAGCGTCAGGTCGCAATGACCGGCCGGCCCCGGGCTGTGTGGCGTCGCCGCCGCGCCGAGTGAAACAATCGAGCGCATGACAGTTCGCGCTCCGTTGACCCCCGGCGTCGTCTCGCCGATCCTGCCCGTGCCCGACTCCGTCGAACGACCGGAGTATGCGTGGAAGGACACCGTCAACGAAGGCCATGAGCCGTGGGTGCAGACTCCTGAGACCATCGAGAAGATGCGGGTCGCGTCGAAGATCGCGGCCAACGCCCTCGCCGAGGCCGGTCGTGCCGTCGCGCCGGGAGTGACCACCGATCAACTCGACCGGATCGCCCACGAGTACATGATCGATCACGGCGCCTACCCGTCGACGCTCGGCTACAAGGCGTTCCCGAAGTCGTGCTGTACCTCGCTCAACGAGGTGATCTGCCACGGGATCCCCGACTCGACGGTGATCGCGGACGGCGACATCGTGAACATCGACGTGACCGCGTACATCGACGGGGTGCACGGCGACACCAACGCCACGTTCCTGGCAGGCGACGTCTCGCAGGAGGCCCGTGACCTCGTCGAGCGCACGCGCATCGCCACCGAGCGCGCGATCAAAGCCGTCAAGCCCGGGCGTGCGCTGAATGTGGTCGGCCGCGTCATCGAGGCGTACGCGACCCGGTTCGGGTACAGCGTGGTCCGTGACTTCACTGGCCACGGCATCGGCGAGACGTTCCACAACGGGCTCGTCGTGCTCCACTACGACCAGCCCGCCGTGGACACCGTCCTCGAGCCCGGGATGGTGTTCACGATCGAGCCGATGATCAACCTCGGCGGACTCGACTGGGAGATGTGGGACGACGACTGGACCGTCGTCACCGCCGACCGGAAGTGGACCGCTCAGTTCGAGCACACTCTCGTCGTCACCGACACCGGCGCCGAAGTCCTTACCCTGCCCGACGCGTGAATCCGGGCGAGTCGTGACAGCGGCCGGCGCGTTGCTGGTGGGCGGAACCAGCAGTGACGCCGGAAAGAGCCTGATCGTCGCGGGCCTGTGCCGTGCGCTGGCCCGCGACGGCGTCCGAGTGGCGCCGTTCAAAGCGCAGAACATGTCGAACAATTCGGCGCTGACCCTCGACGGCGGCGAGATCGGGCGCGCGCAGGCGCTGCAGGCGACCGCATGCGGTTTGCTGCCCGACACCCGGTTCAACCCGGTGCTCCTGAAGCCGGGCAGTGACCGCCGGTCGCACGTGATCGTCCGCGGCCGCCCCTACGGCGACGTGGGTGCCGCCGACTACCACGCGCGTCGCGTCGAACTCGCGGACGTCGTCGCCGCCGAGCTGGCGTCCCTCCGTGACGAGTTCGACGTGGTGATCTGTGAGGGCGCCGGTTCGGTCGCCGAAGTGAACCTGCGGGCCACCGACATCGCGAACATGGGGTTGGCCCGTGCCGCACGCATCCCGGTGCTGGTGGTCACCGACATCGATCGTGGTGGTTCGCTCGCGCACCTGTTCGGGACGCTAGCGCTTCTGGAACCCGCCGACCAGGCGCTCATCGCAGGCTTCGTCGTCAACAAGTTCCGCGGGGACCCGTCGCTCCTGGCGCCCGGACTGGACACGATTCGTGAGCGCACCGGCCGCCCGACGCTCGGGGTGCTGCCGTTCGCGGACGACCTGTGGATCGACGCCGAGGACTCGCTGGCCTCCCCGGTGGGACGTCGTGTCGGCGGACGGACGGCGTACTCGGGCGGACCTCGGTTGGCAGTCGCGGCCATCCGGTTGCCCCGCACCTCGAACACCACCGACGTCGAAGCGCTCGCCTGCGAACCAGACGTCGACGTGACGTGGGTCGACGATCCGTCCTCCGTGCGCGCCGCGGACCTCGTCGTGCTGCCCGGCTCCCGCGCGAGCGTCGACGACCTCGACTGGCTCCGGGAGAGGGGACTCGCCGACGCGGTGGTCGAACGCGCACAGTCGGGGCGGCCCGTCCTCGGCGTGTGCGGCGGTTTCCAGATGCTGAGCCGACGGATCGTCGACTCGGTCGAGTCCGGTCGGGGAGCGGTCGACGGACTCGGTCTCCTCGACGTCGACATCGAGTTTCGTACCGCGAAGACGCTGCGCCGGTTCTCCGGGCACAGCCGAAAGTCCGTGGGGGCCGGAGCGGCCGCAGTGTCCGGATACGAGATCCATCACGGTGTCGCCGTCCGCAACGGTGAACGGACGTGGCTCGTCGACGACGAGACCGGTCCCGAAGGGGCTCGGTCGGGCGTCGTCGCCGGAACCCACTGTCACGGGCTGTTCGAGGCCGACGACTTCCGCCGCGACTACCTGCTCGACGTGGCGCGCGCGGTCGGGAAGGACGCCTTCGCGCCCGCGCCCGGACTCTCGACTCGCGCAGTGCGTGAACGACAACTCGACGCGATGGCCGACCTCGTCACAACCCACCTCGACATGAGAGCTGTCCACCGATTGCTGGCGGGCGGTGCAGGGTCGATGCCGACCGTCCTATCCTGGCTGAGTGGAGACCGAACATCTGACCATCGACCATGACGGCCTGAGCTTCGACGTGCGACTGTCCGGACCGGCCCGAGGGCCGGTCGCCGTGCTTCTGCACGGCTTCCCTGTGGACTCGCGGTGCTGGGACGACGTGATCCCGCGACTGCACGAGTCGGGCATGCGGACGGTGACCATCGACCAGCGCGGCTACAGCCCGGGCGCGCGACCGGAGGGCGTCGACGCCTACACCCTCGACAAGTTGACCGGCGACGTCCTCGCGATCCTCGGCCATCTCAACATCGCGTACTCGATGGTCGTCGGCCACGACTGGGGCGGGATTGTTGCATGGCATCTCGCCGCGAACAACCCGGGCCGGTTCACCAGCCTCGTCGCGATCAGCACCGGTCACCCGTCGGCGATGCGCGACGCGCTCGCCGGCAGCGACGATCAGCGCGAACGGTCGTCGTACATCAAATGGTTCGTCGCACCCGACGCCGAGGACACGATCGCCGCCGACGGCGGCGCACGTCTGCGCGCGTCCGGGGTCACCGACGCCGAACTCGCGCCGCTGCTCGAGCCGGGAGCCCTCACCGGCCCGCTCAACTGGTATCGCGCCAACTTCACCGGCGACATCGCGACCAAGTTGGCGTGCCCGCCCGTCGAGATCCCGACGACCATGGTGTGGAGCGACGCAGACAGTGCGTTGGGCCGCGACCAGGCCGAGCTCAGCGGGCGATACGCGTACGGCGACTACCGCTTCTCGGTGGTGACCGGCGTCGACCACTGGGTGCCGCAGAACGCTCCGGCCGCCGTGGCCAGCGAGATCGCGCTGCGCTCGAGTCTGTTCTGACGAGGCCCGGCCTCTATCCCACACCCGCGAGTATCCCCACACCCGCGCGTATCCCCACACCCGCGAGGGTCCCCAGACTCGCGTGAGCCTCAGATATCCAACCCGAGCAGAGCGTTCTCGACGACCTCGGGGAGGGCTGGGTGAATCCAGTACTGGCCGCGCGCCATCTCGTGGGCGGTGAGACCGAAGCTCATCGCCTGGATCACCGGTTGGATGATCGACGACGCCTGTGCGCCGAGCAGGTGGGCGCCGAGGATCCGGCCAGTTCCGCGTTCGGCGATCACCTTGCAGACGCCGACGGTGTCCTCCATCGCCCACCCGTACGCGACATCGCCGTAGTTCTGTACCTTGACCGTGATGTCGAAGCCCTGTGCGCGAGCCGCGTCCTCGGTGAGCCCGACAGTCGCGATCTGCGGATGCGTGAACACCGCGGCCGGGACAGCCCGATAGTCGAACGCATCGAGGTCGGCGGCGTCCCAACCCTTCAACAGGTTGCCTTGCACGACGCGCTGCTCGTGGTTGGCGACGTGTTTGAGCTGGTACGGCGAACTGACGTCGCCGAGCGCCCACACGCCGCGCGCCGGGGTGCGCCCGTGCGCGTCGACGGGGACCCGGCCGTCGTCGGTGAGATCGATTCCGATGCTCTCCAGTCCGAGCAGGTCCCCGTTCGGGGTCCGTCCGGTCGCGACCAGGAGTGAGTCGGCGTCGAGCGATCCACCGTCGGCGAACTCGAGCCGGATCCCGCCGTCGGGCAGCTGTGACGCCGCGGTGACCGGCGAGTCGAGGCGGACGTCCCACAGCGTCGACGCGACGTCAGTGAACCGGTCGGCGATGTCGGAGTCGAGCGCCCGCAGCAGCTTCGGGCCGCGTGCGATGACCGACACCTGGGTGCCGAGTGCCGAGAAGACGTGGGCGAACTCGGCGGCGATGTAACCACTGCCGAGGATCGCCAGCCGTTTCGGCAGTTCGGGGAGCCGCATGACGTCGGCGTTGGTGTGGAACGGGACACCCGATGTGGCGATCACCTCGGGGATGTCGCTGCGCGCGCCCGCCGCGATGACGACCTCGGTCGCCAGCACGACGTCGCCGTCCGCGGTGAGTAGTCGGTAACGTCCGGTTTCGTCGTCGCGTCCGTCGAAGACCACGTGGCTCGCGTAGACCGTCACGTTCTCGCAGCGGTCGACGCGGTACTCGCGTCCGCCCGCCTCGATCGGGTCGATGCGACCGAACACGCGGGCGACGATGGCGGGCCAGTCGACGGCCTCCACACGAGCGTCGACCCCATACTTGCCGGATTCGCGGGCGGCGGCCGCGATGTCCGCGGCGTAGACGAACATCTTGGTCGGGATACAACCGACGTTCATGCACGTTCCGCCGAACAGTCCCTCCTCGAAGATGGCGATGCTCGTCGCGTCGAATCGTTCGTCGGGGACCGAGTTGCCGCTGCCCGCTCCGATGATCGCCAGATCGACCTGAGCCGTACCCGCTTGAAGTGTCACTGTTCGAACTCGCTTTCCATCCACCGGTCAACCTCTGCGTACGCGGTTTTGCGGACACGTTCGATCGACAGGAACACGTCGTGGCGGGCGTCGGGTACCGCGACCGCGAGAACCCGCTCCCCGAGACAACCGGACCACTGCGCGATTTGTTTCACGTCGAGCACACAGTCGGCGGTGTCGACCGCGGGATCGTAGCGCCCGTGGAATGCCGACTTGTCCGATCGAAGGACGAGCGTCGGCACGCCGACGTTGATGCCGCCGTGTACCTTCCGGTGTCCTGCGCGGACCGCCGTCATCCAGCCGAACGTCGCAGGGAACCCGCCCAGCGGCTTGCGGACGAGGTCGTATGTCCACTCGCCGTGGGCATCCGAGTGGAGGCTGTCGCCGTACGCTGACGACGACGGACGCGGAATCTCCTGCTTGCCGCGGACCGATCCGACCGCCGAGATCAGTCTGCCAGCGGCAGCCGTCCGAAGCCTCGGATCACCCTGCAGGTCGAGCCACGGACTGTTCAAGAGCAGACCGATCACATGGCCGTGCCGTTCGGGATCGTCGGTGCGGAGTCGGTCGAGCCACAGCGGGGCGACGAGCCCGCCAGTCGAATGAGCGGCGACAATGACCTGCGGGGATCCGCCCACAGCACTCACCTCGTCGGTGACGATGTCGAGCGCAGTTCCCAGCTCCTCGTCGTAGTAGGCGAGGTCACTGGTGTAGTGCGGAGAATGTTGGGCCGACAACGACCGGCCGCACTTGCGCAAGTCCAACGCGTAGAAGGCGAAGCCGCGCTCGTGGAAGAAGTCGGCCAGTTCGGTCTGGAAAAAGTAATCGGTGAAGCCGTGCACATAGAGGACGGCGCCGCGCGGTGTATCGACGGCGTCCGGTTTGCGGACCAGGTGTGCGTTGATCGGGTCTTCACCGTCGGGGTCGGGGGTGAGCGGGAGGGTGCGGACCTCGTAGCCCTCAAGGAATTCATCGGGTCGCCAGTCGGTGATCACGCCCCCACTCTAAGGCTTGTCGCTCACGACACATTTGCGTGCACCGATGCGACGTGTCAACGCGCGATGGTGAACAATGACTGTCGAAGAATCTCCGCGGTGGTAAGCGGAGAGGCAGCCAGTGCACCCCGAGGGCGGAAGAGAGCAGCAGCGTGTCGCAGAAGGTCATCAAGACGGACGTGGCGTTGATCGGCGCCGGAATCATGAGCGCGACCCTGGGCACGCTCATCCGACAGCTGGAACCGAACTGGTCGATCAGCCTCTTCGAGCGGCTCGACGCAGCAGCCGCCGAGAGCAGCGATCCGTGGAACAACGCGGGCACCGGCCACTCGGCGCTGTGCGAGCTCAACTACACCCCGGCCGGTGCGAACGGTGACATCGACATCACCAAGGCGCTCAACATCAACGAACAGTTCCAGACGTCCCGCCAGTTCTGGGCGCACGGCGTCGACAACGGTGTCCTCGGCGCTCCGGACGAGTTCATCAACCCGATCCCGCACGTCAGCTTCTGCCACGGCGCAGACGGCGTCGAGTTCCTGCGTAAGCGCCACGCCGCCCTGTCGAGCCAGACGGTCTTCGAGGGCATGGAGTTCATCGACGATGACGATGTGTTCGCTGAGCGTCTCCCGCTGATGGGTGAGGGCCGCGACTATTCGGATCCGGTAGGCCTCAACTGGTTCACGCAGGGCACGGACGTCGACTTCGGAGCTCTCACCCAGCAGCTCCTCAACTACGTCGGACGCGACGCCGACTTGTACTTCGGACATGAGGTCCGCAACCTGACCAAGCAGTCCGACGGCAGCTGGGTCGTGAAGATCCGCAACACCCGCACCGGCGAGAAGCTTCGCGTCGAGGCGCGTTTCGTGTTCGTCGGCGCAGGCGGCGGCGCACTGCATCTGCTGCAGCGTTCGGGTATCAAGGAGGCCAAGGGCTTCGGCGGCTTCCCGGTCAGCGGCGAATTCTTCCGTTGCACCAACCCGGACGTCATCGCCGAGCACTCGGCCAAGGTGTACGGCCAGGCGGCTGTCGGCGCCCCGCCGATGTCGGTGCCGCACCTGGACACGCGCGTCATCAACGGCGACAAGGGGCTGCTGTTCGGCCCGTATGCCGGTTGGTCGCCCAAGTTCCTCAAGACCGGCGGCGTCATGGACCTGCCGAAGTCGGTGAAGCCGGGCAACCTGCTCCCGATGATGTCGATCGCGCCGAAGGAGTTCGGCCTGCTCAAGTACCTGATCTCGGAGCTGTCCGCGAGCCTCAACGACCGCGTGACCACACTCCGGGACTTCGCGCCGAAAGCGGTAGGCGACGACTGGGAGCTGATCACCGCGGGCCAGCGTGTCCAGGTGATCCGCAAGAACGGCCTCGGCGGCAGCCTTGAGTTCGGTACGGCCGTCGTCACTTCCGAAGACGGCTCGATGGCGGGCCTGCTCGGCGCGTCGCCGGGCGCGTCGACCGCGGTCCCCGCGATGATCTCGATTCTCGAGAAGTGTTTCACCGCCCACTTCGACGGCTGGAAGCCGAAGCTGACGGAGATGATCCCGTCGTTCGGCCAGAAGCTCAACGACAACCCCGCGCTCTACCGCGAGATGTGGGACTGGACCAATAAGAGCCTGAAGCTCACCGACAGCGCTGTCGAGAAGCAGTGACTCCCGAGATCGGTGCCTGACCTCGTGTCGGCCTCTGGCGCACATTTCCCGTTCAGCGCGGTCGTCGGCCAGGATCGGCTGAAGCTCGCGCTCGTCCTGTCGGCCGTGTCGCCGGGTATCGGCGGTGTGCTGATCCGCGGCGAGAAGGGCACTGCGAAATCGACGATCGTGCGCGGTCTGGCACCACTGCTCGGCGAAACGTCTCGCGTCGTGGAACTGCCGATCGGCGCCACCGAAGACCGAGTAGTCGGGTCGTTGGACCTGACGCGAGTGCTGCGCGACGGGCAGGCGCACTTCACGCCCGGCCTGCTCGCACAGGCCGACGGCGGAGTCCTCTACATCGACGAGGTCAACCTGCTGTCAGATCACCTCGTCGACGTTCTGCTCGACGCCGCGGCGAGCGGCCGGGTGACCGTCGAACGTGACGGGGTCTCGCATACGCAGTCGGCCAAGTTCGTGCTCGTCGGCACCATGAACCCGGAAGAGGGCGAACTGCGGCCTCAGCTGCTCGACCGGTTCGGGCTCGTCGTCGACGTCGCGGGACCGCGCGATGTGGACGAACGCGTGTCCATCGTGACCTCCCGAATGGCGTACGACGCCGACCCCGACGCTTTCACCGCCGACCATCGGGTCGCCGAGGACACGCTGTCTGCGCGGATCGCGCAGGCCCGCGCACTGTTGCCGACCGTCGCCCTGCCCACCGCTGAACTCCGGCGGATCGCGGGGATCTGTGCGCACCTGGACGTCGACGGTCTGCGCGGCGACATCGTCATGGCGCGGACCGCTTCCGCACACGCCGCCTGGCGGGGTGCCGTGGAGGTCAACGAGGACGACGTCCGCATCGCCGCCGAGCTGGCGCTGCCGCACCGTCGTCGCCGGAACCCGTTCGACGACTCGTCGATGTCGGAAGAACAGCTCGACGAAGCACTGGGCGCCGGAGACGAAGCGGCAAGCGACGACACAACTGCACGCGACGAGACGGGCGAGAACGAGACAGGCGAGAACGATCCTGACGGGCCCGACCCCGATGGCCCAGGTACCGATGGCCCAGGTACCGATGGCCCCGACCCTGACGGCCCCGACCCTGACGGCCCCGACCCTGACGGCCCCGACCCGGACGGTCCCGACAACGATCCGCCGGGCGGCGGGGGAGCGACCGGCCCGCAGTTCGGGGCGACACCAGGCTCCGGCAGTGCGCGGATCCGCACGTTCCGTGCCGCGGGCGTCGGCGACGGGGAGCCGGGACGTCGGTCGCGGGCGCGCAGCACGCGCGGCGCGACGGTCCGCGACATCGAGTTCGGTGCGAGGACACCCGTCCACCTCTTCGGCACGGTCTTGTCGGCGGCACGGCGCAGCGCGGGCGACGGGATGCCCGCGGTGGAGCCGTCGGATCTGCGTGGCGCCGAACGTGTCGGTACCGAATCGAATCTCGTCGTGTTCCTCGTCGACCTGTCCGGGTCGATGACGGCGCGATCACGCCTGGCGGCCGTGCGGGACGCGTGCGTGGAACTCCTCCGCGACTCGTACACCCGGCGCGACCGGGTGTCGGTCGTCGTCGCGTGCGGGAAGGACGCGTATATTGCGGTCCCGCCGACTCGGTCGGTCGACATCGCGGTCGCGCGCCTGGCCCAAGTCCGTACCGGCGGTCGGACGCCGCTCGGCGAAGGACTCATGCGCAGCGTCGAAGTCATCGACCGTGCCGCACGCACCGATCCACAGCGACGACCGCTCCTCGTGGTGGTATCGGACGGTCGTGCGACCGGCGGAAAAGACGCCGCCCGTCGAGCCGAGGCCGCGGCCGACGACGTGGCCCGACGCGGCGTGGCGAGTGTCGTCGTCGACTGCGAACAGGGTTTCGTCAAGCTCGGAACCGCGGTCTCCCTTGCCCGCCGTCTCGGCGCCGAGTACGTGCCGCTGGCCGACCTCGCCGACGTCGGCCTCGCCGGCCGCGTGCGCGGCGTCGCCTGATACCGCCATCAGGCCGGGGGTAATCAACTCGGGGTTCCTGGCTAGGGTAGAACGCATGCCTCAAGGAGTCCCCGAGTCCGTGCCGAACGACGGGCTCACCACCCGTCAACGTCGTAACCAGCCCGTCCTGGGGGTCCACACCGGACCCGGAAAGGGCAAGTCGACGGCGGCGTTCGGAATGGCGATGCGGGCGTGGAACGCGGGCATGGACGTCGCCGTGTTCCAGTTCGTCAAGAGCGCCAAGTGGAAGGTCGGCGAGGAGTCGACGTTGCTCACGCTGGGACGACTTCACGAGCAGACCGGCGAGGGCGGTCCCGTCCAATGGCACAAGATGGGACAGGGCTGGTCGTGGATCCGTAAGAACGAGGATGCCGAAGCCGACCACGCCGAGGCAGCCCGTGCCGGGTGGACGGAGATCTCACGCCGGATCGCCGCCGCCGAGCACGACTTCTATGTCCTCGACGAGTTCACGTATCCGTTGCACTGGGGCTGGATCGACGTCGACGAGGTCGTCGCAGCACTTCGGGAGCGTCCGGGGCGGCAGCACGTGATCATCACCGGCCGGTACGCGCCCGAGACATTGATGGACGCCGCCGACCTCGTCACCGAGATGACGAAGGTGAAGCATCCGATGGACGCCGGACGCAAAGGCCAGAAGGGCGTCGAGTGGTGAAAGGCGCACCACCGACCGTCGTCATCGCAGCCCCCGCGTCGGGCAGCGGTAAGACGACGATCACGACCGGCCTCGTCGGCGCGCTCGCCGCCGCGGGGCACACCGTCGCGCCGTTCAAAGTGGGGCCCGACTACATCGACCCCGGCTACCACGCGCTGGCCGCGGGGAGGCCCGGACGCAACCTCGACCCGAACCTGGTGGGCGAGCACCGGATCGGACCGCTGTTCGCGGCAGGCTGCGTCGGCGCCGACATCGCGGTAGTGGAAGGCGTGATGGGGCTCTTCGACGGCCGGATCACCGATGATCCCGGCACCCTCGGAGTCGGTTCCACCGCACACGTCGCGACGCTGATCGGGGCGCCGGTGATCCTCGTCGTCGACGCGGGGGGCCACAGCCAGTCGCTCGCCGCGCTCCTGCACGGCTTCGTCGCGTACGACCCGGCCGTCCACGTCGCAGGCGTGATCCTCAACCGGGTCGGCTCGGATCGACACGAGGCGGTGCTCCGGCAGTCGTGCGACCGCGTCGGTCTACCCGTGTTCGGAGTCGTCCGACGCGATGCGGCGTTGACGGTGCCGTCCCGCCACCTCGGGCTGATCCCCGCGGCCGAGCGCAGCGGGGACGCGGTGGCGGCCGTCGCCGCCATCACCGACAAGGTCGGCTCGGGTCTGGACGTCGACGCCCTCGTACGGCTGGCGAGATCGGCGTCGGGAACATCGGCCGCGCGTTGGTCGGCGGACGACGAGATGGCCGACCACCGCGTCGCAGGCGGACCGGTGATCGCCGTGGCGCACGGTGCGGCCTTCACGTTCGGCTATGCCGAACACCCGGAACTGTTGGCGGCGGCAGGTGCCCACGTGGCCGGCTTCGACCCGCTGCACGATCGCCTGCCTGCCGACACCGCAGGCGTCGTCATCGGCGGTGGTTTCCCCGAAGAGCATGCCGCCGACCTGGCCGCGAACGACGGTCTGCGCCGCGACCTGGCGGCGCATGTCGCCGCGGGCCGGCCGGTCCACGCCGAATGCGCTGGACTGCTGTACCTGACGTCGATGCTCGACGCGCACCCGATGGTCGGGGCCGTCGACGCGGTCGGCGCCTTCGGGCCCCGGCTCACCCTGGGCTACCGCGACGCCGTCGCCGTGGCGGACTCTGTCCTCTACCGGACCGGCGAGCGCGTGACTGGACACGAGTTCCACCGCAGCACAGTCGACTTCGCCGGTGAACGCACCCCAGCGTGGGCCTGGCGCGGTGTCGACGGGAATGCCGTCGACGGTGTGGTCGCGCGCGGCGTCCACGCCTCCTATCTGCACGTCCACCCGGCAGGCGTCCCACACGCCGTCGGACGGTTCGTCCAGGCGACCCGAACGGTTCGGGCACCCCGGGACGCTCTCCTGGATCAGGCGGGACGATGACCGACCGCCGACGTATCGACAGCAAGGCGTTCACCGAGGTCCGTGCGGCCGTCGACGCGCTCGCCGCCAAGGACGGCAACGATCCGACCGCACTGCGGGACGTCCTGGAGGCGGTGCTCCTGGTCGGCCAGGGGCTCGAGATCGATGCCGCGCTGCAACGGATCGTGGAAGTGGCGGCCGCCGTCCTCGACGCCCGCTACTGTGCGCTCGGCGTCCGCGGCCCGGAACTGAGCCTGCAGGCGTTCGTGTACACCGGCATCACGCCTGAGCAACGTGTGCACATGGGGCCGCTGCCCGTCGGTCGCGGTGTGCTGGGGGAGCTGCTGCACCATCCCGAGGTGCTCCGCATCCCGCGGCTGTCCGATCATCCGTCGTCGGTCGGATTCCCGCCGAACCACCCGCCGATGGACACGTTCCTCGGTGCGCCGATCATCGTGCGCGGTGAGCTGTTCGGCAGCATCTATCTGACTGAGAAGCAGGGGGCGGACGAGTTCACCGAACTCGACGAGACGATCGTCGGTGTCCTCGCTGTCGCGGCGGGCATCGCCGTCGACAACGCCCGATCGTACGAGGGCGCGCAGACGCGGATGCGGTGGATGAAACTGCTCGCCGACCGGGGCAGCGAGCCGCTGCGCGGGATCTCCGTCGACGAGACGCTCGACGGCATGTGTCGCGACGTCGCGGCGCTCACCGACGCCGCCGACGTGTACATCGTGACGGGATCGCGGTTGGACGCACACACCGGTGACGAGGTCGACGTCACCGATCTGGCGACCGTCGTCGAGGCGGCGGGAGGGGTACTGGCTCTCCGCCATTTCGACATCGAACGCAGCTGGCTGCGGCATGGTGCGCGCTGGGTGACGGTGCAGCCGGTGCAGAGCGAGCCCGGCCAGTTCCGTGCACTGGTCCTGACCCACACCGAACGTCGGTTCTGGACGGCAGAGGAGTGGGCGGGCATGGCGGGGGTCGCGCGTGTCGCGTCCCTGTCGATCGCGTACTCCGAACAGCAGCGGCTCACCGGCGAGATGACACTGCTGGCCGAACGTCATCGGATCGCCCGCGACCTGCACGACCTGGTGATTCAGCGCCTATTCGCGATCGGCATGTCGATGCAGGCCATGCGGCCCGCGGTCGGCGACCCCGACCTGGACGCGCGGATGGATCAGATCGTCACCGATCTCGACGCGACCATCGCGCAGATCCGCACGTCGATCTTCGACCTGCAGAGCCTGCCTGGCGGCGAGGAGACCCGGACGCTGCGTCGTCGGGTGCTCGACGTGGTCTCCGAGCTGGCCGCGCACGCGTCGATGAGCCCGAACGTCGTATTCGTCGGGCCGGTCGACACAGTCGTGCCGGAGACCCTGTCGCCGCACATCGAGGCGGTGCTGCGCGAAGGACTGTCGAACGCTCTCCGGCATTCGGGCGCGGACTTGATCAGTGTGCGCATCGTCGCCGCAGAAGAGGTGACCGTCGAGGTCACCGACAACGGACGCGGTATTCCGGCGGACGTCACCCAATCGGGTCTGCGGAATCTGGCGCGGCGCGCCGACGACTGCGACGGCGTCTTCACGATCGCGGCGCGTACTGGCGGTGGGACGACGATCACCTGGACCGCCCCGCTGGGGTGACTACTCGGGCCGCGGCCGGTTCAGTGCTCGCGGCCACGCAGCTCGGTGGCGAGCACGGCGACCTGGGTGCGGCGCTGCATGTCGAGTTTCGACAGGATCCGCGACACGTAGTTCTTGATCGTCTTCTCGGCGAGGAACATCCGATCGGCGATCTGCCGGTTGGTGAGGCCTTCACCGATGAGCTGGAACACTTCTCGCTCCTGCGCGGTGAGCTGGGCGATCGGATCGGTCGGCTCGCCCTGGCGCAGCTTCGCCAGGAGCGCCGACGTGCTCTTCGCGTCGAGGAGCGATCCGCCGTGGCCGACGGTCCGGACCGCGTCGATCAGGTTGTGGCCGAGGATCTGTTTCAGGACGAAACCCGAGGCTCCGGCGAGCACTGCCGCGAGGAGCGCGTCGTCGTCGGCGTAGCTCGTCAACATGAGGCAGTGGATCGCCGGGTTCTCGGCGCGGACGTCGCGGCATAGCTCCACCCCGTTGCCATCGGCGAGTCGGACATCGAGGACTGCTACGTCGGGCGCGGTCGCCGCGATCTGGACCCGGGCCTCGCCGACGGTCGCCGCCTCGCCGACCACGTCGAGGTCGGGAGCGGTCGACAACAGGTCGCGGAGTCCGCGTCGGACGAGTTCGTGATCGTCGACGAGGAACACCCGGACCCGGCGATGTGGTGACTGCGATTGCACTGAACTCATGGGAGCCAGATTACCGCAGGTGAGGGCGGGACTCGGGGCCCCGGCGGGTCAGGACTTTCGCCCCGGGCGCGAGTCGACGCGACACGCGAGAGTGGAGGCATGACCACTCTCATCGGCTCATCCATGACTGGATCGGATCTGCTCCGCGAACTGCTTCCCGCCTGTGAGACGGAGGTGGAGCGGCACATGCGCATGACGCGTGACTGGCATCCCCACGACTACGTTCCGTGGGACGACGGACGGAACTTCGCGGCGCTCGGCGGCGTCGACTGGGATCCGGCGCAGTCGCAGCTGTCGGAGACGGCGAAGGCCGCGATGATCACAAACCTGCTCACCGAGGACAACCTGCCGTCCTATCACCGGGTGATCGCTGAGAACTTCAGTCTCGACGATGCGTGGGGCTTCTGGGTGGGACGGTGGACCGCGGAGGAGAACCGGCATTCCATCGTGATGCGCGACTACCTCGTGGTGACACGCGGTGTCGACCCGGTCGAGCTCGAGAACATCCGCATGGAGCACATGACGCACGGCTTCAACCCGCTGCCCGAGGACGACGGCCAGCGCGACCACAGTTTTGACATGTTGTTCGCCGTCGCCTACGTCTCCTTCCAAGAGTTGGCCACGCGGGTCAGTCACCGGAACACCGGCAAGGCGTGCGGAGACCCGATAGCGGACCGGATGCTGCAGCGCGTCGCCGCCGACGAGAATCTGCACATGCTCTTCTACCGGAACATCGTCTCGGCGGCGCTCGAGGTGGTGCCGGACCAGGCGGTGGTCGCGATCCACGCGATCGTCAGCAACTTCGCCATGCCCGGGTCGACGATGCCGAACTTCCGCCGCAACGCCGTCTTGATCGCGAAGGGTGGGATCTACGATCTGCCGCAGCACATGGCGGAGGTCGTGATGCCGGTGCTGCGCAAATGGCGGATCTTCGACCGCGACGACTTCGGTCCGCTGGGTGAGCTGTACCGCGAGAAGCTCGCGGACTATCTGGCTCAGATGGACGTGAAGGTCGCGCGTTTCGAGGAGTCGAGGGCTCGCGCCCTCGCGCGCGCCGCGAGATCCGCCTGAACGCACACGCGCGGTCGATCCTCTCACCACCGGTCGAGCGCAGTCGAGACCACACGCCAGACTAGGCTGGACTGCCATGGTGCAAGCTCATTATCTGGCGGGACTCGACCTGCGTGGACGCCGGGTGGTCGTCGTCGGAGGCGGCAGTGTCGCTCAGCGTCGGATCCCGAATCTTGTGGCGGCCGGAGCCGACGTGCATGTGATCGCAATAGATCCGACGCCGACGGTGGAATCGGAGCCTGCGATCACTGTGCATCAACGCGCGTACGCGGAGGGGGACCTCGACGGCGCCTGGTACGCGATCGCGTGCACCGACGACCCCGACGTGAACGCGGCAGTCGTCGCCGAGGCGACGGAGGCGCGGGTGTTCTGTGTCCGCGCCGATGACGGGAAGGCGGGCACCGCGGTGACGCCGGCGTCCGGCCACCATCGTGACCTCCAGTTCGGTGTTCTCGCCGGCGGCGATCACCGTCGTTCGGCTGCGGTTCGTGCCGCGATCACCGCGGCGTTCGCCGACGGTTCGTCGTTGACCGTCACCGAGAGCGTGAGCCATGCGCCCGGCGTCGCACTGGTCGGCGGCGGTCCAGGCGCCGCCGACCTCATCACGGTGCGCGGGCGTCGCCTGTTGGCCGAGGCCGATGTCGTGGTCGCCGACCGACTCGCTCCGGTCTCGTTGCTGGACGAACTAGGACCGCAGGTCGAGTTGATCGACGCCGCGAAGGTTCCGTACGGCCGCGCGATGCGCCAGGAGAAGATCAACGAGATCCTTGTCGCGCGCGCGAAGGCCGGGAAGTTCGTGGTCCGACTCAAGGGCGGTGACCCGTACGTCTACGGCCGGGGATTCGAGGAACTGCAGGCGTGTGTCGACGCGGGTGTCCCGGTGACGGTGGTGCCCGGCGTGACGAGCCCGATCTCGGCGCCGGAACTCGCGGGCATCCCGGTGACGCACCGCGGAGTGGCGCACGAGTTCGTCGTCGTCTCCGGGCATGTCGCGCCCGACCATCCGGACTCGTTGACCGACTGGAGTGCTCTCGCCAGGTTGCGGGGCACGATCGTGTTGATGATGGCGGTCAAGCGGATCGACGCCTTCGCGCAGGCCTTGCTGGACGGCGGTCGTCCCGGTGCGACGCCGGTGGCGTTCATCGAGAACGCGTCCCGCCCAGACCAGCGGCTCATTCGCGCTGATCTCGCCGATGCCGCTCGGGTCGCGGGCGAACAGAATCTGATCGCGCCCGCCATCGCGGTGATCGGGCCGGTCGCCGGGTTCACCGACGCCGACCGCGCGGTGCCGCTGTGACCGCTCGAATCGTCGGCTGGTTGACTGGCGCGCTACTTCTGGTCGCGGCGATCGTCTCGTGGTTCGTCCATCCGGCCCAGACGGCCGCGTTGATCGCCCTCGCGGTGATCGTCATGTCGTGCTGGCAGGTGTATCGGCGTCGCGCGGGGATCGAACCGCTCGCGCCGAGCACGTGGACCACGATCGTCGCTCCACTCGTGTTCGGAGCGCTCGCGGTCACCGCGTTGAACGGTTGGATCTACCGGATCTCCGCGGACGCCGGGACCGAGTCGGGCGACGTCCAGATGGTGATCGGTCTGGTCACCGGAGTGATCGGCATGGCGGCCGCGTACGGCTACGGTCGGCTCCGCGCGCAAAGGGCTCAGCTCGACGAGGTCGTCGACGTCAGCATCGACGACGACGAACCGGGTGAAGCCGACGACGACCAGTGGTTCTTCCCGCAAGCCAAGTAGCAGGTCGAACAGGTGCTCTGAGCGCTGGCCGAAGTCGCTTTGTGCGCTCGACGACCGCTCGCGCGTCATTCGTCGTCGCTGTACATCACGCCGCCGTACATCACGGCGCCATACATCACGACTCCTTGCGAACGTGTGTTCGACACTGTAATATAGAACACAAGTTCGAACACGGGGGGAGTGCCATGACCACCACGATGACCGGCCCGGCCAGTGTCGCGGGTTCCTCGGTGGAGGTGACCGACGACGCGATCATCATTCGGGTCCCGCGGCCTGAGGGGGAGGCGGGTTCGCGCGATGAGCGCGCTGCGCTGGCGGCGTTCGCTGCCCGCGCGGACGGGTTCGCCGGTCTCATCCGGTGGTATCAGTTCGAGGCCGTCAATCGGCTGCGGCGGATGACCGTGGCCGCCGCCGACGAGGTCAGTGCCGACGGGCAGGCGGCCGACGTGTTCACGCGCGTCTACGACCCGATCTGCCAGACGGCGACGTTGTACGCGCAGGCTGCGGGTGCACGTCAGCACACGGCGGAGCGGTTCGTGGAGAATGCCGAGCGGTGCATCGACGAGGCCCCGATGCTCGGCAGGCTCATGCGCGACGGCGTCCTCACGCCGTACTTCTTCGACGGTGTGCTCGCCCAGGTGGCGCTGGTCGACGACGTCGACGTGCTCGCGGCGATCGACGCCGAGGCCGCGCTGCGATTGCAAGAAGCGGGCAAGCTCTCGCGCGCGATCGTCGAATCGATCGTCGCGGCAGTCGTCGCCGAGTTCGACCCGGATGCGGCTCGACGCACGCGTGCAGCGGCGAGGGCTTCGAAGAGGGTCGCCGTCAACCCGGTCAACGAGGCACTGTCCGAGTTCGTCGTCACCGCCGACGCCGCTGACGTGGCCGTGTCGAAGAAGGTGGTTGACGCGATCATCAGCGGTGTGTGCTCGAACGATCCGCGCACCAAGAACGAGCGTCGCAGCGACGCGGCGATCGCGCGCATCAACGGCACGCCGTTCGTCTGCGAGTGCGGTCGTGACGACTGCGCCGCCGAACTCGACGAACAATCCGTCGCAGCCCGCTGCAAGCGGGTCGTCCTGCACGTCGTGGTGCGCGGCGAGACGTTGTCCGGACAGTCCGATCTGCCTGCCTATCTCGACGGATTCGGGCCCATCTCGGCTCCGCACGCCCGGGAGCTGGCGCAGCGGTCCGACGCGGTGGTCCGCGACCTCGACCTCGGCGACCTGCTCGGTGGGATGGCGCAGGCCGGAAATCCGTACCGTCCGACAGCCGCCGCGGACGCGGCGATCCGCGCCCTCCACGGCCAGTGCTCGTGGGTCGGGTGCGACCGGCCCGCATACGAGTCGGACCTCGACCACGTCGTCGAGTTCGACCACTCTGACCCGTGCGCAGGCGGACCGACGTGCGCGTGCAACCTGGCGCCCAAGTGCGAATTCCATCACGGCTTGAAGACTCACGTCCCCGGGTGGGTCGACGAGTTGATCGTCGACGCGAACGGCGTGTTCTGGGTCGAGATCACCTCGCCCGACGGGATGACCACGCGTTCGCGCGCGATGAACTCGTGGCTGCTGCCCGAACTCGGGTTGATCCCGTGCACGCACGGCCCGATCGTCGAATCCCCGACGATCGAGTTCGGCGCAGGCCCGGACCGCCCCTACTCGCGCACGCGGGCCAAACACCGCTATCGCATGCGGGTCCGCGCGGCCAATCGCCGGGCGCGAGAAGCTGAACAGGCCCGCGTCGCCGCCTCGGCCCACGATTGGGGCGAGCCGCCGTTCTGATGCGCACCGGTCGCGGGCCGCGCCGAGACGAGGGACCCTGAGAACAAGGACCCTGAGAACAAGGGAGAGGAGGGAACGTGTCCGACGTACCGAACCTGACCTTCCGCGCTGCGACCCAAGACGTGTTCGACGACGTGGAGACCATGCTCGGGCCGAAACGTCGGCCCGACGCCATCGCATGTTGGTGCCCCACCTACCGACTGGGGGCCTCCGCGACAAACCTCGACGCCGAGGCCCGTCGCCAAGCGGTGTTCGAGCTGTGCGGTCGTCGTCCCGAACCGGGAGTTCTCGCATACGACGAGGTGGGCGACGTCGTGGGTTGGGCGGGCGTCGCGAGACGCAGCGACATCCGTGCCATGGCCGATCACAGCACGTATCCGCCGACCAGCGACGGCGACCCGTGGACGATCTTCTGCCTCCGGACGCGTGGCGGCCGCCGACGCCGCGGGATCGGACAGCGGCTCCTGCACGGCGCTGTCGAATACGCCGTCGAGAAGGGTGCAGACGTTATCGGCGCCTACCCCGGCGACCTGAGCGCCCTCCGGTCCTCGCCAGATCAGCCCTCGGTCACCACGGTGATCTCGATTGGCGACGTGATCTCGACGCGTTGGCCCGCGTCCGAGAGCACTGCGGCGAGTCCGTCGACATCGCGGACGGTGCGGCGCGTCCGCACCAGCTCGTGCGCGACGAGACCCTTGTGATGCTTGTTGAAATGGCTGACCACCTTGCGTGAGCCGTTGGCCAACTCGGTGACGACGGTGGCCGACACCGCGCCGTCCACCGGTCCCAGCTTCTGGTAGACACCCGACCGCAGATCGACGACGAAATCGTCGAGCGCATCGAGGGCAGGCGACAGTGCAGGCTTCCACGCCGCACCCAGGGTTCCTAACCCGGGCAGCTTGGAGCCGCCGGACAAGCGGTACGCCGGAATCAGGTCGGTCGCCGACACCACACCGAACAGCGCCGACCCGATCATCAGCCTGTCGGCGGCCTTCGCCTTTGACGCCCGCGTCATACCCGGATAATCGAGGGCGTCGTACAGCACGCCGGTATAGCGCGTGATCGCTGGACGCGTCGGCGCCCTCCACAGTTCGGCGTTGCGTGCCACCTCGGCGATCGCAGCGTCCGTGGCACCGAGACCGAGGGCGGTACGTGAGGCTGCGAGATCGCCCGCGAGTTCGACGACCGCGTTGGCGATACGGCGTCGAACGGCGTTCAACTCCGGCAGCGACAACGAGTCAAGGTCGAGCGGGGCGGACTTCCCGCCGTCGGACTTGGTCTCCGAAGGAGGCAGGATCACGAGCACGCGACCACCCTAACGAACCCGTAGGCGCCACAACTAAGCTGGTACACCGTGATCACACGCATGTCCGACCTGTTCCTCCGCACGCTTCGAGACGACCCCGCCGACGCGGAGGTGCCGAGCCACAAGCTGTTGGTGCGCGCCGGCTACATCCGACGCAGCGCACCTGGTGTGTACTCGTGGCTGCCGTTGGGGCTCAAGGTGTTCCGCAACGTCGAGAGCCTCGTGCGCCAGGAGATGTACGCGATCGGCGCGCAAGAGATCCTGCTGCCCGCGCTGCTTCCGCGTGACCCGTACGAGGCGACGGGTCGCTGGACCGAGTACGGTCCCAACCTCTTCCGACTCAAGGACCGCAAGGGTGCGGACATGCTCCTGGGCCCGACCCACGAGGAGATCTTCACTCAACTGGTGAAGGGCGAGTACAGCTCGTACAAGGATCTGCCCGTCATCCTCTACCAGGTGCAGACCAAGTACCGCGACGAGGAGCGTCCCCGCGCCGGCCTGCTGCGCGGGCGCGAGTTCGTCATGAAGGACTCGTACTCGTTCGACCTCGACGACGACGCGTTGCAGACGTCCTACGACAAGCACCGCGCCGCCTATCAACGGATCTTCGACAGGCTCGGCGTCGAATATGTCATCGTGCGGGCGACCGCGGGAGCGATGGGCGGCAGCAGGTCTGAAGAGTTCCTCGCCGTGTGCGACGTCGGTGAGGACACATTCGTCCGCAGCACCGAATCGGATTACGCGGCTAACGTCGAAGCCGTCGCCACCACGGGGCCCGACGCGCTACCGTTCGACGGACTGCCGGCCGCCGTGTCGTACGAGACCGGCGACACCCCGACTATCGAGTCGCTCGTCGCCTGGGCCGACGCGACCCTCGACGGCGACTACACGGCCGCCGACACGCTCAAGAACGTCATGGTCAAGATCCGTCAGCCCGGCGGCGACTGGGAGATCACCGCGATCGGCGTGCCCGGCGACCGCGAAGTCGACTTCAAACGTCTCGAAGCATCGGTCGAGCCGAGCGAAGTCGAACTCCTCGACGACGCCGACTTCGCCGCTAATCCGGCACTCGTCAAGGGATACATCGGCCCGAAGGGCGTCCAAACCGCAGAGCTCACCTATCTGGTCGACCCGCGCGTCGTCGACGGCACGTCGTGGATCACCGGAGCCGACGAGCAGGGCCGTCACTACGTGAACCTCGTCGCAGGCCGCGACTTCACGCCGGACGGCGTGATCGAAGCCGCCGAGGTCCGCGACGGCGATCCGTCGCCCGACGGAGCCGGGGTTCTCGAATCGGCCAAGGGCATCGAGATCGGCCACATCTTCCAACTCGGCCGCAAGTACGCCGACGCCTTCGGCCTCGACGTCCTCGGCGAGAACGGCAAACCGGTCCGCGTGACGATGGGCTCATACGGGCTCGGCGTCTCGCGCATGGTTGCGGTCCTCGCCGAACAGATGCACGACGAGAAGGGGCTGCGCTGGCCGCGCGAGGTCGCGCCGTTCGACGTACACCTCGTGATCGCCAACAAGGACGACGTCGCGATCGCCGGCGCAGGCGAGCTCGCCGAGAAACTCGACGCCGCCGGACTCTCGGTCCTGCTCGACGATCGCAAAGCGTCGCCGGGCGTGAAGTTCAAGGACTCCGAGCTCCTCGGCATGCCCGTCGTCGTGGTCGTCGGGCGCGGCTGGGCCAACGGCGCCGTCGAAATCCGTGATCGTTTCAGCGGAGAGTCGACCGAAGTGCCGGTCGACGGCGCGCAAGACGCCATCGTGCGGGCTGTGCGCCGCTGACGCGCATTCCCCAGAGGACCGGGGCCGGGGCCAACTGGCTCGGGGCCAACCGGTTCAGGGCCAACTACCGTGCGCCCGGAAGCGCGACGGTCGACGGGGACAGGCCTGCCACGCCTCGCCAGAAGGTGGTCCGCATGGCGGTGTCGGTGAGTCCGTCCACCCCGAGCCGCCGGATCTTGCCGTCGTCGGCCTGCTCGACGAGCGCACGGTAGGTGCTCGCGCACGTCGTCTCGGCCTGCAGGAGAGCCTTGACCGCGGTCGTGTCGTCGGTCACCTCGAACGGGAGCGTGTAGCCGGCGGCCGGGACCTGCTCGGCCACTCCCGCCGAGACCAGTGCGGCGTTCAACTCGTCACGGCGCACCCGGTGCTCGGCGATGTACTCGCCGACGGTGTTGCGCTGGTCGGATCCCACGAACGCGGTCGTGAGGCCGTAGGTGAAGATTGCCGCGAACTCGGCGTCGACCGCTGTGGTGAGGGCGTCGTTCTGGGTCATGCGAGCTGGACCTCCGCGAGAGTCTTACAGGACGCCGAGATCGACGCGAGGAGACCCGCGACGAAGTCGGATTCGAGGACGGCGCCGTCGGCCGCCGCACGCGTCGACGAGGCGAGTGCGCCGCGCAGCGCGTCGAGCGTCGGCAGCGCTGGACCTGGATCGTCGATCTGATCGGCCGACGACGAGTGGACCCGGCCGATCTCGTCGCGCAACGCCTGCGCGTGCTCGCCTCGTTGCTGCGCGACGACGGTCAACGCCGCCGTGTACTCGGTGGTGCGGGGCGCCAACGCCGCCGCGGCCTTCTGCTGGCGGACCGCGGCCTGCGCATGCGTCACCAGCATGTCGGCGAGGTCGCGTTCCTCGTCAGTCGTCGGCCCGCACGCGGACACCGCGGCACCGGTTGCGACCGCTATCGGAATGGCGGCGGCGCCGCGCAGCACGGTGCGACGGGAGGGACTGAAGTCTGTTGAACGGACGCTCACGTCGTCAAATTCTGCCAGGGTCGGAAATCGACTACACTCAGCAGGCCCTGAACGGGCACCGCGTCGCACGTAAACTCGGTACCGCCGCGCCGCGGGCGCGGTGGGTGGCACGGACGACAATCACGACATCACCGATGCCGCCGACCCGGCCAAGAACACAACCCGGCCAGAACACAACGAGGAGACGATTGCGTATGAGCGGTGATAAGGCCGAAGCCATCGGGCTCGTCGTGGAGCCGATCCTCAGCGCGGTCGGTTACGACCTCGAAGAGATCGCGGTGTTGACCCCGCCGGGACGTCGCGACATCCGCGTCGTCGTCGACCGTGACGGTGGCGCCGACCTGGACGCGCTCGCCGAGCTCAGCCGCGAACTCGACACGGCGCTCGAAGAGGCCGACCTCATGGGCGCGCAACCCTACGATCTGGAAGTCACCACGCCGGGGATCGGACGGCCGCTCACGCTACCCCGGCACTGGCGACGCAACGCTGGCCGTGCCGTGAAACTCGACTACACGCTCGACGGCAGCACTGTGAGCCTCGCCGCGCGCATCGGCCCGCTCGACGGTGACACGGTCACGCTGGTCATCGCCGACAAGGGGCGGATCACGACCGTGGGCGTGCCCCTCGACAGCGTCGAGAAGGCCGTCGTGGACGTCGACTTCCGGCGGCCTGGTGAAGCAGAGCTCCGCGCGTGCGGGCTCGACGATACGGAGATCGCGCGCCGCCGCGCTCCCGCGGACACCGCCACGCCCGATCACGACTGAGCCCGATCACGACCGAGCCCGATCACGACTGAACACTCAGATAACTGAATACATAATCGCGAACACATAACTGGAACCGACAAGCGAATAGGAGCACCTGCCATGCACATCGACATCAACGCGCTGCGGCTGATCGAGGCGGACAAGGGCGTGTCGATCGACACGGTCATCACCGCCATCGAGACGGCCCTGCTCACTGCATACCGCCACACCGACGGATTCGCTCAGCACGCTCGCATCGACGTCAACCGGAAGTCCGGGGCGGTCCGCGTGATGGCGCAGGAAGTCGACGAGGCCGGTGCCGTCGTCCACGAGTGGGACGACACCCCCGAGGGCTTCGGCCGCATCGCCGCCACGACGGCGCGCCAGGTGATCCTGCAGCGTCTGCGCGACGCCGAGAACGAGAAGACCTACGGCGATCTCGTCGCGCACGAGGGTGAGGTCGTCGGCGGCGTCGTGCAGGCCGACGCGCGTCTGAACTCGAAAGGCATCGTCGTCGTGCAGATCGGCACCGACGCGAACGCCGCCGAAGGAATCATCCCGTCCGTCGAGCAGGTTCCGGGGGAGAGCTACAACCACGGTGACCGGATCAAGTGCTATGTCGTCGGGGTCGCCCGTGGTATGCGCGGACCGCAGATCACGCTGTCGCGGACTCACCCGAACCTCGTCCGCAAGCTGTTCTCGCTCGAAGTCCCCGAGATCGCCGACGGCTCCGTCGAGATCGTCGCGGTCGCCCGCGAGGCGGGCCACCGATCGAAGATCGCGGTCCACACCGGCGTTAACGGACTCAATGCGAAGGGCGCCTGCATCGGCCCGATGGGGCAGCGCGTGCGCAACGTGATGAGCGAGCTGTCCGGCGAGAAGATCGACATCATCGACTTCGCCTCCGATCCGGCCGTGTTCGTCGGCAATGCGCTCTCGCCCGCCAAGGTGCTCTCGGTGACCGTGATCGACCATGAGACGAGCGCTGCCCGCGTCATCGTGCCCGACTATCAGCTGTCGCTGGCCATCGGCAAGGAGGGGCAGAACGCTCGGCTGGCGGCCCGGTTGACCGGGTGGCGAATCGACATCCGCTCGGACACCGGCGACGGCGGTCCGCGTGAGGACGCCGACGTGAGTGAGGGAGTCGTCACAGATGGCGGCGTCGCTGACGGTGACGTATCGACTAGCCCCGCTGATGAGATAGACTGATCGATGGCTCCTCTAACGTCGACCGTTCCGGTCCGCACGTGCATCGGATGCCGACGCCGCGATCTCGCATCATCCCTGGTTCGAGTCGTGCGACCGGCGCCCGACAGTACGCAGACCGTCGTGGTAGATGTGAGCAGGACGCTGCCGGGACGAGGAGCCTGGCTGCATCGCGACCCCGACTGCGTGTCGGCAGCGGTGCGGCGCAAGGCATTCGGACCGGCGCTACGGGATCGCGGTTTCACCGTGGCCCCCGACGACCTCGCCGATCTGATCGTCGAGATCACCGAGACGATTCCGTAGGGAATCAGGACAGGTAGCAGAAGACATGAGCACACCGTGAAGTCTCCACGATGAGCACGTTGACCCGAATTAACTGAGGTCGCAGCGGGATGCCCGCTCGACCTCCAAGTGAGGAGAGCAGTGGCAGGCAAGGCCCGCGTTCACGAACTGGCCAAGGAGATCGGCGTCCCCAGCAAGAAGGTGCTGGAACGTCTGAAGGAACAAGGCGAGTTCGTCAAGTCCGCGTCATCGACAGTCGAGGCCCCCGTGGCCCGTCGACTCCGCGAATCTTTCTCCGGCGGCGACGCCGGAGGTGACGTCCAGAAGGCGTCGTCCCAGAAAGAGTCGTCCCAGAAAGAGTCGTCCCAGAACGACTCGTCCCAGAGTGCTTCACAGAAGCCGTCGTCCCCCAAGCCGTCGGCGGCCAAGCCGGGCGGCCCCAAGCCCGGAGCCCCGAAGCCGGCCCCGGCTGCGCCGTCCGCTCCCGAAGCATCGGCTCCGGCCGCTCCGGGGCCGAAGTCGGCGTCGACCCCGGGCCCGCGTCCCGGACCGAAGCCCGCGCCGGCCCCGACTCCGGCGCCCGCACCCACTCCGGCTCCGACGCCGGAGACCCCGCAGGCTCCCGCCGCATCGGCACCCGCGCCCGGTGGTCAGAAGGCTCCCGGACCCCGCCCGGGTCCGCGTCCCGGCCCGCGCACCCCGCGTGTCGGCAACAACCCGTTCTCATCGGCGCCCGCGCCGGCGCCCCGCCCGCAGGGTCCGCGACCCGGCCCCGGCCAGGGTGGACCCCGCCCCGGCGGCGGTCGTCCCGGTGCGGGACGTCCCGGCCAGCAGGGCGCAGGCTCCGGCCGTCCGCCCGCAGGTCAGGGCGGCCCCCGTCCTAGCCCCGGCAATATGCCGTCCCGCCCGTCGCCGGGTGCGATGCCGCAGCGCGCGGCTCGTCCCGACGCACGACCGGGCGGTCGTGGCGGCGGCGGTCGCCCCGGTGGCGGCGGCGGTTTCCGTGGCGGCCCCGGTGGTGGCGGTCCCGGTGGCGGCGCACCGGCAGGCGGCGGTTTCCGCGGTCGTCCCGGTGGCGGCAACCGTGGTCGTGGCGGTGCCGCGGGTGCGTTCGGGCGTCCGGGCGGCGCCCCGCGCCGTGGACGCAAGTCGAAGCGTCAGAAGCGTCAAGAGTACGACTCGATGCAGGCTCCCGCAGTCGGCGGCGTCCGTCTGCCTCGCGGCAACGGTGAGACCATCCGTCTCGCCCGCGGCGCATCACTGTCGGACTTCGCGGAGAAGATTGACGCCAACCCGGCAGCGCTCGTCCAGGCGTTGTTCAACCTCGGCGAGATGGTGACGGCGACCGAGTCGGTCAACGACGAGACGCTTGAGCTGCTCGGCTCGGAGATGAACTACAGCGTCCAGGTCGTCAGTCCGGAGGACGAGGACCGCGAGCTTCTCGAGAAGTTCGACCTCACCTACGGCGAGGACGAAGGCGACGAAGAAGATCTCCAGCAGCGTCCGCCGGTGGTGACCGTCATGGGTCACGTCGACCACGGTAAGACGCGACTGCTCGACACAATCCGTAAGGAGAACGTCGGCGGTTCGGAGGCCGGCGGCATCACCCAGCACATCGGTGCGTACCAGGTGAACACTCACCTCAACGGTGACGATCGCCTGATCACGTTCATCGACACCCCGGGTCACGAGGCGTTCACCGCCATGCGTGCCCGTGGCGCCAAGGCGACCGACATCGCGATCCTCGTGGTCGCCGCCGACGACGGCGTCATGCCGCAGACGGTGGAGGCAGTGAACCACGCGCAGGCGGCTGACGTGCCGATCGTCGTGGCGGTCAACAAGATCGACAAGGAAGGCGCTGACCCGCAGAAGATCCGCGGCCAGCTCACCGAGTACGGTCTGATCCCCGAGGAATACGGCGGCGAGACGATGTTCGTCGATATCTCGGCGAAGCAGGGCGAGAACATCGACGCACTGCTCGAAGCCGTCCTATTGACGGCCGACGCATCGCTCGATCTGCGTGCCAACCCCGACATGGACGCACAGGGTGTGGCCATCGAAGCGCACCTCGACCGCGGTCGGGGTCCGGTGGCGACGGTGCTCATCCAGCGCGGCACCCTGCGGGTCGGTGACTCGATCGTCGCGGGCGACGCCTACGGTCGCGTCCGTCGCATGGTCGACGAGCACGGCGAGGATGTCGCGGAAGCGCTGCCGTCCCGTCCGGTGCAGGTGGTCGGCTTCACGTCCGTCCCGGGCGCAGGCGACAACTTGCTGGTCGTCGAAGAGGATCGGACCGCGCGTCAGATCGCGGACCGTCGTAATGCGCGCAAGCGCAATGCGCTGGCCGCACGCAGCCGCAAGCGGATCAGCCTGGAAGACCTGGACTCGGCTCTCAAGGAGACCAGCCAGCTCAACCTGATCCTCAAGGGCGACAACTCGGGTACCGTCGAGGCCCTCGAAGAGGCGCTCCTGGGCATCGAGATCGACGACGAGGTGTCGTTGCGCATCATCGACCGCGGTGTCGGTGGCGTCACGGAGACCAACGTCAACCTCGCTGCCGCGTCCGACGCGATCATCATCGGCTTCAACGTCCGTGCTGAAGGCAAGGCGACGGAGTTGGCGAACCGCGAAGGCGTCGAGATCCGCTACTACTCGGTGATCTATCGGGCGATCGAGGAGATCGAAGCAGCGCTCAAGGGCATGCTCAAACCGATCTACGAAGAAGTCGAGTTGGGTCGCACCGAGATCCGCGCGATCTTCAAGTCGTCCAAGGTCGGCAACATCGCAGGCTGCATGGTGCAGTCGGGTGTGGTCCGTCGCAACGCCAAGGCGCGTCTGCTGCGTGACAACACCGTGGTCGCCGAGAACCTGACCGTGTCGTCGCTGCGTCGTGAGAAGGACGATGTCACCGAGGTCCGCGAAGGCTTCGAGTGCGGTCTGACGCTCACCTACGGCGACATCAAGGTCGACGACGTCATCGAGACCTACGAAATGGTCGAGAAGGCGAGGGATTGATGACGGCGTCGCAGGAGTTCAACGCAGTCGACGTCGTCATCAAGAGCTACGAGACGGTGGAGAAGGCACGAGACTGATGGTCGATCATGCACGAGCCGCGCGGCTCGCGAAGCGGATCACCACCATAGTGGCGAGCGCTATCGGGTCGGAGATCAAAGATCCCCGCCTGGCCCACGTGACGATCACGGATTGTCGGGTGACCGGGGATCTGCACGATGCGACGGTTTTCTACACGGTGATGGGCGAATCGGTCGACGCCGAACCAGACGTCGTGGGGGCGGCGGCCGGCCTGGCCGCCGCCACCGGGGCGCTGCGTTCCAAGGTCGGCGCAGGAACCGGCGTCCGGTTCACTCCGAGCCTCCGGTTCGAATTGGACACGGTGCCGGACGCGACACGCGCGATGGACGAGCTGTTGGCTCGTGCGCGCGCACAGGACGAGATGGTGGCGCGGGCCGCAGAGGAAGCGAAGCCTGCGGGCGACAGCGACCCCTATCGGCATGACGGCGATTCCGAAGCCGATGATTCCGAACCCGATGAGCCCCATGACCCCGCTGTGGGTCTTACTGGGGACGAACGCTCGTCCGGTGAGGACCGACGCGGGTGACGCGGGCGTCCGCAGCACAGATAGCAGACGCGCTACGTGACCGGGCTTCGGTCGTGATTATCAGTCACGTCCGACCCGACCCCGACACGATCGGCAGTGCGCTGGGGCTCGGCCTCGGACTGAGGTCCCTCGGCGTCGCTGTACGGTGCGGGTTCTCCGGTCCGGAGACGTTGCCCGGTGTGCTGCACGAGCTGCCCGGCGCCGACCTCATCGCGCCGTTGACCCCTCCCTCGCCGGGCGAGGTCGCGGTCGCGGTCGATGCGGCGACGGTCAGTCGTCTGGGCGCGTACGAGGACGTGTTCACGGCGGCGGACACCCGAGTCTGCATCGATCACCACGTGTCGAATGCGGGATTCGGTGATCTTGATTTCATCGACCCCGAGTCGGATTGCACGGCGGTGCTGGTGCTGCAGGTGTTGGACGAGCTCGGCGTCGATCTGACGGCCGACATCGCGACCTGCCTGTATGCGGGTCTGGTCACCGACACGGGTTCATTCAAGTGGGCGCGGCCGGCGTCGTTCCACGTCGCGGCCCGACTCCTCGAATCGGGGGTCGACGCGGCGCAGTGGAGTCGTGCGCTGCTCGACTCGCACCCGTACTCGTGGCTGCAGATGGTCTCTACCGTTCTGGGCACGTCCGTGCTCGACGAGCAGGCGTGCGACGGTCGAGGTCTGGTGTACGCGACGGTCACCGCCGATGAGATGGCCGGACTCGCATGGGACGATTCGGAGAGCGTCATCGACGTCGTCCGGACTGCGCGCGAAGCCGAAGTGGCGGCAGTCTTCAAGGAGGCGACGCCGGGCGAGTGGACGGTGTCGCTGCGCAGCAAGACGTCCGTCGACCTCGTTCCGGTGGCGCGTGCTCTCGGTGGCGGTGGGCACACCCGCGCCGCTGGATACTCCGATTCGGGGACGGCGGCCGACGTCATCGCCCGGTTGCGCGCTCAACTGTAGGCACTCGTGCTCCGGCTCGCCGCATCGGCGCTCGTCGTGCTCGTCGCGCCGCCGCTCTACCTCATGCTCGACCTCGCGGTCGTCGGTCGCCTCGGCGCCGCCGAGCTCGCCGCGTTGGCGGTCGCGACGCTCGTCCTGTCGGTCATCAGCACCCAGTTGACGTTCCTGTCGTACGGGACGACGGCGCGGTCTGCGCGCGCGTACGGCAGCGGCGACCGTGATCGCGCGATCGTCGAGGGCGTGCAGGCGACCTGGATCGCGCTCGGTGTCGGCGCCGTGATTGTGGTGGTCGGCTGGCTGGCAGCACCGTGGGTGACCGGTGCTCTCGTCCCCGACGAGACGGTCGCAGCAGACGCTGCGGGATGGTTGCGGATCGCAGTGTTCGGTGTGCCGTTGATTCTCGTCGCGATGGCGGGCAACGGATGGATGCGCGGCGTTCAGGACACGCGTCGACCCGTCTACTACGTGGTGGGCGGCCTCGCTGTCGGCGCTGTGCTGTGCGTCGGGTTGGTACACGGGGTGGCCGGTCTGCCTCGTCTGGGACTCAACGGCAGTGCGGTAGCCAATCTCGTCGGGCAGTCGATCACCGGTGTGCTCTTCGGTACACGGTTGGTCCGTGCAGCGCCCGCCGGTCTCGCCCCGGATCGTTCGGTGATCGCCGCGCAGGTGCGGATGGGCCGCGATCTCATTGTGCGGAGTCTGTCATTCCAGATCTGTTTCGTGTCGGCCGCCGCGGTCGCCGCCCGCTTCGGCGTCGCGCAGGTGGCCGCGCATCAGGTCGTGTTGCAATTGTGGGAGTTCACGTCGCTGCTGCTCGACTCCCTCGCGATCGCCGCGCAGCAACTCGTCGGCGCGGCGTTGGGCGCCAAGACTTTCGATGTCGCTCGACGTACTGCCCGCAGCGTCACCGGGACGTCGCTCGCGGTGTCTGCGGTGCTCGCCGCGATGCTGGCGGCCGGCGCAGGGGTGCTGCCGAAGATCTTCAGTTCGGACGCCGCGGTCCTCGACGCGATCACCACCCCGTGGTGGTTCTTCGTCGCGATGCTGCCGGTTGCCGGAGTCGTGTTCGCGCTGGACGGCGTCCTGCTCGGCAGCGGAGACGCCGCGTTCCTGCGGACCGCGACGCTCGCCGGCGCGCTGTGCGCGTTCTTCCCGATGATCTGGCTGTCCCTCGTCTTCGACTGGGGGCTTGCCGGAATCTGGACGGGCCTGCTGCTCTTCATGCTCACGCGGCTCGGAGCCGTCGCCTGGCGGGTCCGTTCCGGAGCGTGGGTGCGGTAGGGGTCAGACCTCGTCGAGGGGGACGTTCGGATCGGCGAGCCTGTCGACGTCCACGGTCCTCCCGGATGCGATGAGTTCGGCGATGGCGTCGCCCTGATCCCAGATGTTCACGTTCATGCCTGCGCCGACGGCGCCGTCGGCGAGCCAGAAGGCGAGGAACTCGCGCGTCGCAGTGTCGCCGCGGACGACGACGTCGTTCTCGCCCGACGCGTATCCGCGGTATTCCATGCCGAGGTCGTACTGGTCGGTGAAGAAGTAGGGGAGACGGTCATAGACCTGTGTACCGCCGAGCATGTTCGCGACCGCGACCGCTGGCTGATTCTGGGCGTTCGCCCAGTGCTCCACGCGCAGACGCCCGAGCGACGGGTGATCGTGGTTGGCGATGTCGCCGACCGCATAGATGTCGGGGTCGCTGGTCTGCAGGCGCGCGTTCACGTCGACGCCGTTGGAGACATCCAGTCCGGCGTCGCGGGCGAGGTCGACGTTCGGGACGGCGCCGATGCCGACGAGGACAGCGTCGGCGGGAATCTGATCTCCGTCGCCGGTCGTGACCGATCGGGGCGCCACCGTGTCGACGCCCACGCCGAGTCGGAGGTCGACCCCGTGCTCGCGGTGCAGGTCGGCGAACACACGTCCGATCCGCGAGCCGAGGATCTTCTCCAACGGCTGCTCCTGGGGTTCTATCAGCGTGACGTCGCTGCCCGACTGGCGTGCGGTGGCGGCGACTTCCAGGCCTATCCAACCGCCGCCGACTACGACGAGGTGCCGCCCCGGGCCGATGGCGTCGTGGATCTGCTCGGACTGGTCGATGCTCCGCAGATAGAGCGCTCCGTCGGCGCCGTCCATGCGTCGCGACGACGAACCGGTCGCCAGCAATAGCTTCGAGTACGCGACGGGTGTTCCGTCGTCGAGATGTACCTCGTGCGCGTCGCGGTCGATACGAACGGCGCGGACACCGATGCGGACGTCGATGTCGTGGGCCACGTACCAGTCCGCGTCGAAGGTGAACGCGTCCGCGCGCTCGTCGCTGCCCGCGAGGTATCCCTTCGAGAGCGGTGGTCGCTCGTAGGGGAGATGCTGCTCCTCGGCGATCAGCACGATCGCCGCGTCGTACCCTTGATCGCGGAGCGCCTCCGCAGCTTTGGCGCCCGCCAATCCTCCACCGATGATCACCTGTGCGTCGCTCATGACCCCACCGTACGCCCGGCCTCGGTGCGGCAGAAGGGCTCGATCGTGTCCTTGTTCGGCCCGCTCGGAGAGCGGTCTGCCAGGGCGATCTCAGGCGGCCCGGATCGCTTCGCGCACGGCGACTTCCATGCGCAGGACGCCGTTCGCAGCGAGCGCGGTGACGCTGCTGATGACGGCGGCTCCGGTGACCGTGGTCGTCATCGGCTCGTCGCTCAACGCGGAGCCGATCATGAAGACGAACATGCAGAAGTAGCCCAGTCCGGTGACGAGGAAGGCCCCGATCACGCCGAGGACGCCGATACTGCGCCCCCGTGCGACCGACCACGCGAGGACATACGTACACGGCCAGCCGATCAGGATCGGCATGGTGAAGTCGCCGGACAGCAGAGCCACGGCCAGCGGGATGATCATTGATCCGAGGGCGGTGTAGGCGGCGGCCCGCTTGCGGTCGGCTTTCGCGTACACGGCGATGAAGGCGCTGTAGGCGACGGCGTTCGCGAGCAACACGAGGACGATCAGCCACGGTTCGAGCGTCGTCGACATCGTGAACATGACCGCTGGGATGCAGCTGGACACGGCGAGGACGGCCGTACCGGACGCGGCCCGTAGAAGTGCGCTCACAGCGTGAGCATAGGCCGCGGCGGTGGCCGCGTCGTTCAGACGGGAGACTGGCGAGACATCACGCCTGCTCGACGGAGGTGGCCGGCCAACCCCCGCGTGAGGGGCAGCGAGTCCAGCTCGTCGTCGGTGCACCACCGGACTGCGTCCGCATCGTCCCCGGCGTGCAGCGTTCCGCCGAGGACAGTCGCCGCGAAGTCGTGAATCTCGAATACGCCGAACTCGCCGTACGGCACTTCGACGGCCCACAGCTCGACGCCGATTTCCACGTGCAGGCCGGTCTCTTCGAGCACTTCTCGGCGCGCCGCCTCAGCGAATGTCTCGCCGTCTTCGACGTGGCCGCCGGGCACCGACCAGCGCCCCTTCTCGGGTTCGTGGCCACGTTGGACGAGGAGGACGCGGCCCACGTCGTCGACGATCACGGCGCTGGCCGCGAGTGCTCGTGTCATCGCTCCACCGTAATCCCACGCGCGTGCCGATCGGTACCGCCGTGGCAGCATGGTCGCCATGGCGACACTCTGGGCGATCAGCGATCTGCACGTGGCGCATCGTGGAAACGAAGACATGATCGACCGGATCCGGCCGACGGGGGAGGGCGACTGGCTGATCGTGGCCGGCGACGTCGCCGAACGCACCGACGACATCATCGACACCCTCCGCCGTCTCGCGGCTCGTTTCGAGACGGTCGTCTGGGTGCCTGGCAACCACGAGCTGTACACGACGGCGAAGGACCCGCTGCAGATCTTCGGGGTGGCCCGCTACGACTACCTCGTCCAGGCGTGTCGGGAGATCGGCGTCGTCACCCCCGAGGACATCTACCCGCTGTTCGACCCGCGCGACGGGAGTGGTCCGGTGCGCGTAGTCCCCATGTTCCTGCTGTACGACTACACGTTCCGACCGGAAGGGACCACGACGGCGCTCCAGGCCTTGGCCGTCGCCCGCGACCGAAACGTGGTCGCAACCGACGAGTTCCTGCTGTCGCCGGAGCCGTTCGGCACACGCGACGCGTGGGGCCGCGACCGCGTCGCGCAGACGCTCCGACGTCTCGAAGCGCTCGACCCGGCGGAGGAGACGGTCCTGATCAACCATTGGCCGTTGCGGCGCGAACCCTGCGACGTGCTCATGTACCCGGAGTTCGCGCTGTGGTGCGGCAGCGAGCTCACCGCGGACTGGCACACCCGCTTCAACGCGATGTGCAGCGTCTACGGACATCTGCACATTCCGCGGACCACCTGGTACGACGACGTCCGGTTCGAGGAGGTATCGGTCGGTTACCCGCGCGAGTGGAAGCGGCGTGGTCTGCCCGAGCCGCTGCTGAGACAGATCGTGCCCGACCCGGGAACCCGCCCCGCAGACGTGCCCCATCAGGGGCTTCGATTCGAGGTGCCGCCCGACTACGAGGAGCGTGCAGCCGAGTTTCGGCGCAGCATCGAGGACCGGCGGGCGCGGCGAGCGTCCCGCGAATCGGAGTAGTTCCAGCGCATGGCACCATTGACCGCATGATTTCGCGACTCATGCCAGCCGGTGTCGGCGCGGCCGAGACGTTCGACGACCCGCCCGGTCTGACAGCGATGCCTGCCGAGGAACCGTTGATCGCGAAGGCTGTCGAGAAGCGTCGCCGTGAGTTCATCACGGCGCGCCATTGTGCCCGGCAAGCGTTGGCCCAGTTGGGTTTCGACCCGGCGCCCATCCTGCGTGGCGAACGGGGCATGCCGTTGTGGCCCGGCCAGGTTGTCGGCAGCATGACGCACTGTGACGGGTACCGCGCAGCCGTCGCCGCCTACTCGATGCAGGTGCGGTCGCTCGGCATCGACGCCGAACCACACCTCGCGCTGCCCGACGGTGTGCTCGACCACACCTCGGTGCAGGCCGAACGTGATGTCCTCGCGACTCGTGACGATGCGATCGCATGGGATCGTCTCCTGTTCTGCGCAAAGGAGGCCACCTACAAGGCGTGGTTCCCGATCACGCACCGCTGGCTGGGCTTCGAGGACGCGCACATCGTGTTCGACCGCGATCCGGCCGGTACCGGTAACCCGATCAGTGCCGATGGCCCGATCACCGGCACTTTCACCTCGACCATCCTGGTCGACGGCACGACGATCGACGGGGGTGCGCCGCTGCTCACACTGCCCGGCCGCTGGGCCGTCGCCGACGGCCTGATCCTGACCACGATTGCGCTGACCTGACATGGCTGATCTGTCCATCGAGAACGCCGGGCTCCTCGTCCTCGACAAGGCGGCAGGCGTCACCAGCCACGACATGGTCGCCAAGTCGCGCAAGGCTTTCGGGACTCGCCGCGTCGGCCACGCCGGCACGCTCGACCCGATGGCCACCGGGGTCCTCGTGCTCGGCATCGAACGTGCGACCAAACTTCTCGGCCTGCTGTCGTTGACGACGAAGTCGTACACGGCGACCATCCGGCTCGGACAGTCAACCGACACCGACGACGCCGAAGGCGCCCCGATCGGCACGTTCGACACGTCCGCGGTGACCGACGACCAGATCGCGGCCGGAGTCGCCGAGCTGACCGGAGAGATCGATCAGGTGCCTGCACGCGTCAGCGCCATCAAGGTCGACGGCAAACGCGCGCACGCGTTGGCCCGGACCGGTGAGGAGTTCGAACTCGCCGCGCGGAGGGTGACGGTGTCTCGCTTCGACGTACTCGACACCCGACACACCGACGGATTCATTGACCTCGACGTCGAAGTCGACTGTTCGTCGGGTACCTACGTTCGCTCTCTCGCACGCGATCTCGGGGCCGGACTCGGTGTCGGCGGGCATCTCACTGCGCTGCGCCGAACCGCCGTCGGGCCGTTCACCCTCGAACGCGCCCGCACGATGGACGCGGTCACCGCACAGCCCGGCCTCAGCATGGGCATCGACGACGCTGCGAAGCTCTGCTTCCCGCTGCGCGACATCTCCGACGACGAAGCCGAATCGATCAGCCAGGGACGCTGGCTCGAGCCGATCGGCCACAAGGGCGTCTACACCGTCGTCGACCCGTCCGGGCAGGCTATCGCGCTGGTCCAGGAGAAGGGGCGGCGCGCTAGCTCGGTCATGGTGGTGCGGCCAGCCAACCTGCGCTGAGAATCCGGTGCCCCTATAGCGGGAGTGCGCGCGCGTCGACGACAGACTTCATGACGAGCGTCGACGTCAGCTTCTGGACGCCGGGGAGCGATGACAGGCGTGCGTCGTACAACTCCTGATAGTCGGACTGGTCCTTCGCGACCACACGCAGTAGATAGTCCGGTACGCCGAACAGCCGCTGGGCGTGCAGGATGTGCGGAACCGCGACAACCGCGTCCTCGAACGCGACGAGCGCATCGCGGGTCGCTGCCTCCATCGTGACGAAGACGAGGGCCTCGAACGCGAATCCGAGCTCTGCCGGGTCGAGTTGCGCGTGGTACCCGAGGACGGCTCCACCCGACTCCAAGGCCTTGAGGCGGCGGTGACACGGCGAGATGCTCAAGCCGACACGGTCGGCCAGATCGGTGACAGAGATCCGCCCATCCTCTTGAAGGAGAGAAAGAATCTTCTTATCGATGGCGTCCATGACACAGAATCTACCCCATTGGACGGTACATCGTAGAAAGATAGGGAAGTAATCCCACCATCATTCTCATAGAATTTCAATCAGTGTTTTGGCTGATGAGGGTAGGTGATCCGGGTGCAGGCAGGGACGGTCGCGTGCGCCTGTTACGTCGGGTGGCTGGGCTGGGGCGCGCTGCGCGATCCGCCCGCCCCGGAGGTCGCTGTCGCAGCGGCGAGTGGTGCCTCATGGAAGTCGCATGCGCGCACCGGCTTCGGAGTGAGTGCCCTCAATCCGAAGGTTCTCCTTCTGTTCGTCGCACTCTTGCCGCAGTTTACGTCGGCGTCGTCGCCGTGGCCGATCGGCGTGCAGATCGTGTGTCTCGGCGTGGTCCACGTCGCGAGCACCGCGGTCGTCTACTCCGCCGTCGCCGGTGGTGCCGGGAGAGCGCTGCGCGCCCGTCCGGCCCTCGCGCGAACTGTGGGGCGCGTTTCGGGCGTCGTCATGATGATCGTCGCCATCGTGCTGGTAGTCGAACAAGCGGTCGTCTAGCGTCGCTCGGTTGATCGAGCGCGGCTCGCCGTCGGCGAGATCACCACATCTTCCGCTTCCGGACCGGGCGCTGGGAATTGAGTTCGTCATGTTGCATCCGGAGGACCTGTTCTTGGCGACGCTGCATGAGTGTCGCATGCCGTTGCTGCCGTCGAGCATCCGCGAGCGACGCCTTCTGCTGGAAATCGGCGTGCTTGCGACGGCGACGGTTGAGATACCACCGGCCGATGTTCGCCGCTTCGGAACCGGTCGAGCGCAATGTCGACCGCACGATGCTCGGTTGGTCAACCCCTGGAACGACTGGCGTGATCGCCGGCGCTGCGGTGGAGGCTACGAACGGTTCAGTGAATCCATCCGTGATCGAAAGGACCATCCGCATGGATTGCGATTGGAGGCGTCGATACTCATCCTGGGTCGGCGGAAGCGCTCCACGCAGCCAGTCGAGGAGGGGCGCGATGCCTTCGGAGGCGGCGACCAGTGGCGGGTGTGTACCCGCCATGGAGTTGTCGACGGTGATCGTGCCCGGGCTGCTCGGGTGCAGAAGCACAGCGGCGCCTACTTCGATCGGGTGGAACATCTGCCGAACCACAGCGACGCCATGGGTGAATCCACTGTCGCGTACTTGTTGATTCTGGCCGGCCCCGCCGATCATCGCGTCGCCGAACCATCGCCAGTGCATCGCCTGCCAGTACTTCGAGTCCACCAGGAGCACACGATTCGCGCACACGAGTGCATGATCGATGTCGGCGTGGACCGGGCCGGGGTACTTCAACCCGTGCACGATCTGAACGTACGGAGCCAGCCCGGCCCGTTCGATCTCCCGCAGGAAGATGTCACCGGAGAGTTGCTCCCCGATCATCCCGAGATGACCGCGGCGAGCAGAAAACCCCAGCCGATCAGCAGTGGTACGAAGACCGGCGGTGAGGTCGTCGCCGCTCCCAAGAGAATGGAGACGAGGATCGTCGCGGCGGCTGCGAACCATGAGTTGAGTCGAATCGCGTATCCGCTTGCGACGACGAGCCCGATTGCGAGGATCACTGAGACAGACAGCGAAACCGGTAGCGCGAAGGTCGACGCGGATGCGCCTGTGGCATGGAAGAGCAGCGATGCGAACGGGATGAGTGCCGCCGCGACCGCGATGGCCAGGCAGAATGCTTCGAGTCGACGTGCGGTCGACTCTCCGGTGATCGTGTATTCGTACTGCGGTGGCAGTGTGGTTCCCGCGTAATGCCCAATGAGGTGTCCGTGGTTCGACATGCCGCTCCTGGATAGCCAACGAAGTGCAACTGCACATCATGTTGTGTATCAGACGCTAGGCGTGCTGCGTCATTTGACTGCCGTACGTCTACGTCTACGTCTACGTCTACGTCTACGTCGGCAACTGTGTGGCCGTCGTCGGATCGCCTGGGTATCAGACCAGTAGGTGCGGTTTATCGCCGGGGCGATACGGTGTCCACCCCGGGTCGCCCGTCATCGCGAACGACGTCCACGCGGCGTGCATTCGCTCGGCGAGCCCGTGGTCGGGGTCGGGGCCGACGAGTGAGTGGGCGTCGTCGACGTGGTCGAAGACGTACGGGATTTCGACGGCGTGACCCGCGCGGATCCCCATCACCGGACTGTGTCGGCCGAACTCGTACACGAACGTCTGATCGTCGGGTCGGGCGTCGGCGATGGCGCGTGTCGGGTCGGCGAAGCCGTGGCGGGTGAGTTCGGCGCAGAGCGCGTCGCCCGCTGTCGCGCCGGCCGCCACGAGGTCGTCGAACCGGTCCGGCGACGCTCCCATTCGGTCCAGGACGGCACGCGCGGCGGCAGTGTCGACGGCGGCGACCACACCGGAGGGCGCGAGAAAGAAGTGGAACTCGTCGGCGTTCCACCCGGCCAGGAGCCGAACGCCGCGTCCGCCTCCCGCAGCGATCGACGAGATCGGGATGTCCGGGAGCACGTCGCCGTCGACGACGGGCATGAAGCTCATGACGCCCAGCCCGGCCGCCACGACCGACTCGCCCCACACAGTCGGATCGGGGTTCACCGAGAGTTCTAAAGCCGTGTCAGTCTGTGCCCGGAGTAGTCTGTCGGCGTCGATGCTCGCCCACGCCTGGGCGGTCGGTTCCACGCCGAGGATCTCCGACGTCCGCGCGGTGACCCGCCGGGCGTCGTCGACCGTCGCCGCGCTGATCCCGTTGCCGCTCTCCATGATCGCCCGATCGAACAGGCCGACAGACCGCGGCGAGGACAGCAGCGAGGCGACGCTCATGGCGCCCGCAGACTCGCCCATCACGGTGACCTGCGACGGATCGCCGCCGAACGCGGCGATGTTGTCGCGGACCCACTCGAGCGCGGCGATCTGGTCGAGGAGCCCGCGGTTCTCGGGTGCGCCGTCGAGGGACGCGAAACCGGGAGCGCCGAGACGGTAGTTGACGCCGACGAACACCAGCCCGTCCCGGGCGAAGGTGTCGCCCGCATAGATCGCGATGCGATTGGCGCCGCGGGTGAACGCGCCGCCGTGGATCCACACCAGAACGGGCAGACTGTCCGCCGCCGGGTCGGGAGTCCACACATTGACGTTCAGGTACTCATCACCCGGAGCGACAACGTTCTCCAGGATCGACGCGATCGGCTCCGGGTATCCGACCTGCGGCGCCGCCGGACCGTACTCGGTCGCGTCCCGAACCGCCGTCCACGGCGTGGGAGGCACGGGCGCGTCGAACGCGAGGGCGCCGACAGGTGGTGCGGCATAGGGGATTCCGAGGAAAGCCGCGACGGTCGAGCCGCTGCCCGTGGCGACTCGTCTGCCACGGACAGGGCCGTGAACGGTTTCGACGTGGCAGTCAGGAGACGCATTGGGCATACCGTCGACCTTAACCGGGGCACTGGCTCCGATGTGAGACGCCGACGATGCTTTGATTCTCGCTGCACCCAGAGCCGCCGCATAGGGCAGCGATTGAATGACAGAACTAACAACGCGGTGTGCGGCGTAATATGGTGTTCCCCGTGTACCAGGACTCTCCGCAATTTCAGCCATACCAAGTGATGCCGCCGGTGCCGGGGCCTGCCTCACGCAACCGTGCACTGCGCAGGGCCGCGATCGGTGCCGGGGTCACGACGGTGGTCATGTTCGTGCTCTTCCTTATTCTCGTGTTTGCCGGTGCCGACGAGCCCGAACCCGACATCTTCGGACGTGTGCCAGAGGGGCCGCAGGCCAGCGAACTGTTCTTCACCGCCGTCGCGATGGCGGCTCTCTGGGGAATCATCCCGGGCGCGTTGATCGGACTAGCAGTACACGCCTTCAAGGCTCGCAGGAACATTCCACGCGGTCCGGGCGGTGCGTACCCGTCGGGGCCTATCGGATGGGGAGCCCCGCCACAGCCTGTCTATCCACGTGGAATGCAACGTCCACCTACTGCGCCGGCCCCGTGGCCCACAGATGTGCCGACTCGGAGGCCTCCGTCCCCGCAGAGTCCCCCGCCGCCGCAGAGGCCGGGGCCCGGAGAGTGGCCTCCGCGCTGACGTGATGGTCGACGCCGACGAACGGTGGAGGGACTCGAGTGAAATCGGTCCTGCCGCAGCTTCCACTCAGGTGCTGCAGCCTCAACTACGGTCTCGCGCTCTCATTTCGTCGTAGCAGCCTGCGCCGATGCTGCTACGACACATTGAGGCTGCGACAAGAGAGGTGAGGCTGCGACAAGAGAGGTGAGGCTGCGACAAGAGAGGTGAGGCTGCGACAAGAGAGGTGAGGCTGCGACAAGAGAGGTGAGGCTGCAGCAAAGGAGGTGAGGCGCGACAAGGGAGCCGTCGCGACAGGGGAGCTCAGCCTCGGTGGAGGAAGATGGCGCGGGCGGCGATGTCGCCGAGGTGGATCGGGTCGCCGTCGTCGACGCAGATCGTGACCGTCCCGGCGAACGGCCGTTTCTCGGAGATGCGGACGCGGCAGTCCAACGCGATGCCGATCTCCTCGAAGTAGCGGAGCATCTCCGGATCCGAGTCGGAGATGCGGTTGATGACACCGGACTCGTCCACGCCGAGATCGGCGAGCTGAAGGGCCGCAGCATCGGGGACGCTGCCGTCGACTCCCGGGATCGGGTCGCCGTGCGGGTCGCGCTTCGGATGGCCGAGTTTGACGTCGATGTGCCGGAGCAGCCGTTCGGAGACCGCGTGCTCAAGCACTTCGGCGTCCTCATGGACCTGGTCCCAGCCGTACCCGAGCTCGCGCACCAGGAACGTCTCGAGCAGTCGGTGCCGTCGCACCATACTGATCGCAGCCTCGCTGCCTTCGTCGGTAAGCGTCACCGCACCGTACGGCGCGTGATCGACGAGGCCCTGATCTGCGAGTTTCCGGATACCTTCGGAGGCTGTGGAGGGGGAGACCCCGAGCTTCTCGGCGAGCAGCTTGGTCGTGACCTTCACATCGGACCATTCCTGCGTCGTCCAGATCACCTTGAGATAGTCCTGGGTCACAGACGAGAGTTCGTCGACCGGTCGAGAGTCGGGCATATGCATGACCATACCCATCGTCGTGAGCGGAGTCGTCCACCGCGCCGTGCCCGACCGCGTCCCGCGCCGTACTGTAGAAGCGTGTTGCGTTGGCGAGGATTGGACGATGTACCTGCCGGGTGGGGCCGCTGTGTGGTGACCATCGGTGTGTTCGACGGTATTCACCGTGGGCACGCCCAATTGGTGACTGCGGCGACGCGGGCCGCTGCCGAGCGAGGTGTCCCGTCCGTGTTGATGACCTTCGACCCGCACCCGTCTGAGGTCGTCCGCCCGGGGACACACCCGCCCCAGCTGTCGACACTCCGTCGTCGCGCCGATCTCGCCGAGGAGATGGGAGTCGACGTGTTCTGCGTCATCCCGTTCACATCGACGGTCGCGGCGCAGTCGCCGGAGGAATTCGTTCACGAGGTCCTCGTCGAGGAGTTGCATGCCGCGGAGGTGGTCGTCGGAGACAACTTCACCTTCGGCCACAAGGCGCTCGGCGACGTCCCGAAACTGCGCGAACTCGGGCAGCGGTTCGGGTTCGAAGTGACGGCGGTGTCGCTGTTCGGCGAGCATGCCGTGACCTACTCGTCGACGTATATCCGCTCGTGCATCGCATCCGGCGACGTCGAACTCGCGGCCGAAGCCCTCGGCCGACCGCACCGCGTGGAGGGCGCTGTCGTCCACGGTGAACGACGGGGCCGCGACCTCGGGTATCCGACGGCGAACATCGCCCCGCCTGAGCATGCCGCGATCCCCGGCGACGGCGTGTACGCGGCATGGTTCACCGTCCTCGGCGACAAGGAAGGGGAAGGGTTCCGGCTCGGCAGGCGCTACGCGGCGTCGGTCTCGGTCGGCACCAATCCGACGTTCTCCGGTCGCAACCGGACCGTCGAGGCGTACGTCCTCGACCTCGACGCAGACCTCTACGGTCAGCACGTCGCCGTCGACTTCGTCAGCAGGCTGCGTGGCATGGAGTCGTACGACGGTGTCGACGCGCTGATCGCCGCCATCAGCGACGATGTGACGCGCACGCGGACGATCCTGTCCGCGGACGAGAACTGAACGATTCTTCGCTGGGGCGTCGGCCCTGGTAAGGTCACCCGCTGGTGTCAGCTGCGGTCCGTGGTGGCGCACCCTCGCCCGCTGGTGGGTGAGTCCGAGCACGGAACTGAAAATCAAGGAGACTCTCATGGCTCTTACCGCCGACGAGAAGAAGGCCATCCTCAGCGAGTACGGCGTCCACGAGACCGACACCGGTTCGCCGGAGGCTCAGGTCGCGATGCTGACGAAGCGGATCAAGGACCTGACTGAGCACCTCAAGGAGCACAAGCACGACCACCACAGCCGTCGTGGTCTGCTCTTGCTGGTCGGTCGCCGTCGTCGCCTGCTCAAGTACTTGGCGAGCGTCGACATCACCCGCTACCGCTCGCTGATCGAGCGCCTGGGCATGCGTCGCTGACGCGCCCCCGTGATCTCTTCGAGGCCGCGACCCGCCAGGGTCACGGTCTCGAAGTGTATTACGCAGCGGAAATGGTAAGATCGACCCGGTGCGATGACCTGCCTGCAGCGGCAACCCAGTCGTGAATCGTCAGATCGGTCCTCGGTAGTGGCTGTCGGAAGTGACAAACTCCGGCCGCTTCGATCGAAGGCCGTCTACTCACAGCGCACGACGCGCTGGCCACGACTCCCGCGGCCGCTCCTGTCTCTTATCCACCCCGATCCGTCGCGAAATGCGACGGGTCTGCAACTGCATATGCCGGTCGCGACAGACCGCGGCCGAACTACACGAGGGATTCTCACTACATGACTGATGTCATCACCGACGACTTCGACGAATCGATTACCGAAGTCTCCGCCGTCATCGACAACGGCGCGTTCGGCCAGCGGACCATCCGCTTCGAGACCGGACGTCTGGCCCTGCAAGCCGCAGGCTCGGTCGTCGCATACCTCGACGAGGGGACGATGCTCCTCTCGACGACCACCGCGTCCAAGTCGCCGAAGGAGCACTTCGACTTCTTCCCGCTGACCGTCGACGTCGAAGAGCGCATGTATGCCGCGGGCCGGATCCCGGGGTCGTTCTTCCGCCGCGAAGGCCGCCCGTCGACCGACGCGATCCTGACCTGCCGTCTCATCGACCGTCCGTTGCGCCCGTCGTTCGTCGACGGTCTCCGCAATGAGATCCAGGTCGTCGAGACCATCCTGTCGCTCGACCCGAAGGACCTGTACGACGTCCTCGCGATCAATGCGGCATCGGCGTCCACCCAGATCTCGGGTCTGCCGTTCTCCGGCCCCGTCGGCGGCGTCCGCGTCGCCCTCATCCCGACCCTCGCCGGTGAAGGCGAAGGCCGCGACGAGAACAAGGCGGGCCAGTGGGTCGCGTTCCCGACCGTCGATCAGCTCGAAGGCGCCGTGTTCGACATGGTCGTCGCCGGCCGCATCGTCTCCGGTGAAGGCGCGAACGACGCCGGGAGCGGAGCGAGCGGATCGGTTGAGGCCGCCGACGTCGCCATCATGATGGTCGAGGCCGAGGCCACCGAGAACGTTCTCGACCGCATCGCAGGCGGCGCGCAGGCCCCGAGTGAAGCGATCGTCGCCGAAGGCCTCGAGGCTGCCAAGCCGTTCATCGCCCAGCTCTGCGAGGCGCAGAAGCAGCTCGCCGCCGCCGCAGCCAAGGAGACCCGCGAGTTCCCGCTGTTCCCGGCCTACGCGGACGACGTCTACGACGCGGTCGCCGAGTTCGCCACCGCGCGGCTGAGCGAGGCTCTCGCGATCGCGGGCAAGCAGGAGCGCGACGACGCGACCGACGCGCTCAAGGGCGACGTCCTCGCGGCGTTGGGCGACAAGTTCGAAGGCCGCGAAGGCCAGATCGGCGCGGCCTACCGCTCGCTCACCAAGAAGCTCGTGCGCCAGCGCATCCTCACCGACCACTTCCGTATCGACGGTCGCGGCATCACCGACATCCGCGCACTCTCGGCGGAGATCGGCCTGATCCCGCGCGCTCACGGCAGTGCGCTGTTCGAGCGAGGCGAGACCCAGATCATGGGTGTCACCACGCTCGACATGGTCAAGATGGCGCAGACCATCGACTCGCTCGGCCCCGAGACGAGCAAGCGTTACATGCACCATTACAACTTCCCGCCGTACTCGACCGGTGAGACCGGTCGCGTCGGTTCGCCGAAGCGCCGCGAGATCGGCCACGGCGCGCTCGCCGAGCGTGCACTCGTGCCGGTCCTGCCGAGCGTCGAAGAGTTCCCGTACGCGATCCGTCAGGTGTCCGAAGCCCTCGGCTCCAACGGTTCGACGTCGATGGGTTCGGTCTGCGCGGCGACCATGTCGCTGCTCAACGCCGGTGTCCCGCTGAAGGCGCCGGTCGCGGGTATCGCGATGGGCCTCGTCTCCGATGAGGTCACCATCGACGGCAAGACCGAGACGCGCTACGTCGCACTCACTGACATCCTCGGCGCCGAGGACGCGTTCGGCGACATGGACTTCAAGGTCGCAGGCACCAAGGAGTTCGTGACCGCGCTCCAGCTTGACACCAAGCTGGACGGCATCCCGTCGAAGGTTCTCGCCGGCGCTTTGAGCCAGGCCAAGCAGGCACGCCTGACGATCCTGGACGTTCTGTCCGAGGCCATCGACGAGCCGGACGAGATGAGCCCGTTCGCTCCGCGGATCACGACCATCAAGATCCCGTTGGACAAGATCGGCGAGCTGATCGGCCCCAAGGGCAAGACGATCAACGGGATCACCGAAGACACCGGTGCCAACATCTCCATCGAGGACGACGGCACCGTGTTCATCGGCGCGGCCGACGGCCTGTCCGCTCAGGCTGCGATCGACAAGGTCAACGCCATCGCCAACCCGCAGCTGCCGAAGGTCGGCGAACGCTTCCTCGGCACGGTCGTCAAGACGCCCGCGTTCGGCGCGTTCGTCTCGCTGCTCCCGGGCCGCGACGGACTGATCCACATCAGCAAGCTGGGCAACGGCAAGCGCATCGGCAAGGTCGAAGACGTCGTCAAGGTCGGCGACAAGCTCCAGGTCGAGATCGCTGACATCGACGAGCGCGGCAAGATCAGCCTCGTCCTCGTCCGCGACGACGCAGACGAGAAGTCCGACGAGACGGCAGACGCCTGATCTGATCTGACCTGATCTCGCTCCGGCCCGCGATGCTCTTCCCGGCATCGCGGGCCGGAGTCGTCTTCGCTGAGCGATCGCTGGGTAGTGTCAGCACTACCGTGAACAGTCGACGTCGCACCAGTGAGATCGTCGATGCAGGTCAATAGCGTTGAACACATGACGACAGATGAGATGACAGCGACCAGATCGCCGTGGCGGGCCCTCGGACGGTCGCCGCTGCGCTACTTGACCTCGTCCGATCCGTGGCGGGGCGTCGCGTACACCCTCACGACCCTGGTCCTCGGATGCCTGATGTTCCTGGCGTACGTGGTGATCGTGCTGCTGCCGTTCGCACCCGCCTGGTCGAACCTGCTCGGCAAGATCGACCGACAGCGGGTCAGGCTCCTGGGCGTCCCGGCGATCGGCGACCCGCACACCCCGGTCGACGGGAACGTCCCGACCCGGATGGGCGTCCGCCTCGGTGAGCCCGCCACGTGGCGTGAAGTGGTCTATTCGCTGTTCCTCGCGATCTACGCACCGCTGGTCGGGATCGGTCTGTCGATCGTCGCATTCGCCGTCGGCGTCTTCGCGTTCGCGCCGGTGATCGCTAGGCAGGGGGAGGTCATCAATCTGTGGAGCTGGACGGTCGAGTCGGTCGGCGAATCCTGGTCGATGGTGCCGATCGCGCTGCCGCTCATCATCATCGGTCTGTATTTGAGCGGTGTCGCGGCGGCGATCACCGCGTCGATCGCGACGTGGCTGCTCGGCCCGCGAGAAGAGGAGTTGGCCGCGCAGGTCGCAGCTCTGGAGTCCTCTCGCGGCGTCCTCGTCGGGTCGTTCGAAGCCGAGCGGCAGCGCATCGAGCGCGACCTGCACGACGGTCCGCAACAGGACCTCGTGGGAGCCGCCATGCAGCTCGGCGAACTCGCGCAGACCAGCGACGACCCGACATTGCGTACCGAAGTGGAAGCGGCCCAAGCACGCGTCGAACGCGCCCTGTCGGGACTGCGCGAGACGGTGCGCGGAGTGAACCCGAAAGTCCTCGAGGACTTCGGCCTCGAGGCGGCGTGCGCCGAACTCGGCGACCCGATCAGCGTGCGGGTGCTCCCCAGCGCCGGATGGTCTCCGGGCCGTCGGCTTCCCGCACCGTTCGAACGGGCGATGTACTACACGGCGAGTGAATCGGTGACCAACGCGGTCAAGCACGGGCGCGCGTCGTCGGTGACGATCGAACTGTCCGACGTGCTGGGCGTCGTGAGCATGGTCGTCACCGACGACGGGGTCGGCGGGGCCGACCCGTCACGCGGCAGCGGACTCGCGGGGCTCGTCGAACGGGCTCACTCACTCGGCGCGACGCTTACCGTCACGAGCCCGCGCGGCGGTCCCACCGTTCTTCGGTGGACCGGTCGCGCAGGCCAGTAGGCGATCGGGAAGACTCGATCGGGTGGGAGTGCGCATTGTTCTGGCCGAGGACTCGGTTCTGCTCGCCGAAGGCCTCGTGAGGATTCTCGAACGGGCCGGACACGAGGTCATCGCCACCGTGAGTGACGCGGCCGCGCTGCGGAACGTCGATCTGACCGGCGTCGACCTCGTGGTCACCGATGTCCGCATGCCGCCGGGCGACGGCGACGACGGGCTGCGCGCCGCCCTCGACCTCCGACGCCGCCGGCCCGCGTTGCCGGTTCTCGTGCTGTCTCAGTACGTGGCGGCGGCGTACGCGCGCCGACTGCTGTCGTCGGAGCAGGGCGGCGCCGTCGGCTACCTCCTCAAGGAACGGGTCGGTCGCGTCGACGACTTCCTCCGGGCGATCGAGACCGTGGTGTCCGGCGGTGTGGTCGTCGACCCCGAAGTGATCTCGAAGATGTTCGGGTCCGCAGTCATCGAACGCCTCACCCCGCGCGAACGGGAGGTTCTCGCGCTCATGGCCCGCGGTGACAGCAATTCGGAGGTCGCCGCGGCGCTGTTCGTCTCCGACGCGGCCGTCGCGAAACACGTGTCGAACATCTTCACCAAGCTGGAGCTGCCGCCCGAGACGGAGAACCGTCGGGTGCGGGCGATCCTGATGTACCTCGCGCAGGCGTGAACCTCGTCTCAGGCCACATGCGCGTCAGGCGACCTTGATCCGTCCTGTCGCTCCGCTGATCTCGCGCAGCGTGCCCGACGTCGTCTTGACGTCGCCGAAGTAGCGGATCCGGTAGTCGCCCGGAGCCGCGTTCCGCGGCACGCGCCAGGTGACGGTGACCTTCGATGCGGACGGACTGCCGCCCGGCCGGACCCACGTCATCTCCGTGGACTCGTGGTCGTCGTCGTAGACCGTCTCCCACCGGGCCCCGGTGAACTTCTCGACCGAGAAGTAGCGCCGCGATCCGCGTCGCACCCGGTTGCTCGGGTAGGCGCCGCAGAAGCTCGCCGACACCGTCGAGCCGGCCCCGACCGAAGTCGGGACCTTCGAGACGGTCTGGCCGAAGCGGCGGCCGGGCATCGGAGTGTCGGCAGGCTGGGCGCCGAGCAGATCGGGCTGCAGGTCGGCGCGATCCGCCGGCGCGCGGCCAGCGGACGGTTTCGCGCCCCGTTTCAGCGACCGGGCGAGGGAGTCCATCTCCTGCATGTACGCGCACAGCGTCCACCGCCCGAACAGCGTCTCGCCGCCCTCGTACTGCTGCGAAACGTACTCCTCGGGTGTCACCACATACTGGCTGTAGCCGTTCGAATAGCCCTGCAGCAGCACGTTCTGCAGCGGCACGTCCATCGCGTCGGCGACGATGCGTCGCACTCGCAGGCCGGCGACGATGGTCGACTCGGTCGGCAGCGCCGCCAAGACGAGATCGCCGATCCGCAGGATTTGGATCGGAAGACGCTGCTCGATCCACGAGCGGGGCGGCATGATGCCGAGTGGGAACAGGATGGCCTTCGGCGCCTGGCTGTCGGCGATCCACGCAGCGGGTGTCGGAGTGTCGCCCGCTCCGAGTGCCATCGCCAACTCGTTCCGGACACCCTCGTTCAGGAATCCGAGTTGACTGCGGGTGTTCTCCTCCTGGCTGGTCGCGGCCGCCGCCGCGCCCATCATGGCGGGGGAGGTGCGCGTCGCCTTGCCGTGCGGGGTGTAGTGGCCGTTGACGTGGACGTTCGCCATGTCGACGTAGCGCGTGGCTGCGTCGACACCGCCCGCGGTCATCGGTCGTGCCGACGACAGGGCCGACTGACCCGCCTGGTCCTGGCGTCGTCCGATGATGATCCGGTTGCTGCGGTGGTTCGACGTCGGGCCGCCGGGATTCATCTTGCGGGCCCACAAGTTCGGCGTCATGTCGCCCGCGTTGGTCTGGGCGTGCGCGCTCACGATGTTCGGGTCGCGCTGTTCGCCGAGGTACGCCGCGTATCCCTTGTTGTCCGGGCCGATGAGGAAGTTGGCGTCGGTGAGTGACGTGCCGTGGGTGGCGAACCACGTGACCTCACCGATCGTCGACCCGCCCTGGCGTAGCCGGATCGCGGTGACCTGGGGGTCGATGTGGTCGGGGAAGTGCTTGCGGTCCGATTCCGGGTTGAGCCTGAACGCGTCGTACGAGCGGTTGGCGCTTGCGTTGTGGAGTTCGGAGTGGCCGAGTTCCACCGTGCCCGGGGCGAGTGACTCGTGCGCCTGCGCGACGGCGTCGAGCAGTCCGTCGACCTCGGCGCGGAACGAGTTGTGGCGGTGGCCCTTCGCCGCCAGCACATAGGCGTAGTCCCACGATGTCCCGCCGCACGAGTTGTGGTTGTGGGTCGCGTTCACATTCACGTTGTGGACGTTGTACGTGTTGCCGTAGCGCGCGCGGAGCTCGGCGAGCAGCGTGTTGTGGTGGGAGGTGAACACGCATGCGATGTCGGCGGTGATGAACAGGACTCGTCGATCGGTCGCGGCGTCGGCGATGATGTACGCCCGCGCCCAGGTGCGTTGCAGTAGTCCGTTCGCGACCTGGTCGAGGTCGGAGTAGCCCATCATTCCCTGCCCGGCGATCGCGCCGGTCATATCGCCCTTGCCCGCGCCGACGAGGTATCCGGTAGCGCCGCGGGCTGGTCCGGCCGCGTCCGTGGCAGCGGCGCCGAGGCCGACGGCGGCAGCGGCGGCGGCTGTCCCGGCGGCGGTCGCGTGCAGGAAGGTGCGGCGTGAAACGTCGGACATCGGACTCCTTGAATGACGCAGGCTCTTGTGGATCGGCAGTGTGACTCTAGCCTCAGTAGATCGATCGATCAATACTCGGGGGTGTGTGCGACCGGACCGCCTCGGGCCGCGCCTTCTAGACTGGAGGACCATCAGCGACGAAAGGCTTGGAAGTCATGGGTGACGCCATCCGCACGGGTGTGTTGGGCAGCAACGGCAAGGTCGGCAAAGCGATCGTCGAGGGAGTCGAGTCCGGTGACGGCGTCGAGTTCACCGTCGGAGTCGACAAAGGTGATTCGCTCCAGTCCTTCGTCGACTCCGGCACCGAGGTGGTCGTCGACTTCACCCATCCCGATGTCGTCATGGACAACCTGAAGTTCTTGATCGACAACGGAATCCACGCCGTCGTCGGTACCACCGGGTTCACCCAGGAGCGGCTCGACACGGTCCGCGGCTGGCTCGGCGATGACCCGCGCAGCGGCGTGCTGATCGCGCCGAACTTCGCGATCGGCGCGGTCCTCTCGATGCGCTTCGCTCAGCAGGCGGCACGGTTCTTCGACTCGGTCGAGGTCGTCGAACTGCACCACCCGCACAAGGCCGACGCTCCGTCCGGTACCGCAGGGCGTACCGCCGAGCTGATCGCCGCCGCCCGCGCGGAGGCGGGCTTGGGGGTGTCGCCGGATGCGACGTCGACCGGGTTGGACGGCGCCCGCGGCGCGGACATCGACGGGGTGCGCGTGCATTCGGTGCGGCTCGCCGGCCTCGTCGCGCACCAGGAGGTGCTGTTCGGTACGCAGGGTGAGACGCTGACGATCCGCCACGATTCGATCGACCGCAACTCGTTCGTACCGGGCGTCCTGCTCGGTGTGCGCGAGATCGGTTCGCGGGCGGGACTCACTGTTGGCCTCGAACACCTGATGGATCTGTGACTCGTGGCCGCTCGTAAGTCCGACGCACGGCCGATCGTCGCCGTGATCGTGTTCCTGGTCATCGCGATGTGCGTGTACTTCCTGATCCTCGGCCGTATGGCGTACCGGTTGCTCGAGCACGGAACCGCGGTGTCGATCGGCCTCGGTATCGGCATCTTCATCCTCCCGCTGCTCGGCGTGTGGATGATCGTCTCGACGCTCCGCTCGGGGATCGAGCACCAACGGATGGCAGCCGACGTAGCCGAACTCGGTCGGGAGCTCGACGTCGACGATCTGCCGCGCCGACCATCCGGTCGGATCGAGCGCGACGCAGCCGACGAATTGTTCGCGCAGGTCAAACAGGAGTGGGAGGCCGACCCGAGCGACTGGGTCCGCACCTACCGGATCGCGCGGGCCTACGATTACGCCGGCGACCGTTCCCGAGCCCGCGAGATGATGAAGCGTGCGTCGGGCCAATACCGACAGGCCAAGGCCTGAAGTATCCACGCACCGGCAGGCTTCTCGCGTTCACAGCGGCGTGACGGTCACCGACGTCGTGACCACATCGTCGACGATGAACCACAGGGCGAGGCCGCCGTCGTAATCGGCGGTAGCGATGGTTGCCTCGTCTCGCGGCGTGATCGGCCGCAAGTACTCGATCACCGCGCGATGCGGTGCCGCGGCCAGGCCGGGAAAACGCGCGAGGACGGCGTGGACCGCATGCCAGTACGCGACGTTGTTCATGTGTCCGTAGGCGTCGAAGTCGGTGGTGCGCAACGCGAACGATGTGTACTCGGGCGCATCGGTGACGGCGTCGGGCGACGCCGGAGTCATCGACTTCCATTTGAGCCGGGTCTCGGTGACGTCGCCGTTCCAGTCGTCGATGGTCTCATCGTCGATCCGTGAAGGCCGACCCTCCCGCGTCACGTTGATGCAGAAGCTCGACGTCTCGATGAGTCCGGCGGGACGGTCTGCGTCGGCGAATCCGGTTGCGCTCGGGACTCCGGTCAGCCGCTGCCGCATGCCGACCCACCGCGACGACGTGGCCTCGCACCATCGCTCGATGTGCACGTCGCCCGGCCAGGTGATCGGCTCGAGCACGTCGATCACGTTCCGGCGCACGATCCAGAACGGGTTCTTCTTCCCCCACGCCGACTCGTCGATCATGTCCATCGCGATGTTCTGCAGTAGGCGTGCGATCGCGTCGTGGCGGACGTCCATGGCGGGCGTCACGTCCTCCATCCGGAGGCGGTACGTGCGCTCGTAGGTTCGCGCCTGAGGCGGGCGGGCGGCGAGCGTACTGGTGTGCGGCATGAGGTCCCCTCGATTGTGCGTCGGAACGATCGTGCCACGGGGCCGACCGGGCGCTTCGCGCGCACAGGGGCTTCGGGTTCTGCCAGAGTGGACGTATGGCTCGTCTACTGATCGTCCATCACACGCCGTCGCCGCACTGCCAGGCGATGTTCGAGGCGGTGGTGGACGGCGCGACCGATCCCGAGATCGAGGGCGTCGAGGTGGTGCGCCGCGCAGCCTTGTCGGTGTCGGCCACCGACTTCCTGGAGGCCGACGGATACGTGCTCGGCTCGCCGGTGAACCTCGGCTACATCTCCGGCGCATTGAAACACGCATTCGACTCCAGCTACTACCAGATCCTCGACTCGACGCGGGGTCGCCCGTTCGGGCTGTACCTGCACGGCAACGAGGGGGCCGAGGGCGCGGTGAACGCCGTCGACCGGATCACCGCCGGGCTCGGCTGGGAGAAGGCCGCCGACTATGTGATCGCGTCGAACAAGCCGGACAAGGAACAACTTGACGCGTGCTGGGAACTGGGCGCGACGGTCGCCGCCGGGGTCATGGGATAGGCAACGACGTCGGCGCGTCGACCAGCCGCCGTAGGGCGCCTCGGTACACTCGACGAGGTGAGCACGCCCATCCCGACACCGTACGAAGACCTGCTGCGACTCGTGCTGGAGAGCGGCACGCCCAAGGCGGACCGCACCGGCACCGGAACGCGGAGTGTGTTCGGCCATCAGATGCGGTTCGACCTGTCGGCGGGCTTCCCGCTCGTCACCACCAAGAAGGTGCACCTCAAGTCGATCGTCTACGAACTCCTGTGGTTCCTGCGCGGCGACTCGAACGTCACGTGGCTGCGCGAGCACGGTGTCACGATCTGGGACGAGTGGGCGGCCGATGACGGCGAACTCGGTCCCGTCTACGGCGTCCAGTGGCGCAACTGGCCGACGCCGTCGGGCGAGCACATCGACCAGATCGCGGTGGCGTTGGAGACGTTGACGACAGACCCGGATTCGCGGCGCAACATCGTGTCGGCGTGGAACGTCGGCGAGATCCCGCAGATGGCGTTACCGCCGTGCCACGCGTTCTTTCAGTTCTATGTGGCCGACGGCAAACTCAGCTGTCAGCTGTATCAGCGCAGCGCCGACCTGTTCCTCGGCGTACCGTTCAACATCGCGTCGTATGCGCTGCTGACACACATGATGGCGCAGCAGGCCGGCCTCGGGGTTGGCGACTTCGTGTGGACCGGCGGCGACTGCCACATCTACGACAACCACGTCGACCAGGTGCGCGAACAGCTCTCCCGGGACCCGTACCCGTACCCGCAGCTGGAATTGCGCAAGGCCGCGTCGATCTTCGACTACGACTACGTCGACGTGAAGATCGTCGGCTACACGTCGCATCCGGCGATCAAGGCGCCCGTCGCCGTCTGAGTCAGGAGTACCCGATGACCGTCTCCCTCGTGTGGGCGCAAGACCTGGCCGGTGCCATCGGCAAAGCCAACGCCATCCCGTGGCGCGTGCCAGAGGACATGGCACGGTTCAAAGCACTCACCGGGACCGGCAGCGTCATCATGGGGCGCAAGACGTGGGAGTCGCTGCCTGCCAAGTTTCGGCCGTTGCCCGGACGACGGAACGTCGTCGTGACGCGCAACCGCGCGTTCGACGCGTCCGGCGCCGAGATCGTTCCCGGAGTGCGCGAGGCACTCGACCTCGTCGGCGGTGTCGCGTCGATCATGGGCGGCGGCGAGATCTATGCGGCTGCAATGGAGTTCGCGACCCATCTGCGGATCACCGAGATCGACGTGTTCGTCGACGCCGCCGACGCGTTCGCCCCCGAGATCGACACCGACGTGTGGACGGTCGTTGAGCTCGGCGGCTGGGAGACGTCGAAGACGGGGACCAGGTACCGGTTCGTCGACTACCAGCGGGCCGCCCGGTGACCTGGTTCGCGACCGGCGGTGCCGAGTACGCGGAGCACCGCCCGACCTATCCTGCTGAGCTCGCCGACGTGCTGGCGTCGTCGGTGCCGGACCGGGAACTGGCCGTCGACGTCGGGTGTGGCACCGGCCAGTTGACGCGGCTCCTCGCCGAGCGTTTCGACGCAGTCGTCGGCGTCGATCCGTCGGCGAGCCAGATCGATGCCGCGGCCGGGCCCCCGAACATCGAATACCGCGTGGGGTCGGCCGAGAGTCTCCCCGTCGCCGACGGCTCGGCGTCGTCGGTGACCGCCGCGCAGGCCGCGCACTGGTTCGACCTCCCCGCGTTCTACAACGAAGTGCAGCGCATCGCCCGACCCGGCGCGCTGTTGGCCCTGATCACATACGGTGTCGTGGCCCCAGGCGACGACATCGCCGAACGATTCGACCGCTTCTACCGCCACGAGATCGGTCGGTACTGGCCGCCCGAACGGGCACACGTCGACTCCGGGTACGCCGACCTGCCGTTCCCATTCGAGCGGGTCGACATCGCGGCGTCGCCGATCGAGCGCGACTGGAACCTCGAGGATTTCGTCGGCTACGTCGAGACGTGGTCTGCGGTCCGACGTGCCCGAGATACCGGGGCGCCGGACCTCGTCGCAGCGTTGCGGGCCGACCTCGCACCGCACTGGCGGGAACCCCGGAGTGTCAGATGGCCGGTCACTGTCGTCGCCGGATACCTGTGATGGACGATCTGTCGATCGGCCAGGCTCGCCGGATCGCCTTGGCCGCACAGGGATTCACGGACCCGATGCCGAGCGGGCAGCCGACCAGGAGGCACCTTCGTCGCGTGTTGGGCCGCACCCGCCTGCTGCAGATGGACTCGGTGAATATCCTCGCGCGGGCCCACTATCTGCCGGCGTTCAGTCGGCTCGGCGCGTACGACGCCGCCGTCCTCGACGCCGCAGCCTGGAGCGACACCGTTCGGACGCCTCGGCTGCTCGCTGAATACTGGGCGCACGAGGCGGCATTGGTCCCCGTCGACGACTGGCCGCTGTTCGGCTGGCGAATGGACGAGTACCGCGGCGGTCGCTACCGGTATACGCGAGAAGTGCTGGCGCGCAACAGGTCGCTCGCCGCCGACATCGGTGATGTGGTTTCTGCCGCTGGTGCGTCGACGCCGCGGCAGATCGAGGGCGTGCTCGGGATCGAACGCGCGCCCGGGGAGAAGGGCTCATGGTGGACGCGGGGCGAGGTGAAACACGTGTGCGAGGCGTTGTTCGCGTCCGGTGACTTCTCTGCCACCCGAAACGAAAACTTCGTCCGCCACTACGATCTCGCCGAACGGATCGTCGGCGACCGCGTGAACATCACCGTCGATCGGGCCACCGCCCACCGTGAACTCGTTTCCCGGGCAGCCTCGGCGCTGGGTGTCGGGACGGTTGCCGACCTGGCCGACTACTACCGGCTGAAAACCGCGGACGTCCGCGCCGTGCTGGGCGACCTATCGGACGACGGCGTGGTCCGAAAGGTGTCGGTGCAGGGATGGGCGGAGCCCGCCTACCTGCACCGGGAGGCCAGGACGCCGAGAGCTGTCGGTCGGCACACCCTGCTGTCGCCGTTCGATCCGCTCGTGTTCTTCCGGCCGCGCACGCAGCGGTTGTTCGACTTCCACTACCGCATCGAGATCTACGTGCCCGCGCACAAACGCGTCCACGGCTACTACGTGCTGCCGTACCTGATGGGGGAGGACGTCGTGGCGCGCGTCGACTTGAAGGCCGATCGCGGCGCCGGGGTCCTCGACGTGTTGTCGGCGCACATCGAACCGGACGCCGACCGGGGCGCGGTCGCGGCGTCGTTGGCTGCGGATCTACGGGCGATGGCCGAGTGGCGGGGCCTTCACGACCTCCGAATCCGTCCACGCGGCGCGCTGTCGGAGGCCCTGTCCGCGGTGTGTTGAGCGGCAGGTACGGACGCTAGCGTGGGGTCGTGATGATTCGCGAAGGCAGACGCTCGGATGTGGTCGTGCTGCAGGAGATCGAGATCGCTGCGGGCGCGTTGTTCGCTGGCCTCGGCATGGGTCTCGTCGCGAACGACGACCCGCTGCCGATCGAATATCTGACGGAGGTCGTCGACGACGGTCGGTGCTGGGTCGTAGTCGACGAGACGGAGCGGCCGGCCGCCTACTTGATCGTCGAAACGGTCGACGAGACCGCCCACATCGAGCAGGTCTCCGTCCATCCCGATTATGCACGTCGCGGCCTGGGCGCGGCGCTGATCGAGCGTGCCGCCGACTGGGCGCGCAAGCGTCGACTGCCCGCCGTCACGCTCACCACGTACGTCGACGTCCCGTGGAACGGCCCCTATTACGTGCGGAGCGGATTCCGGTACCTCGCCGATTCGGAAGAGACTCCCGGGTTGAAAGCGATACGGGCGCAAGAGAAGTCGCACGGATTGGACCTATGGCCGAGGGCGTGCATGCTGCGCGAGGTGTGATGTGCGTCCTACTGTGGACTTATGAGTACATTCGCACGCGTAGCCCGTGTCTTCAACACCGCCGTCACTCCGCTGCTGTCGGCTCCGGTCGTCGGCCCGGCCCTGCGCAAGTCGATGACCGAGATCGGCTACACCGGGCGTAAGAGCGGCAAACACTTCACTCTGCCGGTCGCGTTCCGACGCCAGGACGACGGCACCATCCTCGTCGGCGTCGCGGCAGCGTCGCAGAAGACCTGGTGGCGCAACTTCCAGCCGGGACCGACGCCGATCACCATCAAGCTCGACGGCGAGGTCCGCACGGGCACCGGCGTCGCGAAGGTCGGGGAGAAGGGGACCTCCGTCGTCATCACCCTCGACGAGGCGTGAGCGCCCGCGAGTTCCCCGGACTCCACTGATCGTGCCTCTCGATACACTCACGCCATGACCACAGCCGTACCTCGTGACGTGACTCCCCGCGGTGACGTGATTCCCCGAGACGCGATCCTCCGGGACGTGACCCTCCGTGACGGACTTCAGCTCACTGGTAAAACGTTGGACGTCGCGACCCGCGTCGAACTCGTCCGCACGCTCCTCGCCGCGGGCATCCCGGAACTGGAGATCGGGTCGATGGCGCGGCCGGACCTCGTGCCGCCGATGGCCGGGTCGCTCGACGTCGTGGGTGCGTTGACGCCAGCCGAACTCGACCGGTGCTGGATCTGGGTGGCCACGCCTCGGCACGTCGAGAAGGCGGTCGCGGCGGGCGCGAAGAACGTCCAATACTGCTTCTCCGCGTCGGACGCCCACAACAAGGCCAACATCGGTCGGCTCACCGAAGACTCAGTCGCCGCGATGCCCCAGGCCGTCGAGATCGTGAAGGAGGCAGGTGGACGTATCCAGTTGTGCATCGCGACGAGTTTCACCTGCCCGTTCGACGGGCCCGTCGACCCGGACCGAGTGCGCGGGATCGTCGCCGATCCGCGGACCGCGGACGCCGACGACGTCGTGCTCGCCGACACACTCGGTCAGGCTTATCCCGGGCAGGTGCGCGAGCTGTTCGCGACCGCTCCGGCAGGCGATCGCCGACTGGTGTTCCACGGCCACGACACGTGGGGGATGGGCGTCGCGAACTCACTGGCTGCGATCGAGGGCGGCGCCCGCGTCGTCGACGGCGCGCTCGCCGGTCTCGGCGGCTGTCCGTTCGCGCCTGGAGCGAGCGGCAACACCGCGACCGAAGACCTCCTCTTCGCGACGCGACCCGACTATCTGACGCCGGCCGCGCTCGCCGAACTGGTCCGCACGGGCGAGGCACTCCTCGCTGAACTGGGGGAGACCTCTCGCTCGAAGACCGCGCAGGGCGCCCGATCGAAGGCGGACGCCTTCGAATGGGTCATCGGCTGACCGTCCGTACCCGGAACACTGCCCCGATCCCGCGCCGAACCCCGGCTCCGCGATTCAGTGCCGTCTGGCCGGTGCGACTCGTGGTCGGCGGCCACCAGTAAGCTTTCCGGCATGCCTGATGGAGTGACCCGCGACGGGAAGAGCTACAAGCTCGTCATGTTCGACCTCGACGATACCCTCGCCCCGTCGAAGACCCCGATGAGCGACGAGATGGTCGGCTTGTTCACCGATCTACTCGCCACGTCGATGGTGTGCATCATCTCCGGCGGACAGTACGGTCAGTTCCAGTCGCAGGTCCTCGACCGACTCGGCGACTTCCCCGACAAGGCCAATCTGCATCTGATGCCGACCAACGGCACCCGCTACATCCGCTGGTCGGGCACCGAGTGGGAGACGGTGTACGCCGAAGACCTCTCGACCGAGCAGAAGGACGAGGCGCTGCGCGTCGTCGAAGAGGGCGCGCGGTCACTCGGACTGTGGGAGTCCGAGACGTGGGGCCCGATCCTCGAGGACCGCGGCAGTCAGATCACGTTCTCGGCGCTCGGCCAGTCCGCGCCGGTCGACGCGAAAGCCGCATGGGACCCGGACGGCCGCAAGAAGGAAGCGCTGCGCGCCTACGCTGCCGAACGGCTCCCCGAACTCGAGGTCCGCAGCGGCGGGTCCACGTCGGTCGACATCACCGCGAAGGGCATCGACAAGGCGTTCGGCGCCCGCCGTCTCACGGAGATCCTCGACCTGGGCATCGCCGACATCCTGTTCTACGGGGACCGTCTCGACGAGGGCGGAAACGACCGCCCCGTGGCCGACCTCGGTATCGACTCCGTGCAGGTGCACGGCTGGGAAGACACGTTCGGAAAGCTAGGGGCGGTCGTCCGCCGCTCAGTCGCCGACGGGCGCCGCGACTGAAGTTCTCGTCGTGCAGGGTTCTCGTCGAGCGGGGTTCTAGTCGAGCAGGCTGTCCCGGAGCGACGCGATGTCGCCGTCGGTCAGTTTCAGTCCGTCGCGGATGTAGGCGTCCATCGAGCCGTACTTCTTCTCCGCCGCCCGGTACGACGCGTCCAGCCAGCCGATGGTCACACCATTGAGGACGTCGTTCGATACCGCGTGTCGGTAGTGGTTCGACGCGAGATAGTCGGCGTTGATCGTGGCACGGTCGACGCCGAGGATGGTGAGCACGATCGCCGTCGTCCAGCCGGTTCGGTCCTTGCCCGCTGAGCAGTGGTAGAGCGTCGTGCCGCCGTCGGCTGCGGTGTCTTTGATCGCGAGGATCGCTTCGCGGTACTGGGTGCGGGCGTTGGCGTCGGTGACGAACGCGCGGTACGCCTGGTCCAGGTCGACGAGGGCGACGGGAGAGACCTGCCCGAGAATGTCGGCGTCGACGGTCGTGACGCCTGCGAACTTCTTGTTCGGCTGGACGGTCTTCTCGATGCCGGTACGCAGGTCGACGACGGTCTTCAATCCGCGCTTGTCGAGTGTGGCGCGGTCGGCGGCGGTCAGTTTAGAGAGGTTGTCGCTGCGCAGGATCAGGTCGTTGACCCGCTTGCCGTCCTCGCCAACGTAGCCGGCGAGGGTACGGGTGTTCTCGGTGCCTGTCAGGCCGATTTCGCGATCCGGGGTGATGACTGTCGACGGTGTCGACGCAGTCACGCCAGGCGCCGCGTTGGCGGCGGGAGCCGCGACCGTGATGGGTGCGGCGACCAGCGCGCTCGACAAGGCGATCATCGCGACACGGCGACGGGCGAGACCGGGTCGAGCCGATTGGGGAACCGTGGGAGAGAGGCGGGAATTCATGACGACCATCATGCGCCGCGAGTGGTCGTCGCGCTCGTCGACCCCGCGGAACGGCACGGAATGCGTCGGGGGACAATTGACACCATTGGTGACGAGGGGCGACCACCCACTGCCAACCCGCCTCGTGCGCACTCACCTACTGCGAGACCAACTACTGCGAGAGGAGCGCCGGTGTCCGAACTGGTGCCGTTGAAAGTGCAACTCGTGGCGGCGACCCAGTTCACTGCCCCGGCCGACATCGACTGGAGCACGGACGCCGACGGCAGTGAAGCGCTCATCGAGTTCGCGGGACGCGCCTGCTACGAGAGCTGGGACAAGCCGAATCCGCGTACCGCGACCAACGCCGGATACCTGCGGCACGTCCTCGAAGTGGGCCACACGTCGCTGTTCGAGCACGCGACCGTCACGTTCTACATCACCGGTATCTCGCGGTCGTGCACTCACGAATTGATCCGGCATCGGCACTTCTCGTATTCGCAGCTGTCCCAACGGTTCGTGCCCGAGCACGACTCCAACGTCGTCGCGCCGCCCGCGGTCCGCGGCGACGCGCGGTTGGAGGAACTGTTCGTCAAAGCGACCGACGCGTCGCGTGAGGCGTACAGCGAACTCCTCGCGGAACTCGAGACGAAGTTCGAAGACGTGCCGAACGCGATCTTGCGCCGCAAACAGGCGAGGCAGGCCGCGCGTTCGGTGCTGCCCAACGCGACGGAGACCCGGGTCGTGGTGACCGGCAACTATCGCGCGTGGCGCCACTTCATCGGCATGCGCGCCACCGAGCACGCCGACGTCGAGATCCGGCAGCTCGCCGTCGAATGTCTGCGGCACCTCGTCGACGTCGCGCCGACCGCCTTCGGCGACTTCGAGATCGGCGAACTGGCCGATGGATCGCACGTCGCGACATCCCCGTTCGTTTTCGAGGGCTGATACCGGCCGGACGTCGTTGTACCGGTAGCCTGAGCGGCATGGATTCGGTTGACGCTGGGCGCGTGGAACACCCGTTCGGAACAGTATCGGTGGCGATGGTGACACCCTTCACTCCGGAAGGGAAGGTCGACTACGACAAGGCCGCCGAGCTCGCCGACCACCTCGTCGCCGGGGGGTGCGACGGACTCGTCGTCTCCGGAACCACAGGTGAATCGCCGACGACGACCGTCCCGGAGAAGAATGAGCTCCTGAAAGTAGTGCTCGACGCGGTCGGCGACCGCGCCCGCATCGTGCAGGGCGCAGGCAGCTACGACACCGCCGAGACCGTCCGCCGCGCCCACGACTCCGCCGACCTCGGCGCGCACGGTCTCCTGATCGTCACCCCGTACTACAGCAAGCCGCCGCAGTCGGGCGTCTACGCCCACTTCAAGGCCGTCGCCGAAGCCACCGACCTGCCCGTCATGCTCTACGACATCCCGGGGCGCTCTGTCGTTCCGATCGCAACCGACACGATTCTCCGGCTCGCCGAGTTGCCGACGATCCGCGCCGTCAAGGACGCCAAGGGCGACCTGCACGCCGCCGCGAAGATTCTGGCCGCCACCGACCTCGAATTCCTGTCCGGCGAAGACGCACTCAACCTTCCGTGGCTGTCGATTGGCGCGAGCGGGTTCGTCAGCGTCATCGGGCACCTGGTCCCGGGGCGTCTTCGCGACCTGCGTGACGCCGTCGCAGCGGGCGACCTCGCACACGCGCGCCGTCTCGCCGAATCGATGGCTCCGCTCGTCGACGCGATGGGCCGCCTCGGCGGTGTCACCATGGTGAAAGCCGGTCTTCGGATCGCGGGATTGGATGTCGGTGATCCGAGACTCCCCCAAGTGCCCGCCGACGGGCCTCAAATCGAAGCGCTCATCGCAGATCTGCGCACTGCGGAGGTGATCTCCTGATGTCCGGAGCACAACGTCGTCGTCGCGCCGGCCGCCCGGCCGGACCGCCCGTCGAGAATCAGCCCCCACGCGAGAAGCCGGTCGAGGCGCAACCGGTCGAGAAGCGGGCCGCATCCGAGAACCAGACTCAAGCTCCCCAAACTCAAGCACCCCAAACTCAAGCCGCCAAGAAGCAGGGCGCCGCCAAGAAGCAGGGCGGATCCAAGAAGAGGGCGGACAAGCCGACGAAGAAGTCCGGTAAGTCCTCGGTCTCCGAAGCCACCGGTATCGGTGTCACCGGCGACATTCTCGACCGCCTCGGTCGCCCGCCCGCGCTGGCGAAGGGCGGCCTGCGTGTCGTCGCTCTCGGCGGAATCGGCGAGATCGGTCGCAACATGACCGTCTTCGAGTACGGCGGCAAGCTGCTCATCGTCGACTGTGGTGTGTTGTTCCCGGAAGACCAGCAGCCGGGCGTCGACCTGATCCTGCCCGACTTCAGTTACATCGAGAACCGGATGGACGACGTCGAAGCCGTCGTACTCACGCACGGTCACGAAGACCACATCGGTGCGGTGCCGTTCCTGTTGAAGCTGCGCGCCGACATCCCTGTCGTCGGGTCGCGGTTCACGCTGGCGCTCGTCGCGGCGAAGTGCCGTGAACACCGACTGCGCCCGACGCTCGTCCAGGTCGTCGAGGGAGATCGCCAGAGCTACGGCGACTTCGACTGCGAGTTCTTCGCCGTCAACCACTCGATCCCGGATGCGATCGCCGTCGCGATCCGCACCGCGGCAGGCACCGTGCTCCACACCGGCGACATCAAGCTCGACCAGCTGCCGCTCGACAATCGACTGACCGACCTCGCAGGCTTCTCGCGGCTCGGCGACGAGGGCGTCGACCTGTTCCTCGTCGACTCGACCAACGCCGAAGTGCCGGGATTCGTGACGCCCGAGCGGGACATCGGCGGCGTTCTCGACACGGTCATCGGCAAAGCGCGCCAGCGCGTTATCGTCGCGTCGTTCGCGAGCCACGTGCACCGCATCCAGCAGATCGTCGACGTCGCGCACCGGCACGGGCGTCGAGTCACGTTCGTCGGCCGATCGATGGTCCGCAACATGGAGATTGCGCAGGATCTCGGCTATCTGTCGGTGCCCGAAGGCGTCGTCGTCGACATGGACACCGCGGCGACGCTGCCGGATCACCGCCTGGTGCTCATCTCGACCGGGTCGCAGGGCGAGCCGCTGTCGGCGCTGTCGCGGATGGCACGTGGCGAACACCGTCAGATCAACATCCGCGCCAACGACCTCGTGGTCCTCGCGTCGTCGTTGATCCCGGGCAACGAGAACTCGGTGTTCGCGGTCGTCAACGGGTTGTCCAAGCGTGGCGCAACCGTCGTCACCCAGGCGAGCGCGAAGGTTCACGTGTCCGGGCACGCGTCGGCGGGTGAGTTGCTGTACCTCTACAACGCGGTTCGTCCGTCCAACGCGATGCCGGTACACGGCGAGTGGCGGCACCTGCGTGCCAATGCGGCACTGGCCGAGGCGACCGGCGTCCCGTCCGACCGCATCGTGATAGCGGAGGACGGCGTGGTCGTCGACCTCGTCGACGGTCGCGCGCAGATCACCGGTCGCATTCCCGTCGGACACGTGTACGTGGACGGACTGTCGGTCGGCGACGTCGGCGAATCGACCCTGTCGGATCGTCTCGTCCTCGGCGAAGGCGGATTCATCGCGATCACGGTTGCCGTCGACACTGCCACCGGTCGCGCGCTGAGCGCGCCTGCGGTGAGCGGACGCGGATTCTCCGACGATCCGGATGCGCTTTCGGGCGCGGCGGTCATCGTCGACAATGCGCTCACTGAACTGGCGAACGAGGGTGTCACGGACACCCATCGGATTGCCCAGGGCGTCCGCCGCGCCGTCGGACGCTGGGTCGCGGGCAAGTACCGTCGCAGGCCGATGATCGTGCCGAACGTGATCGCTGTGGGCGAGGACGACTGATGTCGCAGGCGAGGGCCGAACGGGCTGCGCTCGTCGAGACCATGGGCGCGCTCGGGCCGGACGTGCCCACCATGTGCGACGGGTGGACCGCCCGCGACCTCGCCGTTCACCTGATCTTGCGGGAACGCAGGCCGGACGCGGCTCTGGGCATGTTCGTGCCCGCGCTCGCCGGCTATACGCGTTCGGTGGAACGCAGGTACGCGGGCAAGCCGTGGCCGGACCTGTTGCAGACGGTCCTCGACGGGCCACCCTGGTACTCGCCGTTCCGTCCGCTCGACTCGGTGCTCAACCTCGCCGAGATGTTCGTGCACCACGAGGACGTACTGCGCGGGGGAGCGGATCCGACTGGACCGTTCCTGCCACGCAAGTTGTCTCCTGCGCTCGAACGCGCGTTGGAGCGGCCGCTGAAACTGGTCGCTCGCGGCACGCTGCGATCCTCGCCCGCCCGTGTCACCCTCGGGTCGGTCGACGGCCGCGAACTGCTAACTGCCGGACGCGGTGAGGCCGTCACCGTCACCGGCACCACCGGCGAACTGCTCCTGTGGGCGTTCGGGCGCGCGCCCGCGGACGTGAAGATTACCGGCCCGGAGGCGGCCGTGCAGGCGCTGTCCGCCGATGACCGGTCGGTGTAGACGCGCGCAGAAGTCGCGGTGTTGACCCGTCCGGTCTGTCCTCGAACGTCACGAATTCGACACGACAGCCCTCGAACATGTGTTGCGGGTGTGACTGTTGTGATTGATGGGCACTAGGGTAGTGGCCATGGCTTCAGAAGCAACCACGCGTCGTCGTGCGGCTGCCGGTACCTCGCGAGGCGGCAGCGCCGGTACGCGCACGTCCGGAGACCGCGCGAACACGAGCCGGAAGCCCCCGACCAAGCGACAGACCGCCGGCAAGACTCAGGCAGGCAGCAAGGGGCAGAGCGCACGCAAAACGTCGTCGGGACGTGCCGCTCCGCGGACCGCGACCCGCTCGGCGGACATGCACCGGCCGTCGGCCGTCGCGACGGCGGGGCACGGCGTCGCATCCGCATGGACGATGGCGGCCCGCGGCGTCGGCAGTCTGGCCCGCATCGGAGCACATCGCGACGACACGCCGGCGCCGCGCCGCGACGGTGCGGCGTTCGCGCTCCTCCTGGTGGGCGTCGTCATCGCCGTCGGCGTCTGGTTCCACGCGCTCGGGCCCGTCGGCGCATTCATCGACACCCTGGTTCGCGCGGCGATCGGCTCCCTCGCCGTGGTCGCGCCCGTGGCCTTCGCCGCGTGGGGGATCGGCCTCATGCGCCTGGCACCGAACGTCGATCGACGCGTCCGCAACATCGGCGGCACGGTGCTGCTCGCAATCGCAGTGCTCGGCATGACGCACCTCATCCAAGGCGCCCCGGTCGACTACGACGGGCGCGCACACGCAGGCGGCTTCACCGGGTACGCCGTCGGCGGGCCGTTGACGGACGCAGTCACCGTCTGGCTGTCCGTACCGGTCTATCTGCTATGCGCGGCCTTCGGTGTGCTCGCGCTCAGCGGTCACACCCTGCGCGAAGTGATCGGCGGCGCATCGGACTACCTCGGGCTCACACGTGACTACGACTACGACGAGTACGGGGACGACTACGACGAGTACGGGGACGGGGAGTTCGACGAGGACGAGTACGAGGACAGGGATTTCGAGGACGACGGGGACGGGGAGTACGAGGAGGGGGAGTTCGACGAAGAGGAAGCGGACGGACGCCTTGAGTCCGCAGCTGACGCACCGTTCGACGCCGACAGCGATTACGGAGACCCGTACGACAACTACCCGCCCGACGAGCGGCGCCGACCCCAGCAGCGCCGACCCAAACAGGACCGATCCCACGAGGGCCGATCCCACGAGGGCCGCGCGGCACAGCGTCGTGACCGGATTGAGCGGAACGCCGCCGAGCGATCGGCGCGTTCGCGGCCGTCGGCTCACGACCGCGCCTCTCGGACGTCGCCGTCCGCGGTGCGACGCACCGCGGGCCAGGACCGTGACGCGCACATGGCCGACATGATGACCGAGCCGATCGTGCCCGACCTGGAGGTCACCGAGCCGATCGGTCTACTCGCCCCCGAGCCGGAGCCGGTGCCGCGCCGGACGCGCCGTGCTCCCGCACCGGTGGCGGAGAAGCCCGCAGCCTCTGCACCTGCGCGCGCTGCCGCACCGACGTCCGACGGCGACTACGAACTGCCGCCGACCGACCTGCTGATCGCGGGCGATCCGCCGAAGATGGGCAGCGCCGCGAATGACGACATGATCGACCGGATCCAGTCCGTCCTCGACCAGTTCAAGATCGACGCCGCCGTCACCGGGTACACCCGGGGGCCGACCGTCACCCGCTACGAAGTGGAACTAGGCCCGGCGGTCAAGGTCGAGAAGATCACCCAGCTGCAGCGCAACATCTCGTACGCCGTCGCCACCGACAACGTCCGTCTCCTCGCACCGATCCCCGGCAAGTCGGCCGTCGGCATCGAGGTGCCGAACTCCGACCGCGAGATGGTGCGTCTGGCCGACGTTCTCGAGAGCCCGAAGATCGCCCTCGACGAGCACCCGTTGATGATCGGTCTCGGCAAAGACATCGAAGGCGACTTCGTCGGTGCGAACCTCGCGAAGATGCCGCATCTGCTCGTCGCCGGTTCCACCGGATCGGGCAAGTCGAGTTTCGTCAACTCGATGCTCGTGTCGATCCTGGCGCGCGCGAAGCCCGACGACGTGCGGATGATCCTGATCGACCCGAAGATGGTGGAGCTGACGCCGTACGAGGGCGTCCCACACCTGATCACGCCGATCATCACCGAGCCCAAGAAGGCTGCGGCCGCGCTCGCGTGGCTGGTGGAGGAGATGGAGCAGCGTTACCAGGATATGAAGGCGTCCCGCGTGCGGCACATCAACGACTTCAACGCGAAGGTGCGGTCCGGGGAGATCACCACGCCGCTCGGCTCCGAACGCGTGTACAAGCCGTACCCGTACATCGTGGCGATCGTCGACGAGCTGGCCGACCTGATGATGACCGCGCCCCGCGACGTCGAGGACGCCATCGTCCGCATCACGCAGAAGGCTCGTGCCGCGGGCATCCACCTGGTGCTCGCGACGCAGCGGCCGTCGGTAGACGTCGTCACCGGCCTGATCAAGACCAACGTCCCGTCCCGCCTCGCGTTCGCGACCAGCTCCCTCACCGACTCGCGCGTCATCCTCGACCAGCCGGGCGCTGAGAAGCTCATCGGCATGGGCGACGGCCTGTTCCTGCCGATGGGTGCGAACAAGCCCATCCGCATGCAGGGCGCGTTCATCACGGACGAGGAGATCTCGGCCGTCGTCGAGTTCACCAAGGAGCAGTCCGAGCCGGAGTACACCGAGGGCGTCACCGCGGCGAAGGCGTCGGACAAGAAGAACATCGACGCCGACATCGGCAATGATCTCGACGACCTGCTGCAGGCCATCGAGCTCGTCGTCTCCAGTCAGTTCGGATCGACGTCGATGCTGCAACGCAAGCTCCGTGTCGGCTTCGCCAAGGCAGGCCGACTGATGGATCTGATGGAGACGCGCGGCGTCGTCGGACCGAGCGAAGGATCCAAGGCGCGCGAGGTCCTGGTGAAGCCCGAAGACCTCGCGGGGGTGATCGCATCGGTCACCGGTGGCGGGGACAGCGATCCGTCCGTAGACTGACGAACGATCAATGAGGGGAGTATCCCCGACTCGATGACGACCCCGTCAATACGGCCGACGCAGCGGATCCGCCGATCGGATCTGCCGCCGACATCCCGGGGCGTCGCCGCCGGTGCAGCGCACCGCGGTGGGAGAGACCTCTGGCATCGCACACGCGCTAGTGCACGCTGGAGGTAATTCTATGAACGTATCGTTGACCACCTGGCTCATCACCGGGGCGGTGATCTTGGGCCTGTTCGTCTTCGACTTCTTCGCCCACGTCAAGACGCCGCACGAGCCGACCCTCCGCGAATCCGGATTCTGGTCGACCGTCTACATCACCATCGCCGTGATCTTTGGCGGCTACATCTGGTGGCAATGGGGATCGACGTACGGTGGCGAGTACTTCGCCGGTTACGTCACCGAGAAGGCGCTCTCGGTCGACAACCTGTTCGTCTTCGTCGTCATCATGACCAAGTTCGCCGTCCCCCGGATCTACCAGCAGAAGGTGCTGCTCCTCGGCATCGTGATGGCGCTGGTGATGCGCGGCGCGTTCATCGCCGTCGGCGCCGCGGCGATCAACGCTTACAGCTGGGTCTTCTACCTGTTCGGCCTGTTCCTGCTGCTGACCGCCGTCAAACTGCTGCGGGAGAGCGACGATCCGGTCGAACACGAGAAGGAACGCGAAGGCCGGCTGGAACGCCTCGTCAAGAAGGTGTTCCGCGCGAGTGACACGTACGACGGCGACAAGCTCGTCACCCGGGTCGACGGGCGACGAATGATCACCCCGCTCCTCCTGGTGCTCGTCGTCATCGGGTTCACCGACGTCCTGTTCGCGCTCGACTCGATCCCCGCGATCTACGGGCTCACCCAGGAGCCGTACCTCGTGTTCACCGCGAACGCGTTCGCGCTGATGGGGCTGCGCCAGCTGTACTTCCTGCTCGGCGGGCTGCTCGACAAGCTCATCTACCTGTCGTACGGGCTGTCGCTGATCCTCGCCTTCATCGGCATCAAGCTCGTGCTGCACGCACTGCACGAGAACACGCTCGGCTTCATCAACGGGGGGGAGCACGTCGCCGTGCCGGAGATCTCGACCGGGCTGTCGCTCGGCGTCATCGGCGGAACCCTCCTCGTGACCACGGTCGCGAGTCTGGTGGTGTCGAAGCGTAGGGCAGGCGCGGACAGCTGATCCGCGGTCAGAACGGTCCGTAGACCTGCTTCCATTCACGGACGGTGACGGTGGCGATCGCGGCGACCGCGGCGAACGGGTCGCCCGCCAGAACGGCGCGCGCCGCGGTCTCGTCGTCGGCGACGATCATTAGCGCAGCGCCCGAACCGTCCGTGAACGGACCGACGTACAACAGGTCGCCCGCTTCGTGCAGGCGGCCGAGGAACTCTCGGTGTGCCGGGCGGTGCTCGTCGCGGACCGTAGCGGCTTCGGGTGCGTACGTGTACTCGACATGGAAGGTCGACATGGGAGATGCTCCTGGGTCTCGGAAGTCGGGGGGGTCTCGGAAGTCGGGGGCGGGTGACCCCATCGCTTGGGTCCTCGTCTACAGGTTCCTCGTCTACACGTTCGCGTCTACAGATGGGCGAGCATGCGGGTATTGCCGAGGGTGTTCGGTTTCACGAAGCTCAGATCAAGGAACTCGGCGACACCGGTGTCGTACGAGCGGGTCATTTCCTCGTACACCTCTCTGGTGACGGGTGTGCCGTCGATCTCCACGAACCCATGACGGGAGAAGAAGGCCGTCTCGAAGGTGAGGACGAAGACGCGTTCGAGTTCGAGTTCGCGCGCGACGTCCATGAGGCGGTCCACCACCCGATGGCCGATACCGCGGCCCGCGTGCACCGTGTCGACCGCCACGGTGCGCACTTCCCCGAGGTCGGCCCAGAGCACGTGCAGCGCGCCGCATCCGACGACGAGCCCGTCCTCCTCAGCGACCCAGAACTCGGGAACCGCCTCGTAGAGGGTCACCAGGTTCTTCGCGAGCAGGATCTTGCCCGCATACACGTCGATGAGTTCCTTGATGCGCGGTACGTCCGATGTCCTGGCTCGGCGCACCACGACGTCCACCGGTTCGTCGGAACGGCGGGCGGACACAGACGTGGACATAGGAGTCAACAATAGTCGCAGACAGGGGGAGTCCCCGCGCAGGTCGCGACATCGCGTGCCGATAGGCTTACCACTGTGAGTGAACCCGAACCCCGAGCAGCGGCCGCTCAGACGGCTCCGCCGGTGGTCAATCTCGCGAATGCGCTGACGCTGTTCCGCATCGTGCTGGTGCCGGTGTTCGTGGTCGTGCTGTTCGTCGACGACGGGCACTCAGCGCTGTGGCGGGTCATCGCGTTCCTCGTCTTCGCGGTCGCCGCCATCACCGACCAGATCGACGGCCGCATCGCGCGCAGTTGGAATCTCGTCACCGACTTCGGCAAGATGGCCGATCCGATCGCCGACAAGGCGCTCATCGGCGCGGCACTGCTGGGACTGTCGATCCTCAACGAGCTGCCGTGGTGGGTCACCGTCGTCATCCTCGTCCGTGAGATCGGGGTGACCCTGCTGCGGTTCTGGGTGATCCGGCACGGCGTCATCCCGGCGAGCCGAGGCGGCAAACTCAAGACCCTGCTCCAGTGCTTCGGAATAGGGCTCTTCGTTCTCCCGTTGTACGGGGCACTGCACATCGTGGGCTGGGTCTTCATCGTCGCGGCGGTCGTCGCGACGGTCGTCACTGGACTGGACTACATTTGGCAGGCGATCAGCCTGCGACGCTCCGCGCATGCAGCGGCGACCGATGCGAAATTCCGCTAGGGTCGTCGTCACAGGCTCATGAGAACTATCGGCGACCCGGATGCGGGAGGAACACACGTGACAATCTTGTTGCGCGAAGCGATCGGCGACCAGCTGCGGCGGGTCCGAACCGACCAGGGGCGGACCCTGCGCGAAGTGTCGACGGATGCGCGCGTCTCTCTTGGCTACCTGTCGGAGGTCGAGCGAGGCCAGAAAGAGGCGTCGAGCGAGTTGCTCGCGTCGATCTGCGTCGCGCTCGAGGTTGAGATCGGCGACGTGCTCCGCGACGTGGCAGGTGTCATGAGCCCAGTCGCCGACGCCGTTGTCGAAGTCATCGGATCGCAGGCCGACCGCGCGGCAGCGCTCGCCGCAGCCTGACCCCGTACGCCCGCCAGAGCATCGAATACGAGAAGTTGAGGACAACGTAATGGCGAACCCGTTTGTGAAGGCATGGCGCTACATGATGGCGCTGGGCAACGCGAAGATCGACGAGCACGCCGATCCGAAGGTGCAGATCCAGCAGGCCGTCGAAGAGTCCCAGCGTCAGCACCAGGCTCTCTCACAGCAGGCCGCCGCGGTCATCGGCAACCAGCGCCAGCTGGAGATGCGGCTCAATCGTCAGCTTGAAGAGATCGAGAAGCTTCAGGGCAACACCAGGCAGGCGTTGTCGCTCGCCGACCAGGCCTCCGCCGCGGGCGATGCGGCCAAGGCCACCGAGTACACGAACGCCGCCGAGGCGTTCGCCGCACAGCTCGTCACCGCCGAGCAGAACGTCGAAGACCTCAAGGTGCTGCACGATCAGTCGCTGACTGCGGCCGCGCAGGCGAAGCAGGCCGTCGAACGCAACGCGATGACGCTTCAACAGAAGCTCGCCGAACGCTCCAAGCTGCTCAGCCAGTTGGAGCAGGCCAAGATGCAGGAGCAGGTCAGTGCGTCGCTCAACAGCATGAGTGAGCTGTCCGCACCCGGCAACACCCCGAACCTCGATCAGGTCCGCGACAAAATCGAGCGCCGGTATGCGACCGCGCTCGGCTCGGCCGAGCTCGCGAAGGGATCGGTCAACGGTCGGATGGCCGAGGTCGAGGCCGCGGGCGTCCAGATGGCCGGGCACGCCCGCCTCGAACAGATCCGTGCCAGCATGGGCGGGTCGCTGACTGCGGGCCAGCAGCCTGCCACCGGTCAGGCCGCCACAGGTCAGACGGCCACTGGTCAGACGGCGCCGTCGATCGACACGGAGAAGCACTGACGATCGTCGCGGTCGTCGCCGGCCCCGACGCAGGCCATGCGTTCCCAGCTCTCGGGCTGGCCGCACAGTTCGCCGCCGCGGGCGACGACGCCGTCGTCTACACCGGTACTCGCTGGCTCGCCGACGGTGCGCGGTGCGGAGTCGAGGTTCGGGAGTTGCCCGGGTTGGTGGCGCTTCCGGGCGAGGACGATGAGGACGCGGGGGCGAAACTCAGCGCCCGCGCTGCACGCATGGCTCTCGCGCTCGCCCCGGAACTCGCGGAAGCGGGCGTCGACCTCGTCATCAGCGATGTGATCACCCGGGCCGGAGGGTGGGCCGCCGAACTCGTCGGGATCCCGTGGATCGAACTCTCGCCGCATCCGTTGTACGAGCAGTCGCGGGGCCTCCCGCCGATCGGCGCGGGCATGGACGTCGGAATCGGAGTCCGCGGGCGTCTCCGCGACGTCGCTCTGCGTGTGATGAGCGCGCCCTCGGCGGCGGACGGGCGACGCAGCACGGCGCTCGCTCGCCGAAGCATCGGACTGTCGGACGTTCCCGAACCCGCCGCACGGTTCGTCGCGACCCTGCCGGGTCTGGAAGTGCATCGTCCCGACTGGCCGGCCCGCACTCATGTGATCGGACCGTTGGCGTATGAGCCGACTGACGCCGTCTTCGCGACGCCGGACGGTGGCGGGCCGTTGGTGGTCGTCGCACCGTCGACCGCGAAGAGCGGTGAAGGCGACCTCGGCAAGGCCGCGCTCGACGGGCTCGCCGACCTGGCTCGACGACGGGAGATACGGGTGGTGTATTCGGCGCTGACCCCACCGCCGGATAACGCGGCGACCCCGGACGCCTTCGTCGCGGGCACCGCACGCCAGGACGAGGTCCTGTCCCGCGCGGCGGTCGCGGTCTGCGGGGCGGGCCACGGGATGCTCGCCAAAGCGCTGCTCGCGGGGGTACCGGTCGTCACCGTGCCCGGCGGCGGCGACCAGTGGGAGCTCGCGAACCGCGTACTGCGGGCGGGGTGCGGCGTCGTAGTTCGGCCAGCCGACGCCGGTGCGATCGCGTCGGCGGTGGCCCGTGTGCTCGACGATGACGCCTTCGCTGCGGCGGCCCGCGGTGTCGCGGCGACGAACCACGCGACCGTCGACCCCGTCCGCGTCGCGCACCGGACGCTCGATCGCGCATCGACCACTCGAGAGAGGCGGACTGCACGTGCGGCTGACTGAGTTCACCGAACTGACCGGCCTTGAGTTCGGGCGGCTCCGCGCGGACGCGATGCTCGTTGACCTCGTTCTCGTCGAACTCGGCGGGCGGACCGGAGCCCAGGCGATCGACGACGGCGTCGACCCCCGCGACGTGTGGCGCGCCCTGTGTAGAGAATTCGACGTGCCCCGCGAACGCTGGTGAAAGCACCAGGTCGGGAGGATCCGCCGCTCGGATCTCGGGCGTGTCACTTGCCATCGAACATCTGTTCGTTAAACTGAGGTGGAACCGAACAGCCGCCCGGTGCGTCCGACCTAATATGACGACTACAAGCAGTACGACGACCCAAAACAGCAAGGCGACCAAAAACAGCACGAGCAGCGCTGGGGAGACCAGCGCCGGGGCGGCCGATCGGAGCGGCGCGACGAAATTGTCAGAGGTCGGTTCTACGGTGATCACAGCACCGCGACAATCGGACCCGACCCCGGACGTTCCGCCCGCCGACGCTCCGAGTCCGGAGACCACGGACCCGCCCGACCAGAACGAGGAGACCACGATGGCACCCGTCACCGATCGACAGAAGGCGCTCGATCTCGCGCTCGCGCAGATCGACAAGAACTTCGGCAAGGGCTCGGTCATGCGACTGGGCGAAGACACGCGTCCTCCGATGGAGGTCATCCCGACGGGGTCCGTCGCACTCGACATCGCGCTCGGCATCGGCGGACTGCCCCGCGGCCGAGTCGTCGAGGTGTACGGCCCCGAGTCGTCGGGCAAGACGACCGTCGCGCTGCACGCTGTGGCGAACGCACAGGCACAAGGCGGCATCGCGGCGTTCATCGACGCGGAGCACGCACTCGACCCCGACTATGCGGCGAAGCTCGGCGTCGACGTCGACGCGCTCCTCGTGTCGCAGCCGGACACCGGTGAGCAGGCACTGGAGATCGCCGACATGCTGATCCGGTCGGGAGCACTGGACATCCTGGTCATCGACTCGGTCGCCGCGCTGGTGCCCAAGGCCGAGATCGAGGGCGAGATGGGCGACAGCCATGTCGGCCTGCAGGCTCGACTGATGAGCCAGGCGTTGCGCAAGATGACGTCCGGCCTCAATAACTCGAACACCACCGCGGTCTTCATCAACCAGTTGCGCGAGAAGATCGGCGTCATGTTCGGTTCGCCCGAGACCACGACCGGCGGAAAAGCGCTCAAGTTCTATGCGTCGGTCCGCCTGGACGTGCGCCGCATCGAGACCCTCAAGGACGGCACCGACGCAGTCGGTAACCGGACCCGTGTGAAGGTCGTCAAGAACAAGGTCGCTCCGCCGTTCAAACAGGCCGAGTTCGACATCCTGTACGGCCACGGCATCAGCCGCGAAGGCTCGCTGATCGATCTCGGCGTTGCCGAGGGCTTCATCCGCAAGTCTGGCTCGTGGTTCACCTACGAGGGCGATCAGCTCGGCCAGGGCAAGGAGAAGGCGCGCACCTTCCTCATCGAGAACCCCGATATCGCTGACGAGATCGAGACCAAGATCAAAGACAAGCTCGGTATCGGTCGCCGCCCGGAAGTCGACGCCGAAGCGGTCGCCCCCGAACCCGTCGACTTCTGACTCCAGTCATGGGGGATAGGGGCCCGACGGACGCCGTCACGGGGGAGAAGCACTCTCGCGAACCTCGATCCGCTGGCTCGGGCCCGTCCGCCTGGGACGCCGCACTGCGGCTCCTCGGCGCGCGGGCCCGCAGTCGTCAGGAGATGCATGACCGTCTCGTGTCCCGGGGTTTCACCGAAGACGAGGTGTCGACGACCATGTCACGACTGGACGAGTGCGATCTGCTCGACGACGCCGAGTTCGCTCACGAATGGGTGCAGTCCCGACACGCGCACTCGGCGCGCGGACGCCACGCCCTGCGTCGTGAGCTCGGTGCCAAAGGGATCGACGACGAGATCGTCGCCGACGCACTCGAGACCATCGACCCGGAGGCCGAACGCGACATCGCCTACGCGCTCGCCGAGAAGAAGCTGACGTTCGACGCCGATGACTTGGCAGACCCGAACATCCGGGCCAAGGCGTTCCGGCGACTGTCCGGAGCGCTGGGCCGTCGCGGGTACCCGCCGGACGTGATCACGTCGGTCGTGAAGGACGTGATCACCGCCCGGCGAGAATAGCCGCGGCTCTCTCAGACCGCAGTTATCTCATTCCGTGTCCATCAAGTCGACGGCTTCGGTCGCCGCAGACTTCCGTTTCCCTTCGCGAAGTCGGCGCTCAAGTCGATGCGCCAGCGAGGTGAGGGCGAAGTTGACGATGATCATGATGACTGCCGTGACCATCAGCGCGGGCAGATAGTTGCCGAAGTACGACGCCGTCTTGATACCCGATCGGACCACTTCGATGTAGCCGATCGCGTAGCCGAGCGCACTGTCCTTGAGGGCGATCACCATCTGCGAGACGAGAGCCGGAAGCATCGCGGTGACAGCCTGCGGCAACAGGATCAACCGCATCATCTGCGATTTGCGCATGCCGATCGACTTCGCGGCTTCTGACTGTCCGTTCGGCAGCGACGCGATGCCCGCGCGCAGGATCTCTGCGATCACCGAGCCGTTGTAGAACGTCAAACCGAAGACGACAGCCGCGAACGCGAGCTGTGACGACGGGACGAGCGCGTAGTCGGCGAAGAAGTAGTACGCGAAATAGATGAGGATCAGGACCGGGATGGCGCGGAAGATCTCGACCAGGGCACCGGACACGCCGCGGACCCACCGGTGGTCGGAGAGCCTGCCGACGCCGAGTATTGCGCCGAGGATCAACGCGAACACGATCGAGAGCGCTGCGGCTTTCAACGTGCCCCACAGGCCGGGCAGGATCCACGTCGTCCAGGTTCCGCTCTCGGTGACGAACGGGCTCCACTTCTCGCCGGTCAGCTGTCCGTTGTCCTTCAGGATGAGGACCACGTAGACCACGACGGCGATCAGGATCGCCAGGAAGACGACTGTCGTGATGCGGTTGCGCGCACGAGCCTTCGGGCCGGGCGCATCGTAAAGGACTGTCGATTCGTCGCTCATCGTCGAACCACCCATCGCTTGGCCGCCCAGCCGAAGATCGCGCCTTCGGCGAGCGTGATGATCATGAATCCGACGGCGATGATGGCGAAGATCGCCAAGATCTGGCTGCCGTTGCTCTCCAGTTCGGTCTTCATCAGGAGTGACGCCTCGGCGACGCCGATGATCGACGCGATCGTCGTGTTCTTGGTCAGCGCGATCAGCACCGAACCCATCGGCGCGATGACCGCGCGCATGGCCTGCGGCAGGATCACCAGGCCGAGGACCTGGGGGAACGACATGCCGATCGATCGGGCGGCCTCCGCCTGCCCGATGGGCACCGTGTTGATGCCCGAGCGCAGCGTCTCACAGACGAACGTCGCCGTGTAGAGGACGAACGCGAGGATGGCGAGCCGGAAGTTGTTGTTCTCGATGAACGACGAATCGTCGGCGGCCAACGCCAGCCCGAGGTTCTGGTACAGGCCGATCGAGCAGAACAGCACGATCAACGTGAGCGGCGTGTTGCGGACGATGTTGACGTAGACCGTCGCGAATCCTCGCATCACCGGGACCGGCGACACCTTCATCGCGGCGAGAATCGTGCCCCATACGAGTGCGCCGATGCCGGAATAGATGGTGAGTTTGATCGTCAGCCAGAATGCGGGCCACAGCTGTGGACCCATCGAGTCCCAGAGTTCACTCATTACGCGACTCCTTCACACGGTGTCGACGGTGCGGTGACGAACTCGAGATCGCCGACGTCGGGCTCCAGTTTGTACTGGGAGTCGGGTTGGTTCGCGCGGTCGACGAACGCGTCGATGTCCTTGTCGCCGAGGTTCTCGCGCAACGCGGCCTCCCACGGCGACTCGCCGCCGGCGGGGGCGACCAACATCGCCTTGATCGCCCGGTTGGCGGCTTCGACGGCCTCCGGATACTCCTTGGCCATGCCGATGCCGTACCGCTCGGTGGAGAACGGGGCGCCGGCCTTCTTGAATGCGTCCTTGACGCACGCGTCGTTGGGGTACGTCATGGCGACGAGCTTGAACTCGTCCGGGTACCAGTTGGAGTAGCCGGCGAGAATAGTCTCGTCGGTGGTGAGCGCGTCGACCTTGCCGCGGCGCAGCGCCTCGACGCAGGAGGAGTAGGTGTCGTACTCCTGGAGCTGAACGCCGGGCAGCTGGGCTTTCACATTCTGTGCGGACGTCGAACCGGTCACCGAGCAGAGTTTGCGGCCGTTGTTGAGGTCTTCCAAGGAGTTCAACGTTTCGTCGTCCTCTCGAACCAGCAGACCCTGATAGGTGACGAGGTACGGACCGGCGAAGTCGACCTTCGACGAGCGGTCCTTGTTGATCGAGTAGGTGGCGGCGATCATGTCGACCTCGCCGTTGCCGATGAGCGTCTCGCGCTGGGCGGAGGGGGTCTCGCGCCAGGTGATCGTCGGGTGGTCGACGCCCATCTCGTCGGCGATGTGGTTCACCACGTACTCCGACACGGCGGCGTCGAACCCGATGATCGACCCGTCCGGTTTCTGCAGGCCCATGCCGGGCTGGTCGTACTTGGTGCCCAGGATCACCTTGCCGTCGCGGATCGAGTCGAGCAGATTCCGTGCGTCGGAGCTGCCGCACGCGGCCAGGACGGCGGCCAGCAACGCCATCACCACGACGAGGGCCGACGTTCTTCGCATGGATGTTCGTCGCATGTCAGTGCCCCAGAATCTTCGACAGGAAGTCACGGGCACGATCGGACTCGGGTGCGGTGAAGAAGCTCTCCGGGTCGGTGTCTTCGACGATCGCGCCGTCGGCCATGAACAGGATGCGGTCGGCGGCCTTGCGTGCGAAGCCCATCTCGTGGGTGACGACGACCATCGTCATGCCCTCCTTGGCGAGCGACACCATCACGTCGAGGACCTCGGAGACCATCTCCGGGTCGAGGGCGGACGTCGGCTCATCGAACAGCAGCACTTTCGGGCCCATCGCGAGGGATCGGGCGATCGCCACGCGCTGCTGCTGGCCGCCGGACAGCTGGGCCGGATACTTGTCCTTCTGCGCTTCGACGCCCACGCGTTCGAGCAGCCCGAGTGACTGCTTCTCGGCGTCGGCCTTGCTCTGCTTGCGGACCTTGATCGGTCCGATCGTGACGTTCTGCAAGATCGTCTTGTGGGCGAACAGGTTGAACGACTGGAAGACCATGCCCACATCCGAACGCAGACGCGCGAGATCGCGTCCCTCTTCGGGAAGGAGTTGCCCTTCGATGCGGATCTCACCGCTGTCGATCGGCTCAAGTCGGTTGATGGTTCGGCAGAGCGTCGACTTCCCGGAACCCGACGGGCCCAGGACGACGACGACTTGCCCTCGGGGGATCTCGATGTCGATGTCACGGAGCACGTGGAGATCACCGAAGTGCTTCTGAACATTTCTCATCGAGATCATCGGGGTGGCGTTCGCGTCGCTCATAGCGTCTAACGGTAGTTGTGGGACCGGCCGCAACACAGCAGGACCGCCAATCCCGGTGTGTTCGCCTCGAGCGGCTTCGGCGATTCTCCTCGATCAGGCACCCCGGCGTAACCTGTCAACTGTGAGTGGTGCAGTGACGAAGTCGTATTCGGTTCGGACGTTCGGATGTCAGATGAACGTCCACGACTCCGAACGCATCTCGGGCCTTCTGGAGAGTGCAGGCTATGTGGCCGCCGACGACGGCGACGACGTGGATCTGGTGGTCTTCAACACGTGCGCGATCCGCGAGAACGCCGACAACAAGCTGTACGGCAACCTGTCGCATCTCGCGCCCGTCAAGTCGTCGCGGCCGGGGATGCAGATCGCGGTCGGCGGATGTCTGGCGCAGAAGGACAAGGACGTGGTCCTGCGTAAAGCGCCGTGGGTGGACGTCGTGTTCGGCACGCACAACATCGGGTCGTTGCCCGCGCTGCTCGATCGGGCACGCCACAATGAGGAGGCGCAGGTCGAGATCCTCGACGCGCTGGACACTTTTCCGTCGACGCTGCCCGCGCGCCGGGACTCCGCCTACGCCGGGTGGGTGTCGGTGTCGGTCGGCTGCAACAACACCTGCACGTTCTGCATCGTCCCGTCGTTGCGCGGCAAGGAAGTCGATCGTCGCCCCGGCGACGTTCTCGCCGAAGTGCAGGCGCTCGTCGATCAGGGTGTCCTCGAGGTGACACTCCTCGGCCAGAACGTGAACGCGTACGGCATGTCGTTCGCCGACCCGGACACGCCGCGCGACCGCGGAGCTTTCGCTCAACTCCTCCGGGCGTGCGGTGACATCGACGGGCTCGAACGGGTCCGCTTCACGTCGCCGCACCCCGCCGAGTTCACCGACGACGTCATCGAGGCGATGGCGCAGACTCCGAACGTCTGCCCGCAACTGCACATGCCGCTGCAGTCCGGCTCGGACCGCGTACTCAAGGCGATGCGCCGCAGTTACCGCAAGGCCAAGTTCCTCGGAATCCTCGACCGGGTCCGTGAAGCGATGCCGCACGCTGCGATCACGACCGACATCATCGTCGGCTTCCCCGGTGAGACCGAAGAGGACTTTGCTGAGACGCTCGACGTCGTCGAGAAGGCGCGCTTCTCCAGCGCGTTCACGTTCCAGTACTCGGCACGGCCGGGCACCCCGGCGGCGTCCATGGACGACCAGGTCCCGCCCGCGGTCGTGACCGAGCGCTACCAGCGCCTCATCGCCCTGCAGGAACGGATCTGCCTGGAGGAGAACACCCGTCTCGTCGGCACCGACGTCGAATTGCTCGTCGCCGCCGACGAAGGCCGAAAGAATGCGAAGACCGGTCGGATGACCGGCCGGGCACGCGACGGTCGACTCGTGCACTTCGCGGTCGGCGACCGCACGGACGTGCGTCCGGGCGACATCGTCACCAGCACCGTGACCGAGGCCGCGCCTCACCATCTGATCGCCGACGCGGGCCTCGCCTCGGTGCGACGGACCCGCGCAGGCGACGCCCACGAGGCGGGTACGACCCCGACGACCGCGCCCGTAGGCGTCGGTCTCGGTATGCCGACGATCGGGGCCGCGCCCGCTGTCGAGCCCGTCTCAGCATGTGGAACAGGAGGATGCTCATGAGCACATCGGATTCGAATCCGACCGATCGAGCGGCCGAACGCGAGGCGTTCGGCGCGTTTGAGGACGACTTGCGCAAAGCCGAACAGAAGGTGGCAGGCGAGATCGACCCGGGCGCGCGCGCGGTCGTCGTCGCCGTCTGCGTCCTGGTCGCGCTCGTGTCGGTGGTGCTCCCGCACGCGGGCGACGCGAACGGCCTCGACGTGTTGACGATGTCGTCGGACACCGGTGCCGAACAGATCGCGTTGCCGTCGAAGATCTTCGTCTACATGCTCGTGATCTTCGGCGTCGGATTCTCCATGCTGGCGTTGGTGACCCGGCGCTGGGTTCTCGCGTGGATCGCGTTGTGCGGCTGCGCCGTCACCTCCGTCGCAGGCATCTTGGCGATATGGACGCGGAACACGGTCGGCGTCGACTCGCTCGACATGACGAGGCCGTCGGGGGCAGGCATCGGGTTGATCCTCGGATGCATCACCATGATCGTGTTGACGTTCCACTGGGCCCGCGTGGTGTGGGCACGGACCAATTATCACTTGGCGCTCGAAGCCGAGCGGCGGGCGAAGGCAGCCGACCTCGACGCGCGCGGACGTTCACTGCAGACGCTCGTGGAACACCGCGACGACGCAGTGCCCCACGACGACTGACTGGAACTCTGGCGAACTGACTGGGACTCTGGCGAGCGCAGGTCAGCGATCGGTGAGCGCCGACTGAGCGGTCCCCGCCCAGTCGCGCCACTGCGCAGCCTGCTCGCGGAGCGCCGCCGCATCCTTGTCCTTGCCTGCTTCGGCGGCTTTCGCGGCCTGCACTTCGAGCTTCTCGGCTCGCTCAGCAAACTGCGCGGCGCGCGCCTGCGCCTCCGGATCGGTACGGGCCCACTCTGAGTCCTCGGCGTCGCGCACCGCCTTCTCCAGCGCGCGCACCCGGCCTTCCAGAGTGTGCATCTTCTCGCGCGGCACCTTGCCGATCTCTTCCCACTTATCGCGGAACACGCGGAACGCTCGGCGCGCTGCGTCGAGGTCGGCTACCGGATCGATGGTCTTCTCCGCCTCGGCGAGCAGAGCGGCCTTCGCGTCCGCGTTCTCGGCGAACTCGGCGTCGCGTTCGGAATTCACCGCGTTGCGCGCTTCGAAGAACACGTCCTGTGCCGCTTTGAACCGGGCCCACAACGCGTCGTCGGCGTCGCGAGGCGCACGGCCTGCGGCCTTCCACTCTTGGAGGAGATCGCGGAACTTGCCCGCGGTGGGGCCCCAGTCCGTAGACGACGACAGCGCCTCGGCCTTCTCGATCAGCTCCTCCTTGCGGGCGCGGGCGCCTGCACGTTCACGATCGAGGTCGGCGAAGTAGGCGCCGCGACGCCGGTTGAACGCGTCACGAGCCTTCGAGAATCGTTTCCACAGCGCGTCGTCGGTCTTGCGGTCGACGCCCTTGATGGTCTTCCACTCGTCGAGGATCGCGCGCAGGCGGTCGCCGCCGGCCTTCCACGAGGTTCCCTCGGCGCCGATCGCCTCGGCTTCGCTCGCCAGCTCCTCCTTGCGGGCGATCGCTGCGGCGCGCTGCTCGCTCCGTTCGGATCGGACGGCTTCGGCGACATCGTCGGCGCTGGCGATGATCTTCGTCAGTCGCGACGTGAGTTCGTCGACGTCGCCGATCACCTGCGCGGTCGGGAGGGCTTCGAGCATCTGTGCGGCCGCAGTCTGAGTCTTGCGTGGGTCGCCCGAGTGGGCCGCGAGCCGTTCCTCGAGGATCTCGACCTCGGTCGCCAGGTCGGCGAACTTGCGGGCGAAGTGCGCGAGCCCCTCCTCCGGGGGGCCTGCCTGCCACGAACCGATCTGGCGTTCGCCCGATGCCGTGATGAGCCAGACGGTGCCGTCGGCGTCGACGCGTCCGTACTCCGCCGGATCGCCCAGCGTGACATGGTGAACGGAGACTGCAGGGACCGGGCCCAGCCCGGTCGGGGACGGCCCGGCGGGCGCAGGTGCGGACGTGCCGGGACGAGGACCCGGGCGCGGTCCTGGTTTGGGTCCGGGCTTCGGGGCTGGCGTCGGGTTTGTCATCTCGGGTGTCCCTCATCTAGGTCTCTCGCCGCGCGTCACGGCCGCCGGTAACTTCCGTCTTCATTCAAGCAGGTCAGACTCCGATGTGGGGTGAGGCTTCGGCATTTGGGCAAAGCGGAGTCGGTGACGGTAGCGTCGTTGCGGTGTTGGCCGAGCTTGCGATCGTACCGAGCGCACCACTCCTGGTGCCTGAATTGTCTGGACGCGATGCGGCGGAGGTCGACGAGGTCCGGGCCGCGGTACTCGACGCAGCCCGGTCGTTGGGGGGCGCGGCGCGCACGTGGGTCGCGATCGGCGTCGACGGCCCGCCTCGCCTGTTCTCGGCGTTCGGTGTCGACGTACCGGTCGCCGCATCGCCGGGTCGAGAAACGCCGGCTCGAGAAACGCCGGACTCAGGCTCCGGCACGGATCCGATGCCCCTCGCGATGCTGATCGCGTGCTGGTGCCGGGGCCGGGCGGACGCCCCGGTCGAGCTCCGCCGCGTTCTCGTCGACCCGGACGCCACACGGGACGACGCTCGCCGGCTTGGCGTGGACCTCGCCGCGGCGATCGCGGCCGACCCGGAGCCGATCGGCGTCCTCGTCGTCGCGGACGGGGCGACAGCCCTGAGCCCGTCGGCGCCCGGGGGTGGGGACCGGGAGAGCGCGCACCGACTCCAAGACGTGATCGACGCGGCGGTGGCCGCAGGCGACGTCGACGAGCTCGCCGCCCTCGACCCGCTCGCATGCGAGCTGGACGGTGTCGTCGCACGTCCGGTGTTCGCCGCGCTCGCCGGCCTGTGCGCGGACGTCGACGTCGACGTCGACGTGCGATATGCGGGAGCGCCCTACGGTGTCGGCTACACCGTCGCCACCTGGTCTCCGACATCTCCCGTGCGAGCACGGTCGTGACCGCCCCGGTCGCCGTGATCGGCCCGACTGCGAGCGGAAAGTCAGCGCTCGCACTCGATCTGGCCGAACGCCTGTCCGGCGAGATCGTCAACGTCGACGCGATGGCCCAGTACCGCGGCATGGATATCGGGACCGCGAAACCGCCGGTGGACGCGCGGCGCGGAATCACCCACCACCTGTTCGACGTCCTCGACGTCACGGAGACGTCGACCGTCGCAGGGTACAAGCAGGCGGCGACCGCGGTGATCGACCGACTCCTGGCGGCTGGACGGACGCCGGTGATCGTCGGCGGATCGATGATGTACGTCCAGGGGCTCCTCGACGACTGGGCGTTCCCGGCCACCGACCCGCTGGTGCGGGCCCGATACGAGGAGCGGCTGGCACAGATCGGGGCACGCGCGCTGCACGCCGACCTGGCGGCGGTCGACCCCGCGGCTGCGGACACGATCGGCGACTCGGACGGCAGACGGATCGTCCGGGCTCTCGAAGTCGTGGAGATCACCGGCCAACCGTTCGCGGCGTCGGCTCCGACGATCGGTGAACCTCGCTGGGGCACTACGATTCTCGCGATCGACCGCGATCGAGCCGAACTCGACGGGAGGGTCGTCGCCCGGACCTCACAGATGTTCGCCGACGGGTTCGTCGACGAAGTCGTCGCGCTGTGCGATCAGGGGTTGCGAGAGGGGAGGACGGCGTCCCAGGCCATCGGCTACGCGCAGGTCCTCGCATACCTCGACGGCGAGTACGACATCGAGACCGCGCAGGAGCGCACCTACATCGGCACCCGGCAGTACGTGCGACGGCAACGGTCGTGGTTCCGCCGCGATCACCGCGCCGTCTGGCTCGACGCGGCGTCGCCGACGCTGCTCGACGAGGCGCTGACCGTCGTCGAACGCGTAACATCCGAGCCATGACTGCTGCGCCGACGTTCGCGTTCGTCAAAGGCCACGGAACCCAGAACGACTTCGTCGTCGTCGACGACCCCGATGTCCGGCTCGACCTCACCGAACGCCTGGTCAGCGCGCTGTGTGATCGGCAGCGCGGGATCGGGGCCGACGGTGTGCTGCGGGTGGCATCAGCGCGCGCACTGGTGGCGGCCGGCGTACTCGGGGAGTTCCCGGACGGCGTCGGGCCCGACGACTGGTTCATGGACTATCGCAACGCCGACGGGTCGATCGCGGAGATGTGCGGCAACGGCGTCCGTGTGTTCGCTCACTATCTGCGCACCACCGGGCTCGTCGACTCCGACTCCTTCACCGTCGGTTCGCGCGCGGGCGGGCGTCCGGTGGTCGTGCACTCGTGTGATCCGTCCGCCGCCGACGTCAGCGTCGCGATGGGACGTGTGCGTCTCGACGGGCGCAGCGACGTCCAGATCGCCGGCCGCACGCTCACCGGCGAACGAGTGGACGTCGGCAACCCGCATCTCGCGTGCGTCGTCGACGAGTTGAGCGTCGACGAACTCGGCGCGCTCGATCTCACAACCGGAGCGGTGGTGGACGCCGCCGCGTTCCCTCACGGTGCGAACGTCGAGATCCTCACCGCGCTGCAACGCTCAGACCACGACGTCGACTTCACCGCGCACATGCGTGTCTTCGAACGCGGAGTCGGCGAGACTCGTTCGTGCGGTACAGGTCTCGTCGCCGCAGCCAGTGCGGCGCTCCACGGGATAGGGCGCGACCACGGGGTGGTCGGCATCGCGGTCCCCGGGGGAACGGTGGTCGTCACGGTCGCCGATGGTGCCGCCGTCCTGCGCGGTCCGTCGCGTCTGGTGGCGCGCGGTGAACTCCTCCCGGAGTGGAGCGCCGGATAAACCAGGTGCGTCATCGCTGCTCGACGGGGCACAATGGTCCTTGTATGACTGACATGACACGAACTGATTCCCCGACCGCCGACTCACCCGCGCGGGTAGACCTCGCGGGGGCACCGACCACCGGTGAACTCGCCCTCGACGACCGCGCGTCGCTGCAGCGCATCGCCGGACTCTCCACCGAACTCGACGACGTCACCGAAGTCGAGTACCGGCAGCTGCGCCTGGAACGGGTGGTACTCGTCGGCGTGTGGACGTCCGGGACCGTCGCGCAGGCACGCGCCAGCATGGCCGAGCTCGCGGCGCTCGCCGAGACCGCGGGATCACAGGTCCTCGAGGCGCTTTTCCAGCGACGCTCCAAACCCGACCCGGCGACATATCTGGGCTCCGGCAAAGCACAGGAACTGCGCGAAGTGGTTCTGGCGACCGGTGCGGACACCGTCGTCTGCGACGGTGAACTGACTCCGGCCCAGCTGACGGCGTTGGAGAAGGTCGTCAAAGTCAAGGTGATCGACCGGACCGCACTGATCCTCGACATCTTCGCCCAGCACGCGACCTCCCGCGAAGGCAAGGCCCAGGTGTCGCTCGCGCAGATGGAGTACATGCTCCCGCGTCTGCGCGGCTGGGGCGAGTCGATGTCCCGACAGGCGGGCGGCCGAGCGGGCAGCAACGGCGGCGTCGGCCTGCGCGGTCCGGGCGAGACCAAGATCGAGACGGACCGGCGGCGAATCCGTGAGCGAATGGCCAAGCTCCGCAGAGAGATCCGCGGAATGAAGACCTCGCGCACCGTGAAGCGTTCGGCGCGCCGTCGCGGCGGTGTGCCCGCGCTGACTGTCGTCGGCTACACCAACGCGGGCAAGTCGAGTCTGGTGAACGCGATGACCGGATCCGGTGTGCTCGTGCAGGACGCGCTGTTCGCCACCCTCGATCCGACGACGCGACGTGCGGAGCTCACGGACGGCCACGAAGTGGTGTTCACCGACACCGTCGGATTCGTCCGACACCTGCCGACCCAACTCGTCGAGGCATTCCGGTCGACCCTGGAGGAGGCCGTCGACGCCGACCTGCTGATCCACGTGGTCGACGGCGCCGATCCGTTCCCCGACTTGCAGATCTCGACGGTCCGCCAGGTGCTGCGCGAAGTCCTCGACGAGGAGAAGCTGCCGGCCCCGCCGGAACTGCTCGTCATCAACAAGGTCGACGCCATCGACGATCTGCGGATGACGACACTGCGCTCGGAGTTCCCCGACGCGGTGTTCGTGTCGGCACGCACCGGTGAGGGACTGCCGGATCTGTTCGCCGCGGTCACCGAGTTCGTGCAGCGCGACGACGTCGAAGTGGACCTGCAAGTCCCCTTCTCACGCGGCGAGGTCATCTCGCGTCTGCACCAGCACGCGCACGTGATCACCACCGATCACAACGAGAAAGGCACCCGCCTGCATGCGCGGATGCCGTCCTCGTTGGCGGGCGAGTACGCCGACCTCATCGTCTGAGCGGGCTAGTCGGCGTCGAGATCCTTGGCGACGAGCGCGGCGATCTGATCGACGGCGGCCTGGTCGTCGCTTGCGACGGTCACGGACGCGCCCTTTTCGGCGCCGAGCGTCATGATCATCAGCGCGCTGCCCGCGTCGACGGGGTCGCCGCCGTCCACGGCCAGGGTCACCGGGGCGCCGAGACCGGTCGCGGCTTCGGCGATCAGGGTGGCGGGACGCGCGTGCAGGCCGACGGCCGAACCGACGGACACAGTGGTGCTTGGCATGGTGGTGCCTTTCTACTTCGGAGGTATCTGGTCAGGCGAGCGCGGGCTCGGGCGCCTTTTCGGGGGTCTTGGTCGTGGTCTTGATCTGCTTGGTGGCGATCACGCCGATCGCCGCGACCACCATGCCAACGACAATAGCGATCAGGAACTTCCACCAGGTGCCGTTCATGGCGAACATGACGAACACGCCGCCGTGGGGCGCCCGCAACTGCACGTCGAGCGCCATCGACAAGCCGCCGGTAACTGCGCCGCCGAGCATCATCGGCGGGATCACCCGAAGGGGATCGGCGGCGGCGAACGGGATGGCGCCTTCGGAGATGAAGGACGCGCCGAGCAGCCAGGCGGCCTTGCCGTTCTCCCGTTCGGGCTCGGTGAACAGGCCCGGTCGCAGCACGGTCGCGAGGGCGAGCGCCAGCGGTGGGACCATGCCTGCGGCCATCACCGCGGCCATGAACTCCCATTGCGCGATGCCTGCGCCCGCCGTGCCCAGTCCGGCGACGCCCACCGCGTAGGCGGCCTTGTTGACCGGACCGCCGAGGTCGAAGCACATCATCAAACCGATCACGACGCCGAGGACAATCTTGGACGTGCCCGACATGGAGTTGAGCGCATCCTCGAGTTCGGTGTTGACCCACGACAGCGGACGCGAGAGCAGCATGAACATGACTGCGCCGGTCACAGCGGTCGCGATCAACGGGATGATGACGACCGGTTGCAGACCGCGAGCCCACTGCGGAAGCGGGATCCGTGAGATCCAGAGCGCGACGACGCCCGCGATCAGACCGCCGACGATGCCGCCGATGAAACCGCCGCCGACCGTCACTGCGATGACACCCGCGGTGAAGCCCGGCGCGAGCCCCGGCCGGTCGGCGATCGCGTACGCGATGTAGCCGGCGAGGACCGCGACCATCAGACTCATCGCCGTCGAACCGACGGCGAAGCTGACGCCGCCGATGTACTGGGCGAGGCCGCCCGCGGGCAGATCCCACAGGCTGTTGTGCAGAGCGACGTACGCGCCGTCGGACATATCCGGCGACAGTGTGCTGCTGCCGATCTCGTATCCGGCGATCAGGAAGCCCAACGCCATCAACAGGCCGCCCGCGGCTACGAACGGGATCATGTAACTGACGCCGGTCAGCAACGCCTGCTTGAGGCGGCCGCCGACACCGATACCGCTGCCGTCGGTCTCGTCGACGTGATCGGTAGAGTCGCCCGCGGCGACGGTCCGCGCGTGCGGATCGGTGGATGCGGCGACAGCCTCGGCGATCATCGCGTCTGGCTCGTTGATGCCGCGTTTCACGCCGGACTCGATGAGTGGCGTGCCCGCGAAACGTTCTCGGCCCTTTACCCCGACGTCGGTCGCGAAGATGACGGCGTCCGCATCTGCGAGCTGGTGGGCCGTGAACGGTGTGGTGCCCGACGATCCCTGCGTCTCGACCGCGAAGTCGACATCGGCGCGTTCGGCGGCCAATTTCAGGGCGTCCGCCGCCATGTATGTGTGGGCGATACCGGTGGGGCAGGCCGTGACCGCCAGGATCGAGGTGCGGTGCCCCTGCTTCTCGACACTCTGCTTCTCGACACTCTGCTTCTCGACACCCGGCTTCTCGACACCCGGCTTCTCGTCGGTCGGGGCGGTCGCGGGTCCTGCCGCCGCGGGCTTCGCCCCGGGTGAGACGGCCTCGGTGACGAGCGTCACTACGTCGTCGGCTTCGCGCGCGTCCCGCAGACTCTGGACGAACTCTTTCCGCACGAGTGCGCGGGCGAGCGCGCTGAGCACCTTCATGTGCTCGCTGCCCGCGCCAGCGGGCGCCGCGATGAGGAAGACGATGTCGGCCGGTCCGTCGGTGGCGCCGAAGTCGACGGGCTTCGACAGGCGGGCCATCGCGAGAGTCGCGACTGTCACCGACTCGGCGCGGGCGTGGGGGATGGCGATGCCGCCCGGTAGTCCGGTCGGTGAGCTCGACTCGCGGGCGAGCGCGCCGTCGATCAGGTCAGTGGGATCGGACGACCGTCCGTCGTCGCCGACGAGTCCGGCGAGCCGCCGGATGACCGCGTCGGCGTCGTCGCCTGCGTCGGCGTCCAGAAGTACCAGGGACGGTGTGATGATGGGGTCGGACATGGCCTCTGCCTTTAGTGGTGGGGGTGGGATTCTCAGGAGAGTCGGGTGACGGCGACCGGTCTCGCGATGACGGTGCTTGCATCGACGAGGTCCGGTGTCGGCGGGGTGGTTCCGGGAAGTGCGGCCGCGGCCGACCCGTAGGCGACCGCCGTCTGTAGACGTGTGGGCTCGTCGTCTCCTCGCCGCTCCGAAATCAGATAGCCGGCCAGTGACGAGTCTCCCGCGCCGACGGTGCTGCGGACCCGGATCGCGGGAGCGGTCGCGAACCACACGCCGTCGCCGGTCGCGAGCAGCGCGCCCGAACCGCCGAGAGTGGTGAGCACTGCTCCGCCGGTCGTCGCCGCAAGACGCGCCGATGCGTCGGCAGCGACCGAGGGATCGCCTGCGGCCGCACGGCTCTCGAGGACGGTCGGGTCCGCGCCGGTCAATTCCGCCAACTCCTCGGCGTTGGGCTTGAGTAGGTCCGGTCGCGTCCGCGCGACCAGAGCAAGGGGTTCGCCCGATGTGTCGACGGCGACGCGTACGCGAGTGCCCGCAAGCTCGTCGACGAGGTCGGCGTACCACGACGGTGACAGTCCCGGGGGCAGCGAGCCGCACAGTGCGAGCCAGTCCGCGCCCGCCGCGAGTTCGACGACGGTGGCGGAGAGTCGGGCCGCCTCGTCGACGTTGAGCGCGGCGCCGGGGGCGTTGACCTTGGTGGTGACGCCATCGGGGTCGACGAGCGTCACGTTCACGCGGACGTCGCCCGTCACGTCGACGGCGACCCGCGAGAGCCCGACCGCGTCGAGGTGTCGAACGAACGGGTCGTCCGCACGGGCGGGCATCAGCGCCATCGCGTCCATGCCCGCCGCGGAGACCGCCCGCGCCACATTGACGCCTTTGCCCCCGGGCTGATCGCCGGAGCCTCTCGTGCGGTGCACGCCGCCCGGCCGGAGCGGACCGTCGAGTTCGACGGTCCGGTCGATGCTGGGATTGGCGGTGACAGTGAGAATCATGCGATGACCACCTCGATGTCGTGGGAGGAGAGGACCGAGGCCAGGCCGGGGTCGACTCCGTCGTCGGTGACGAGCACGTCGATGTCGGCGACCGCGCCGAACGTGACGAGTTCCTGCCGGTTGATCTTCGATGAGTCGGCGAGGACGACGACCCGGTCACAGGCGGCGATCATCGCGCGTTTGACGGCCGCCTCGTCGATGTCCGGGGTGGAGAGCCCGTCAGTGAGCGTCAGGCCGTTGGTACCGATGAAGCCGACGCTGGTGTGCAGCCCGGCGAGCAGGTCGCACGCGTCGGCTCCGACGGACGCCTGCGTCTTCGGGCGGAGTCGCCCACCGACGAAGATGACGTTCGAGCGTGGCAGAGCGGTCAACGTCGCGGCGATGGGCAGACTGTTGGTGACGAACTGGTGACGCGCGTCGGCGCCGATGGCGGTGGCCGCCGCGAACGTCGTGGTTCCGGCGTCGAACAGGACTGCGCCGCCGGCAGCGGGTAGGAACTGCTGGGCGGCGGCGCCGATCGCCGCCTTCTGCGTGCGGCGCGCAGCTTCACGTTCGGCGAGGTCCGGCTCGTCCACGACAGCGGCCACGTCGAGCCGTACGGCACCGCCGTGGACACGGATCAGTGAGCCCGCGCGCTGCAGCGCGGCCAGGTCGCGCCGCACGGTCTCACCGGTCACCGAGAACCGCTCGGACAGGTCGGCGACCGATACGCGTCCCCGCTCGCCCACCTCGACGGCGATGGCCTGCTGACGTTCCTCGGCGTACATCTCGTGCGCTCTCCTCAGTGATGACCAAAATCAGTGATGCCCAAATCAGTGACGACCAAATCAGTGACGACGAAATGTTGATTCATCTGTGAATGTTTGGACTTGATCTGTGTCTACCCGCGTTTTGCTTGCAAAGTCAAGACATTCTTGTAATCTCTCTCACATGAACGCCAGTGAGACTGCAGCGGCCGTGCCCAATCCGTTCGACGCGTCGATCGTCGTCACCGGGACCCCGGTGGTCGGAGGCCTCGCGTACGGACCCGTGATCCGAGTGGGGGACAGACCGATGTTCGACGCCCACGCGCCCGAGGTGCCCGAAGGCGAACGCGACGCGCAGAAGCGGGCGTTCGTCGACGCCGCCGAAGCAGTGGGTGCGCGATTGGCCGACCGGGCCTCGCACAGCACCGGCGTCTCCGCCGAAGTCCTCACCGCGACGGCGGGTCTCGCACGAGACCGAGGCTGGATATCGGCTGCTTCCGGACTCATCGAATCGGGCACCCCCGCGTCTGCCGCGGCGGCCGCGGCGACCGAGAAGTTCGTTGACATGTTCACCAAGCTCGGGGGTGTGATGGCTGAGCGGGTCACCGATCTTCGCGACGTGCGCGACCGGGTGGTCGCCGAACTCCTCGGGCTGCCGGAGCCGGGCATCCCGACGCCCGAGACGCCATCGATCCTGTGTGCCGACGATCTCGCTCCGGCTGACACGGCTGGCCTGAATCCGGCACTCGTCGTCGGGCTCGCGATGCGCCAGGGCGGGCCGAGTAGCCATACCGCGATCATCGCTCGCCAACTCGGGATCCCGTGTGTCGTCGCCACCGCAGATCTCGATGAGATCCCTTCGGGTGCAGCGGCGTACATCGATGGTGACGCCGGGACCGTCGGGTCCGAACCGGATGCCGCGGCAATCGCCGCAGCGGTGACGCGGGCGCGGGAGCAGGCCGCCCTCGTGGCGTCGTGGTCCGGTCCCGGGGCGACCGCGGACGGGGTGCCGATCGCGATCCTCGCGAACGTCGCCGACGGCGTATCCGCTCGGACCGCGACGCAGTCACCGGTCCAGGGCGTCGGGCTGTTTCGGACCGAGCTCGCGTTCCTGGACCGTGCGACCGAACCGACCGTCGACGAACAGGCTGCGCTGTACCGGGAGGTCATCGAGGCGTTCGATGGCCGGAAGGTCGTCATCCGGACCCTCGATGCGGGCTCGGACAAGCCGCTGAGATTCGTCGACACCGAGCTCGAGCCGAATCCGGCGATGGGTGTGCGCGGCAATCGGACGGCGCTCTCGCATCCCGAGATCCGGCGCGGACAACTCGATGCGCTCGCGGCGGCTGCTCAGGGTTCCGCAGCCGTGCCGTGGATCATGGCGCCGATGATCGCGACGGTGGACGAGGCGCGCGAATTCGCCGCGCAAGTGCGCGACCGGGGCATGATTCCGGGTGTGATGGTCGAAGTGCCGTCGGCCGCGATCATGGCCGACGCGATCCTCGCCGAGGTCGACTTCGTCTCGATCGGAACCAACGACCTCACGCAGTACACGATGGCTGCCGACCGCATGTCGCCCGAGCTGGCGTCGCTGACCGATCCGTGGCAGCCTGCGGTCCTCGCCCTGATCGGCATGGTGGGCGCCGCGGGAGAGCGGACAGGGAAGAACGTCGGCGTGTGCGGCGAAGCGGCGGCTGATCCGCTACTGGCCTGTGTCCTCGTCGGCCTCGGGGTGCGTTCGCTGTCGTCGGCGCCCGCTGCGTCGGCGGCAGTCGGCCTCAAGCTCGGCACCGTCACGATGCAACAGTGCCGCGAGGCCGCGCGTGCGGCGCTCGCGGCGACCAGTGCATCGGGTGCGCGCGACGCGGCGCGCGCTGTGACGGGCTAGAGTCTCGGCACTAGATGGTCGGGTGCACCTAGCTCCATGGTCGGGTGCGCCTAGATCCGCCGCATCACGGTGACGACTTTGCCGAGGACGGCGGCGTCGTCACCGGGGATCGGCTCGAAGTGCTCGTTGTGCGGCATGAGCCAGACGTGCCCGTCTTTGCGCTTGAACGTCTTGACGGTGGCCTCGCCGTCGATCATCGCCGCGACGATGTCGCCGTTCTCGGCGACGTTCTGCTGACGGACGACGACCCAGTCGCCGTCGCAGATCGCCGCGTCGATCATGGATTCGCCGACCACCCGGAGCATGAACAGCGAGCCGTCGCCGACGAGTTCCTTCGGCATCGGGAAGACTTCCTCGACCGCCTGCTCCGCCAGAATCGGCCCGCCCGCCGCGATGCGACCGAGCACCGGAACGAACGTCGGCGTGGGTAGCCCCTCGGACGAATCGTCTGACGGGGGCGTGCGGTTGTCGTCACGCACATTCACCGCGCGGGGCCGATGCGGGTCGCGCTTGAGCAGGCCGCGTCGTTCGAGTGTGCGCAACTGGTGCGCCACCGACGAGGTGGAGGTGAGGCCGACCGCCTCGCCGATCTCGCGGATGCTCGGTGGATAGCCGCGTTCGCGAACCGACTTCCGGATGACTTCCAGCACCTCGCGCTGGCGCTGCGTCAGCGACGCCTCCAGCGTCGACGTCGAGAGCAGCGGATCGGGGGTGTCAGCCATCGTCGGTCCTTCCTCATCGTGCGTGTCTCATCGTGCGTGATTCACGACCCCGTCGGGTGGCCCGTGTGGGGGTGAGATCTGTTCGAACATCGGTGTCCGATCTGGTGATCACGCTAGTCGAACAGATCACAGATTTCAAACAATTGTTCGACGTGTCGCTGACTTTGTCGGTGGGGTGGTGTTTACTATCGAACAAGAGTTCTTCGAACACACGATCGATGAGGAGTATCCGATGGCTCAGGTACTGATCTCGCGCCCCGATGAGCGTTCGCGGCGTGTCCCGGACAGCACGCATAGCACCGTGATGACCTGCGATTTGCCGGTTCTCGACGGGCGCCCGCGGGTGCCGCTGTGGACCGACGCGCCCGCTCGGGGGTGCCGACCGACGGGGCGTGCGCCGCGCCGGGCGGGGACCTTCGACGAGCGTAGGCGCTCGCGAATCGCGTGCGATTCTCAGCGTGCCGGACGCCTGGAGCAGCGCCCGTCAGCGGACCGTGCCGGGGCACGGCGGTCGGCCGCCGACCGTTCGAACATCGACGGTGTCATCGCTCGGCGTCGAGTCGTCGGCGCTCTGCTTCTCGGCTCCGTTCTCGCCGGCGTGGTCTGGATGCTGACGATCGTCGGGTCGGACTACCAGGACGCGGTCACTCCGAGCACCCCTGGTGTGACCCAGGTCGTCCACGTCCGCAGCGGTGAGTCGTTGTCGGACGTCGCGCGCAGAGTCGCCGCCGACCTGCCCGTGGCAGGGGTCGTGGAGCAGTTGCGCGAGCTCAACCACCTGGAGTCGTCGGGACTGCGGATCGGCCAGCCGTTGATCGCCCCGGCCTACTGATCCGTGCGATACGGGGCTGGGGAGACGTGGCCGGTGTGACGTGACCGGTGTGAAGGGGACAGTGTGAAGGGGGCGGTGTGAAGGGCAGTTGGACGGTTGCGCGTATTCTTTCAAGCATGCGCTGCCCGTTCTGCAAGAACGACGACACACGAGTGGTGGATTCCCGCGTCGCTGAAGACGGCCTGGCGATCCGCCGCCGTCGATCGTGCGCCGAGTGCGGTCGCCGATTCAGCACTGTCGAAGCCGCCGTCCTGTCCGTCGTCAAACGCAACGGCGTGTCGGAACCGTTCAGCCGCGAGAAGGTCATGCAAGGCGTGCGGCGTGCCTGCCAGGGACGTCACGTCGACGAGGACGCGTTGGCGAAGCTCGCGTCGCAAGTCGAGGACTCCGTCCGCGGCTCCGGGTCGGCCGAGATTCCCAGCAATGAAGTCGGTCTGGCGATCCTGCGCCCGCTCCGTGATCTCGACGAGGTCGCCTACCTGCGGTTCGCATCGGTATACAAGTCGTTTGAGTCCGCGGATGATTTTCAACGCGAGATCGACGAACTCCACAGCCGCGTCTGACCCCGGACGCCTCGACCCCGGACGCCTCGACGGCGATGCTTAGAAACTCTCGATCGCTTTGCGGACTCGCTTCTCCGAGACCGGTCCGGCCGTGCCGAGTTGTTGAGCGAACAAACTCACGCGAAGCTCCTCCAACTGCCACTGCACCATCTCGTTGAGGGCGTCGTGGCGGGCCTCGGGTACCTGGGCGAGACGCTGATTCCACGCCGACACGAGGCGGTCGACGACTGCCGTCCCCTCATTGTCGCGAGCCGCCGACCCGGGCAGTGCCTCCAACCGGACGCGTGCCGCAGCTAGGTATCTGGGCAGTGCGCGCAACCGCGGGCCGGACGTCAAGCCGACGAACCCGTCGAAGACGAGGTTCGCGATCTGGTCGGCGACATCGTCGGCGGCCAACGTGCCTGCCCGCTGATCGATGGCTCGTCGGACCTGCGAGTATTCGGCGAGCGCATCCACCGCGGCGTCGAAGTACTCGGGGGCCGTCTGACGGATCACCGGCGCGACGTCGGCCGACAGCGCGTCGAAGTCGGCGGCCGTCCGCACTGCTGTCACGTCCGGGTGTGCGGCCAACACGTCGATGACGGCGCGTCTGGTGCAGTCGGCGAGCAGCGCGTCGACGTCCCGGTACGGACTTTGGCTCAACGCGAGTTTGCGGGCGGGCGGCAACGACGAGGCGAGTCGACGTGAGGGCGGCGCCACGGTTCGAACGAGGAGGTCGCGGACGGCGGAGGCGATGCCCGCGTCACGCGCTGCCGGGGTGGCCACGTCGACGACTCGCACCCCGGCGCCCGGAACGACCGCCAACGTCGGATAGCGGGTGACTCGTTGACCGGCCAGAGTCTGGGTGCGTTCGTCGGCGAGAGCGCCGATGCCGTCCGCCGTCCAGTTCGTGAACGTCTCGGCGGGCTCGCCCGCGCCGGCTCGGACTGGACTCAACTGCGCGCGGAGTTCGGCCAGGCGATCCCCGCGTGCGACGACGGCGCCCTTCGCGTCCGTGATCGCGAAGTGCATGCGCAGGTGGGCGGGGAGGTTCTCGGGGCGGAAGTCGCGCGAGCCAAGCGAGGTCCGGGTGATCGACGACAGCTCGCGGGCGAGCGCCGGGATGAGCGGCTCGGAGCGCGGAGACAACTGATCGAGGGCGAGGTCGGCGTACCGCTGGGCGGGGGACATCGACTTGCGCAGTCCCTTCGGCAACGATTTGACGAGTGCTGTCGCCAGCTCCGAACGCATGCCCGGGACCAGCCAGTCGAAGCCGTCGTCGTGGACGTGGTCGAGCAGGTCGCGCGGCACGACGACCGTCACCCCGTCGTCGGGGGCGCCGGGGGAGAAGTTGTACCGCAGCTCGAGCCGCGTCTCGCCCTGCTTCCAGGCGGACGGGAACTCAGCGGCCGCGGGCGTGTCGTCGGCAGCGAACATCTCGGCGGTCAGATTGAGCAGTGTCGGATCGGCGCGTCCGGCCTTCTTCCACCATGAATCGAAGTGCCGGGCGGAGACGACGTTCGCGGGAACACGTGCGTCGTAGAAGTCGAAGAGTTCGGTGTCGCTCATTCCGACGTCGCGGCGTCGAGCACGGTGTTCGAGGTCCTCGACGTCTTTCAACAACTGTGCGTTGTGTTCGACGAACGCATGGCGACTGCGCCACCGGCCGCCGACAAGTGCCTCCATGATGAAGATCTCGCGGGACGTCTTCGGGTCGATGGGGCCGTAATGGATGCGGCGCTGTGCGACGAGCGGTACGCCGTACAGGGTGACGCGCTCGTAGGCCATCACCGCGGCTCTCCGCGTCGACCAGTGCGGCTCGCTGTAGGTGCGGCTGACGAGATCGCCGGCAGCCTGTTCGACCCACTCCGGATCGACGGCGGCGACCGTGTGCGCGAACAGCCGCGAGGTCTCCATCAGCTCGGCCGCCATTACGAACGCTGGCGGCTTCGACGCGAGGAACGAACCGGGGAAGATCGCGAACTTGGTGCCGCGGGTGCCGAGGAACTCGCGGGTGTCGCCTTGCCGGACGCCCACGTTGGTGAGCAGGCCGGTGAGGAGTGACTTGTGGACGGTCGCCGCCTCGGCCTGCGTCTCGGGCGTCTGCCATTTGAGGTCGCGGACCGTCCGCTTGAGCTGTCGATGCAGATCCCACCACTCGCGCACCCGGAGGTAGTGGATGAACTCGCGTTCGCATTGTCGGCGGAACTGGTTGCCGGACAGCTCGTCTCGTTGTTCATTGAGGTACGACCAGAGCTTGAGGTAGCCCATGAACTCCGAGCCGGGAACGGTGTGGCGACGGTGCGCCGTCTGAGCCGCCTCCCGCTTGTCCGACGGGAACTCGCGGACGTCGGGGAGCGCGAGCGCGGCGGCGATCACCAGAACGTGGTCGAGGCAGCCGTTCTCGTGACCCGCGACGAGCATCCGGCCGAGCCTCGGATCGACGGGCAGGCGGGCCAGCGTGGTGCCGACCTTGGTCAATCGGGCGACCGCCGAATCCGTGTCGGTGACGGCTCCGAGCTCGGACAGGAGTGCCATGCCGTCGCGGACCGCGCGGTGCTCGGGCGGTTGGACGAACGGGAAGTCGGTGATGTCGCCGAGCCGCAACGACAACATCGACAGGATGACCGCGGCGAGGTTGCTGCGGAGGATCTCCGGATCGGTGTACTCGGGGCGGGCGTCGAAGTCCTCTTCGGAATAGAGCCGGATGCACACGCCGGGCGCGACGCGGCCGCAGCGGCCCGCTCGCTGGCGGGCGCTGGCCTGCGAGACCTTCTCGATGGGAAGGCGGGTCACCTTGGTCCGCGTGGAGTAGCGGGAGATACGGGCGGTGCCGGTGTCGATGACGTACCGGATTCCCGGCACGGTCAGCGAGGTCTCGGCGACGTTGGTGGCCAAGACGATCCGGCGGCCGTTCGACGGGCTGAACACCCTGTGCTGCTCGGCGACCGACAGTCGGGCGTACAGCCCGAGGATCTCGACTCCGCTCGATCCGCGCTGACCGTTCCCGCGGGCCTTGCCGAGCGCTTCGGCGGTCTCACGGATATCGCGTTCGGTCGGTAGGAACACGAGGATGTCGCCTGCCCCGCCTGCCCACAGCTCTCCCACGGCCGCGTCGATGGCGGCGATCTGGTCGATGTCGGCGTGTTCGGTGTCGTCGGAGGTGAGCGGCCGGTACCGGGTCTCGACCGGATACGTTCGCCCCGACACCTCGATGATGGGGACGGAGTCGTCGGGTCCGGCGAAGTGGCGGGCGAAACGGTCGGGTTCGATCGTCGCCGACGTGATGATGACTTTCAGGTCGCGCCGCTTGGGCAGCAGCTGCTTGAGGTAGCCGAGCAGGAAGTCGATGTTGAGGCTGCGTTCGTGCGCCTCGTCGATGATGATCGTGTCGTAGCCGCGCAGCAGCGGATCGGTGGTGATCTCGCGCAGCAGGATGCCGTCGGTCATCACCTTGATCTGCGTGGTCTTAGAGCTCTTGTCGGAGAATCGGACCTGGTAGCCGACCGTCGTACCGATCTCCGTGTCCAGTTCGTCGGCGATACGCCCGGCGACCGAGGTCGCGGCGATCCGGCGCGGCTGGGTGTGGCCGATCGCCGTGCGTCCCAGTTCAAGGCAGATCTTCGGCAACTGGGTGGTCTTGCCTGATCCGGTCTCGCCCGCGATGACGACGACCTGATGGTCGGTGATCGCTTCGGCGATCTCGGCGCGGCAGGCGCTGACGGGGAGTTCCGGGGGATACGTGATGGTCAGAGGCGACGACATGATGGCGTCGATTCTACGGCCGCGGCATAATCAGGGTTCATGAGCGCTGATTCCGCGAATGACACTGCCGACCGTCCGCCGCTGGTTCTGCGCACGCGGCTCGATCCGGTCGGACCGGCGACCGCGATCGAGCTGACCGATGCACAGGTCGCCGAACTCGGTGGAGGAAAGCGAGCGGCCGTCGTCGTGACAGTCGGGGATCGCACTGCTCGGCTGCGTTTGGCGCGGATGGGCGGTGCCAATCTGATCGGGCTGTCGAAGGCTGCGCGCGCCGAGTTGAATGTTGAGATCGGCGACGACATCGAGGTGGCGATCGTTCTCGACCACGGCGAGCGGTCCGTCGATGTTCCGGAGGCACTGGTGTCCGCTCTCGAGAAGGCCGGAGCACGGGCGGGGTTCGAGGCGTGGCCATACTCCCGGCGGAAGGAGGCCGCCCGTTCGGTCACCGCAGCCAAACGTCCGGAGACGGTGGATCGCCGCATCGCCGCCGTCATCGCCGAGCTGCGCGCGTCGTGACGAGCTCACTGTCATGAGCGCGGAGCATAGGGTGGTGTCGGCGCGTCGGACCGTGCATGCGTCGCCGGCGACCGTGTTCGGACTCATCGCCGACCCGGCACGGCAACCCGCGTGGGACGGCAACGACAACCTCGCCGACTCGGCTCCCGGCCACCGTGTGCGGGCGGTCGGCGACACCTTCGACACGACGCTCACCACCGGTGCCGTCCGACGCAATCTGGTCGTCGAGTTCGCGGAGGGGCGACTCATCGCTTGGCGGCCGTCCGAGGTCGGCGGCGTGCCGCCGGGGCACCTGTGGCGATGGGAGCTCGAACCGGCCGACGACGGCGTCACGGTGACCCACACGTACGACTGGACGGATTTGCACGACGAGAAGCGCGAGGCCCGAGCCCGCGCGACGACTGCCGAGCGGCTCCTCGCGTCGATCGATCGGCTCGCGGCGCTCGCCGCCCGCCAGGACTGATCGACCAGCTCACATTTTGCCGGGACCGCCGAGCAGACACCCGCTGTGCCGTGCGATATTTGGTGCATGGGTTCTCTTTGGCACGGTTTTGCAGACATGGGTGCGGTGAGTGCGAGCGGTCCGTTCGTCATCACGCGAGGCAAAGGCACTCGAATCTTCGACGACAAGGGTGGTGAGTACATCGACGCCACCGCGGGTCTGTGGTTCACCAACATCGGTCACGGACGCACCGAGGTGGCGGAGGCGATCGCCAAGCAGGCGTCGACGATCGCGCACTATTCGAACTTCGGCGACTTCGCCTCCGACGTGACGCTCGAACTCGCCGAACGTGTCGCGCGCATGGCGCCGGTCGCCGGTTCGAAGGTGATGTTCACTCTCGGTGGCAGCGACTCGGTCGACAGCGCGTTCAAGCTCGCCCGCCGCTACTGGGTGGAGCAGGGCAAGCCCGAGAAGAAGACCGTCGTCGGCCGCACCAAGGCGTACCACGGTATGCACGCTGCCGGGACGTCGCTTGCCGGCATCCCGGCGAACGGCGAAGGCTACGGCCAGATCCTTCCTGATACCGAAACCGTCGATTGGGACGATGCGAAGAGCCTTCTCGGCCTGATCGAGCGAGTCGGCGCCGACAACATCGCGGCGTTCTTCATCGAGCCGATCATCGGCGCGGGCGGCGTCTACCTCCCGCCGGAGGGATACCTGCGTGAGGTCCGCGAGATCTGCCGCGACCACAATGTGCTGTTCGTCGCCGACGAAGTAGTCACCGGATTCGGCCGCATCGGCGCCAACGAATGGTTCGCGTCGTCACGGTTCGACCTGCAGCCGGACATGATCACCACAGCGAAGGGCCTCACCAGCGGTTACGTTCCGATGGGTGCGCTCATCGTGGCGCCTCGCGTTGCCGAGCCGTTCTTCGCGGGCGGCACCTGGTTCCGCCACGGCTACACCTACGGCGGCCACAACGTGTCGGCCGCAGCCGCTCTGGCGAACCTCGACATCATCGAGCGGGAGAACTTGCTCGACGGCGCCAACCGCCTGGAATCCGAGCTGGCGCAGGCACTCTCGCCGTTGGCCGATCTTGACGCCGTGGCCGAGGTGCGAACCGGTCTCGGTGCGGTGACCGCAGTGCAGCTCGCCGACCCGAGCAAGGCGATGGCGGCCATCGCCAAGCTTCGCGAGCACGGTGTGAGCTCGCGGGCCGCAGGCCAGGGGGCATTGCAGGTCTCGCCCGCGTTCGTCATGACGACCGACGAGGTCGGCGAGATGGCGGATCGCTTCGCCGCGGCGCTGCGTGAACTGTAGGACCGGTGAACTGTAGGACGACCGGTGAACTGTAGGACCGGCGGGCGGTAGAGATAAATTCGTTGCGGGCCGTCTCCGCTCAGGCGTAGCGTTCGATTCGTCAGAGGAAAGGAGGTGGTCCAGAAGATGATTTCTTTCAGGACTGAGGAGGTGGCCGCCGCCTGACGGCGGTCGCACACCTGAAGAAGGCAGACCCCGTGCCGCGCGACGTCCGCGCAACACGGGGTCTGTTCTCGTTACGGGACCCTTCTTCCGCCGATCTATACCAGTATTCGGCACAGATCGGCGGAACAGCCGACGACTCCGCTGGGCCACACAGCAGGTGAAAAGAACTGTGCCCCGCCGGGTTCCGGCGGGGCACAGTTCTTACTGTGTCTTCTGCGGGCTGCAGAGAGATCAGACGGGATGTGTCAGGCGAGAGCCTCGGCGGTGGTGACCGCCTGGCCGACACCGGCGACGATCGACGCGACCTTGAGGGCCTCGAAGACGGCCTCGCGGTCGAGGCCCGCCTCGCGCACCACGTTCTCGTGCGCGCCGACGCAGTGGTGGCAGCCGTTGATCGCCGAGACGGCGAGCGACCACAACTCGAAGTCGGCCTTCTCGACACCCGGGTTGCCGATGATGTTCATCCGCAGGCCGGGACGCAGGTCGTCGTACTTGCCGTCGAGGAATCCGCGACCGCGGTAGAACACGTTGTTCATTCCCATGATCGACGCGGCGCCGAGAGCGGCGTTGTACGCCTCCGCCGACAGGTTGTCGGCGGCCTCGTCGGCGATCTCCTTGAGAACCGTCGCATTGCGAGTCGCTGCGGCGGTGGCCAACAGCGATCCCCACAACTGCTGCTCGTTCAGCACCGTGGTGCGGCTGATCGAACCGAGGTTGAGCTTGAGGTCTTTGGCGTACTCGGGGAGTGCGCTCTTCAGGTTCTCGATGCTCATCAGGCGGTCATCAGCTCGGCAGCGTTGATGGTCGGATCACCCTTGCGCCAGTTGCACGCGCACAGCTCGTCCGACTGGAGGGCGTCGAGGACGCGAAGGACCTCTTCGACGTTGCGGCCGACCGAGCCTGCGGTTACCGAGACGAACTGGACTTCGTTGTTCGGGTCGACGATGAAGGTCGCACGATCCGCGACGCCGTCGGCGTTCAGAACGCCTGCGGCCTCGACGAGCTCACGCTTGAGGTCCGAGAGCATCGGGAAGGGGAGGGTCTTCAGGTCCTCGTGCTGTGCGCGCCACTGGAAGTGCACGAACTCGTTGTCGACCGATGCGCCGAGCACCTGAGCGTCGCGGTCGGCGAACTCGTCGTTCAGCTTGCCGAAGGCAGCGATCTCGGTCGGGCACACGAAGGTGAAGTCCTTCGGCCAGAAGAACACGACGCGCCACTTGCCCGCGTAGTCGTCGGAGGTGACGGTGGTGAAGTAGTCCTCGGGCTGCTGGGCATCGACCTTGGAGAGGTCGCCGCCGATGACAGCGGTCAGGTTGTAAGCGGGGAACTGGTCGCCGATGGTCAGCAATGCCATGACACGTACTCCTAAGTTCGTCGGAAGGTCTGCGAGAAACTCGTTCTCTCCGGAGTGGGCGGTGGCCTCTCTCCGTCTGTCATCCAGTCTGCCCAAAACCCCTTAAAAAGTAAACGTGATTACAGGCACTATATTGATAGGTATGAGTAATCAAAGCTATCAACCGTCGATCGGTGGGCTGAGGGCCTTCGTGGCAGTCGCGAAGAAGCTGCATTTCGGGTCGGCCGCAACAGAACTCGGCGTCAGCCAGCCGTCGCTGTCGCAGGCGCTCGCGGGCCTGGAGACGGGCCTCGGACTGCAACTCGTCGAGCGCACGACACGGCGTGTCATGTTGACTCCGGAAGGGGCCAGGCTGCTGCCTGCCGCCATCGCCGCATGCGACGCCGTCGAGGATTTCCTGCTCGACGCGGCGGGCGATCTGGACCCGCTCTCGGGACGCCTTCGGCTCGGCATCATCCCGACGATCGCGCCGTACATCCTGCCGCGCGTGCTGCGGGGGCTCGCCTTGCGTCGTCCGGAGCTGGACCTGCTGGTGATCGAGGACCAGACCGATCGCCTGATCGGCCAGCTTCGGGACGGCTCGCTCGATGCCGCCGTGCTCGCGCTGCCCGCGGGCATCCCGGGGATCGGCGAGATCACGATGTACGACGAGGACTTCGTCCTTGCGCTGCCGTCCGGACATCCGCTCGCCGGCCGCCGCCGTCTGTCGCCCGCGTTGCTGGCCGACCTGCCGTTGCTCCTGCTCGACGAGGGACACTGCATGCGCGACCAGGCCCTTGACGTGTGCCAGCGGGCGGGCGTAGATCCCGACCTGCAGCAGACGCGCGCGGCCTCGTTGACGACGGCTGTGCAATGCGTGGAGGGCGGGCTCGGCGTGACACTGATCCCGGCGACGGCGGTCGGCGTGGAGACCGCTGCCGGCTCGCTCGCGGTCGCCGAGTTCGCCAAGCCGCGCCCAGGACGGCGGATCGGCCTGGTCTATCGCGAATCGTCCGGGCGAGCCGACTCGTACCGCGCGCTGGCGGGGGACATCACCGCCGTCGTCGCGCAGAGCGGCGACGTGAGCGCTCCGATCACACCTGCGAGCCAGTGAGCTCGGCCCACTCGTCGAGCAGACTCGAGTCGACGCCGCGGATGAGATCGGCGAGTTCGTCGGTGAGGTCCTCGATCTCGTCGGTCACCGCAGTCATCGGCAGACCATTCGAGAGCGCCCGATAACAGTCGGTGAGATACCGCAGCACCACGCCCTCACTGCGGGCAAGGCCGAACTGCGAGATCAGCTCGGCGAAGGTCATTGACCGCTCGCGCATCAGGCGCAGGACCGACTTGGGTGACGGTGTGGAGCCGGCCAGCCACGGGTGGCCTCGACGATAGGTCTCGTAGGCGAAACCGATCTCCTCGGCGAGCGGCTGCGGCCACGAGATCTCTTCGAGGCGCTCCATCCGCTCCTCGTACTCGATCCCGTCGGCCTTCATCTCAGCGATCGCCTCGTCGCGTTCGGCCTTGCGCTGCGCGAACAGCACCGGTCGCGGATCCTCCAGGATCGACTCGACGATCGACACGACGTCGAGCACGTAGGTGTCCGAATCCTTGTCGAGGAGTTCGAACGCGGCGACCGCGAACGCCGACAGCGGATTGGTCAACGCGAAGTTCTCCGGCAGATCGACCGACAGTTCGACGTGCTTGCCGTCTGCGGCGGGGGAATCGAGTCTGGTGACGATCCCCGTCTCGCACAGGTCGCGGTACAACGCGATCGTGTGCTTGATATGCCGAAGCTGCCGGGAGCGCGGCTCGTGGTTCTCCTCGAGGAGATGCCGGAGTGCGGCGAAGCAGTCGCCGGGACGCTCCAACACCTCCATGAGCATCGCGGTCGTCATCGCGAAGTGCGACCGCATCTCTTCGTCTGGCGCGTCGATCAGCGTCGTGAACGTCTGCTCCCCCCAACTGACGAAACCTTCCGGGGCTTTACGCCGCACCAGCTTCTTCAGCTTCTTGGGATCGTCGCCTGCCTTCGTGAGCTGTCGGGCGTTCTCGATGTCGTGGTCGGGCGCCTGAGCGACGACGTAGCCGACGGTGTCGTACCCGGCTCGCCCGGCGCGGCCCGAGATCTGGTGGAACTCCCGGGCACGGAGCCTGCGTGTGCGCCGGCCGTCGTACTTGGTGAGACCGGCGAACAGCACAGTGCGAATCGGCACGTTGATGCCGACGCCGAGCGTGTCGGTTCCCGCGACCACCTTGAGCAGACCCGCCTGCGCGAGCCGCTCCACGAGGCGACGGTAACGGGGGAGCATCCCGGCGTGGTGCACACCGATCCCCGAGCGGAGCAGCTTGCTCAGTGTGCCGCCGAAACCGGTGCTGAACGAGAAGTCGCCGATCGCGTCGGCGATCGCCGCCTTCTCCTCCTTGGTGCAGAGTTTCGACGAGAGCAGAGCCTGGCCTCGTTCGACGGCCTGCTGCTGGGTGAAGTGCACGACGTACACGGGCGACTTGCCGCCGGAGACGAGTTCTTCGATGGTCTCGTGGATCGGCGTCATCGCGTACCGGTGTTCGAGCGGGACGGGGCGCTGCACACCGGTGATCGGGACCGTCTGCCGACCGGTCCGCTTCGTGAGGTCGTCGACGAAGAACGATGTGTCGCCGAGTGTCGCCGACATCAGCAGGAACTGGGTGCCGTCGCCGGACGCGTCGACCGACGGCAACTCGATCAACGGGACCTGCCAGGCCCAGCCACGATCGGATTCGCCGTAGTAGTGGAACTCGTCGGCGACGAGGACGCCGACGTCGTTGTCGGGTCCCTCGCGCAGTGCGATGTTCGCGACGATCTCCGCGGTCGCGCAGACGATCGGGGCGCCGGCGTTGACCGACGCGTCACCAGTCAACAGTCCGACGTTCTCCGCGCCGAACTGGTTGCAGAGGTCGAAGAACTTCTCGCTGACGAGCGCTTTGATCGGCGCGGTGTAGTACGACCGCCGACCGCGGCACCAGGCGAAGTAGATCGCTCCGGAGGCAACCAGCGACTTCCCCGACCCGGTCGGGGTGGCGAGGATGACGTTGCTGCCCGACGCGAGTTCCAGGAGCGACTCCTCCTGGTGCGGATACATGTCAATACCGCGTGCAGCCCACCAGTCAACGAATCGCTCGAACGCGAGGTCCTCGTCATCGGTGGGCGCGATGGACGCGGGCGGTGCGGCCGTGTCGCTCAGGCCTGATCACGTCCTTCATCGGTGTCGCCGAACTCGCCAGCGTGCTCGGCGAGGAACTTCTCGAACTCGGCGCCGATCTCGTCGCCGGTCGGCATCGACTCGTCGGGCGCCAGCAGGGACTTCTGCTCGTCCTTGGACCGCATATAGGCGTCGTACTGGTTCTCCAACGCAGTCACCACCGCAGCGACCTCCGCATTGGACTCGACCTCGCCGTCGATCTGCTTGCGGACCTCGGAGGCGGCATTCTCCAGCGCAGCGACGGGGAGTTCCAGACCGGTCACGGCGACGACGCCCTCGACGAGAGCCGCAGCCGCCGCCGGGTAGTTGGTCTGCGACAAGTAGTGCGGCACGTGCGCCGACAGCCCCGCGGTGCGATACCCGGCCTGGCCCAGTCGCAGTTCCAAGAGCATCGAAGCACTCGCGGGCAGCTTCAGCGCGTTGCCCCACGTGTGCATGCCGGCGATGGCGTCTTCGTCATTGCCGTGTGCGGTGACCGACGCCGGGCGCGTGTGCGGGACCGCCATCGGGATCGAATTTAGGCCGACGACCTGCGAGACGCCGAACCGTTGGGCGAGCGCGGTCATCGCGGTGACGAACTGCTCCCACCGCATATCGGGTTCGAGCCCCTCCAACAGCAGGAACGGTGCACCCGAGTTGTCGCGTACGGCGTGCATGGTCAGCTTGGGCATGTCGATGCCGTCGAACTCTGTGCCGGTGAACGACATCATCGGGCGGCGCGAGCGGTAGTCGATCAGTTCGTCAGTGTTGAACGTGGCGACCAACTCGGTGTCGAGCGCGTCGCGCAGGTGTGCGGCCGCCAGCGTGACGGCGTGCCCGGCGTCTGCATATCCTTCGAGCGCGTGGATCAACACCGGCCCATCGCCTTCGGCACCGGCCACGGCGGGCGCGGGGAACTCGAGGTCGTACAGGGAACTCGGCTCCATCGAAGACTCATCCATCGGTGGCCCCCTTCTTGTTGGTACGGCTGCCTGGTCGGCGGTATACGCGCGGTGCAGGAACTTCATTGTCCCGCACCGGTGTCACCGGCTACAACACGACACCCGCATCGGGCATTCCCGAAGGGGGGAACGGCAACGTGGCAGAGTGGACACGTGCAGCGTGGGACAGGAGTGGGTGGGAGAGGACTGGGTGGGACAGGACTGGGTGGGACAGGACTGGGTCGAACAGGACTGATCAGCGCGGCTGGAGTGCGAGCCGTGGTCGTGGTGGCGGCGATCGCTCTGTCGACGGTCGCGTGCTCGGTCGACGGCGACGCGGTCCGCGTGCCCGATTTAGCGCCCCGCACTGTCGCTTCCGATGCGTTCCCGTTCGGGCCGGCGACCACGGTGCCTGCAGCGCAGGTCCCCAATGCCGTCGCCGACATCACCTTCACGCCGTTGCGGTCGCAGAACCAGCCGGCCGACTGCACGCCGTCCCGGGTCGAGGCGCAGAGTGCGCAGGTGCGGGTGGGCCCGGCCGGTGCATCGGGCGGCACCATGACCGTGATGCTGACGCGGGCGTCGGACACATTCGACGATTACGTGACGGGGCTGCGTGAGTGCTCGGACTTCGTCCTCGGCGGCACCGTCCGCACCCGGGTGACGACGAACATCGGCTCCGTCGCCGACGACACCGTGGTGAGCGGACGCACCCTCAGCAGCAACGGTGTGCCGTACGCGCGGGTGTACGAGATGGTCGCTCAGCGCGCGGACCTACGCCTCTACGTACAGAACCGGTACGCCGGCCACGACTTCTCGGCTGCCGAACGGTCGGCGACGCGGGAACTGTTCGACTCGGCCTACGAGACGGCGTTCGCGGACTGAACAGGTGCCACCAGGTGTGAATCGCCTGGTGGATCTGTGGACAACGGTCCGCGTCGTCCACAACCGGCGGGTAGGGGTGTCGCGCTCGCGCCGCGGCGAGCACTGTCGGCCCATGAAGATCACCATCACAACCCGCCTCGAGGGATCGCGCGCCGTAGCCGACCCCGACCCGTTGATCGCCGCGGTCCCGGCGCTTCTGGGCTTCGTACCGGAACGGTCGATCGTGTTCATGTGCTTCGACGACCGCATACAGGTCACCGCGACCATGCGGCACGACCTGGAGTTCACGTCCGGCGGACGCACGCCCGCAGCGATGCGAGCGCTCTTCGCCCGACTCGGCGACCTGGCGTCCTCCTACGGTTCGTGCGGGGTGATCGCGGTGCTGGTGGACGACCGGTACGAGCCGTCCGATGAGCGCTTTCGCCGAACGGCGCGCGATGTGCGGCGCGCGTTCACTCAGGCAGGCGGGCTGACCGCGGCGTTCGCGATCGGCGAGGTGCGGGCGGGCGCGTACTGGCGGACCACCTGGCAGTCACCGCGATCAGCCGCCGTGTTCGGTCACGACTTCGCCGTCGACGGACTGCTCTCGGACCCACAGGCGTCCCCGGCCGCGCTGCACCGCGCGTTCGAGACCGGCCGACTCGTGCTGCGCTCGAGGTCGGAGATCGCGGCGATGCTGGCGCCCGTCGACCACTGCGAGAGTCAGCAATGCGCAGCGGTGACACCGCCCGCCCGGACCGGACCGATGAGCGCCGACGACGGACCGCGACTGGCGAGACTGTACGACGCGGTCGTCGAACGAGCCTGCGGCGACGCCGCGTTCACGTGCGAGCAGCTCAACGAGCTGGCGCAGGCGCTCGTCTCGGTGCACGTTCGCGACGCCGCCATCGGATTGTCGATGACCGTCCACCGGGACGCGGCAGAGGAGCTGTGGACGGACCTGACCCGGCGTCTGGCGGGGACGCCGCGGGCCGCGGCCGCGACACTTCTCGGTCATCTCCACTACATGGAGGGTTCCGGAGCGTTCGCGTCGGCGGCGTTCGACGTCGCCCACGACGCCGACCCGTCGTACGGGCTCGCGAATCTGCTCGACACCGCCCTCCGGCACGGGATGCGACCGCAAGAACTAGGCGGGATCGCCGACATGGCGTTCGATCTCGCGCGAGCGATGGGTGTCAGATTCCCGCCCGCGACGCACCGTGCCGCGGGCTGAGCCTGCGGCACATCAGGCGGGGACGACGAAGATCGCGTGCGCCATCTCCGACGACAGGGTCAGCCCCTGGTGGCCCGGTGTGCTGATGATGACCGCGCGCGGCCCGACCGTCGCAGAGATGCGCGCGTTCGGCACCACACCGGCCTCACGCAGGTCGGCGATCAACTCGGAGTCGGCCTGCGCGTGCTCGGACATGCGGCGGACGATCACGGCTGACTCGCCTTCGGGCAGGTCGACCAGGCGGACCAGAGCGGCATCGTCGTTGGACGGCGTGCTGACACCGAGTTCGGCGAGACCCGGAATCGGGTTGCCGTACGGCGACGTCGTCGGGTTATCCAGAACAGCGAGGAGACGTCGTTCGACGTTCTCGCTCATCACATGCTCCCACCGGCAGGCCTCGTCGTGGACTTCCTCCCACGGCATGCCGATCACGTCGACCAGGAGTCGCTCGGCCAGGCGGTGCTTGCGCATCACCGAGACCGCCAGAGTGCGGCCGGCCTGCGTCAGTTCGAGGTGACGGTCGCCCGCCACCCGGACGAGTCCGTCACGTTCCATGCGGGCGACTGTCTGCGAGACGGTCGGGCCGCTCTGCTCCAATCGCTCGGCGATCCGTGCGCGGAGCGGCACGATTCCCTCTTCTTCGAGATCGTAGATCGTACGGAGATACATCTCGGTGGTGTCGACCAGATCATTCACGGCAGCCATCGTCCTTTCGCTGCTTCACAGGTTACCCAAAGTCCTTGCCTAGCGCCGACTCCTGCCTCACCGCGCGTTGCGTCACCCGCCGCCGCGCGACCGACTAGCGTTGCGGGGGTGAGCGCCGCGATCATCTGGAGTGACCATTTCCTCGACTACAAGTGGGCGTACACCCATCCCATGAGTCCGATCAGGCTGGCGCTGACCATGTCGCTGTCTCGGAGTCTAGGCGTGTTGGACGAGATCGAGACCACCGAACCGCTGCCCGTCGACGACTCTGTTCTGACCTCCGTGCACACGCAGGCGTATGTCGACGCCGTGCGTGCCGTCGGCTCCGGCGCGGCCGCGTCCAACAGCACGCTGTTCCAGAAGGTGTTCGGTCTGGGCAGCGACGACAATCCGGTCTTCGCTTCGATGCACGAAGCCGGGTCGATGCTGGTCGGCGGCACCCTGGCCGCAGCGCAGGCGATCAGTTCGGGAGCGGTGCGCCGCGCCGTCAACATCGGCGGCGGCATGCATCACGCGATGGCCGGACACGCCGCCGGGTTCTGCATCTACAACGACTGCTCCATCGCCATCGAATGGCTGCTGGAGCAGGGATACGACCGGATCGCGTACGTCGACATCGACGCGCATCACGGAGACGGCGTCCAGAAGCAGTTCTACGGCGATCCGCGTGTGATGACCGTGTCGGTCCACCAGCACCCGGCGACGCTGTGGCCGGGAACCGGGTGGTCCACGGAGGTCGGCGAGTCGGGGGCCGAAGGGTCGTCGGTCAACCTCGGGCTGTTGCCGGGAATCACCGACCGGATGTGGCTGCGTGGCTTCCACGCCGTGGTGCCTGCGATGATCGCAGCGTTCAAACCGCAGATCCTCGTGACTCAGATCGGAGTCGACTCGCACGCCGCGGACCCGCTCACTGATCTCGCGTTGACGGTCGACGGCCAGGCCGCCGCCGTCCGCGTCCTGCGCGACCTCGCGGACAAGTACTGCGAGGGGCGATGGCTCGCGGTCGGCGGTGGCGGCTACGGCATCGTCAACGTCGTCCCGCGCGCGTGGACGCACCTGATCGGCGCGGCACTCGACCGCGACGTCGATCCGGCCACGACGATCAGCGAGGAATGGATCGCCGCGGCGAACGCCGCCCAAGCCGATCTGCACCCCGACTACGCCCGGCCGCCGGAGGCGACGATGGGCGACGAGGGCGACATCGACTACGTGCCGTGGGACGGCGACACGGGATCCCCTCCGCCAGAAGGCGTCAGCGAAGTCGCGCAACGTCAGACCGACAAGGCGATTCTCGCCACTCGCCGTGCCGTGTTCCCCCTGCACGGCCTCGACCCGGAGGACCCCCGTGACTGAGACCGACTACCCGCGCGACTGGGTCGCCGACGTCCTCGCCTCCGATGGCGGCGTCGTGCACCTGCGACCGATCGTGCCGGCCGACGCCGACGCTCTCGTCGCATTCCACAACGGGCTCAGCGAACGGACCCGCTACCTGCGCTACTTCGGGCCGACGCCGACGCTGCCGCCGCGCGAAGTGGTCCGGATGACGACCATCGACTACCACGACCGGGTCGCATTCCTGGCGATGCTCGGCGACGAGATCATCGCAATGGGAGTGTACGAGGGACTCGCCGCCGACGGGAAGCCCGAGTCGGCGGAGGTCGCGTTCGTCGTCGCCGACGACCATCAGGGCCGTGGACTCGGCCCGATCCTCCTCGAACATCTGGCCGGCGCCGCCGCCGAGAGCGGATTCACCCGTTTCGAAGCCGAAGTCCTCTCCGAGAACCCGAACATGGTCGCGGTGTTCCGCGACGCCGGATACCAGGTGAGCCGCGCGTTCGACGGCAGCACCGTGCACGTCGAGTTCCTCATCGACCCGAGCGAGGCGTTGACGTCGGTCCGCAACGCGCGCGAGCGCGCATCGGAGGCGCGGAGTATCGCCAACCTGCTGCGCCCGCAGTCGATCGCGGTGATCGGTGCGTCCACTGACGCGAAGAAGGTCGGCAATGTGCTCCTCGCGAACATCATCGCAGCCGGATTCACCGGACCGGTGTTCCCGGTGAACACACCGACGCCCGTCGACGAGAACGCGACGCCGCCGGTCGTGCCGCCGACGTCGTCGCACTTCGGTGCGCCGGTCCGTCGACCGGCCCGTGAACCCCGACCCGCGCCGCCGTCGGTGCGCGGCATCCGTGCCTATCCGACGGTCCGGGACATTCCCGACCCCGTCGACCTCGCGGTCGTCGCAGTCCCCGCAGCGGGTATGGACGCCGTCCTCAGCGACTGTCTCGCCAAAGGCGTACGCACCCTCGTCGTCGTGTCGTCCGGGTTCGGGGAGAGCGGCGAAGCGGGTCTGGAGAGCGAACGTCGGCTCACCGAGCGGGTGCGCGCGCACGGCATGCGCCTGGTGGGACCGAACGCTCTGGGCGTCGCGAACAACAGTGCGGACATCGCATTGAACGCGACGCTCGCGCCCCGCGTCCCGGGCGCCGGGCGAGTCGGCTTCTTCTGCCAGTCGGGCGCACTGGGCATCGCGATCCTCGACACAGCGGCGCACCGGCAGCTCGGTCTGTCGACGTTCGTGTCGGCGGGTAACCGGGCCGACGTCTCCGGAAACGACGTCCTCCAGTACTGGGACAGCGACGAGAGCACCGACGTCGTCCTGCTGTATCTGGAGAGTTTCGGCAACCCGCGCAAGTTCGGGCGCATCGCCCGCCGCGTCGCGTCGTCCAAACCGATCGTCGCCATCAAATCGGGTCGGGGCGCGATGACCCAGACCCGGGCCTCGCGAACGCGCAAGGCGGGCGGCGACGACGCGATCGCCCAGATGGTCCTCGGCCAGGCAGGCGTCATCCAGGTGGAGACGATCACCGAATTGTTCGACTGCGGAACGATTCTGGCGTATCAGCCGCTGCCAGCGGGGCCGCGAACCGCGATCATCGGGAACTCGTCGGTCATCGCCGCGCTCGCCGCCGCCACCGCACGGTCGTCGGGTCTCGATGTCGTCGCGACCGTCGACCTCGGCCCGGCGGTGTCGCGCCCGGACCTGTCGGAAGCGGTCGCCGTGGCGATGGCCGACGACGACGTCGACGCCGTCATCGTCGTCTTCGTTCCACCGGTCGCGGTCGACGCCGACGACTACGCGCACGGACTGATGGAGGCGGTCCGGCCCGCGGACGGCGGATCCGTGCCGGACAAGCCGGTCGTGACGACGTTCCTCGCCGTCGAGGGCGTACCCGAGGGGCTCTCACGGCCCGGCCCGGACCGGATGCCGGTGCGCGGCTCCATCCCCTCCTATTCGACGCCGGAACGGGCGGCGAAAGCGCTCGCCCACGCGTGGAAGTACGCGGCGTGGAAGGCCCGCCCGGCCGCCGAGATCCCGACGATCGAAGGCACCGTCGCCGAGGACGCCCGATCGTTCGTCCGCGAGGCGATGGCCGACGGCGCGCGGGATCTGACCGCGGTCGAGTCAGCGCACCTGCTGCGGCACTACGGAATCGACGTCGTCGCGTTTCGTGAGGTACGGACCATGCAGGAGGCGTCGGCCGCCGCCCGTGAACTCGGGTTCCCCGTCGCAGTGAAGGCGACGTCGGAGAGCTGGATCGGCCGATTGGATCGGGAGGGCGCGCGCTTGGACCTGCCGGATGTGACAGCGGTGCTGTCCGCGTTCACCGAATTGCAGTCGTTGACCGGCGATGACGTGCTGCACGTGCAGAAGATGGCGCCGAAGGGGCTGGGGACGTCGATCGCGGTGAGCGACAACGAGTCGTTCGGTCCGCTGCTCAGCTTCGGCCTCTCCGGGCGGTTGTTCGACGCGCTCGGCGACCGCGGCTACCGGGCGATCCCGTTGACCGAGGTCGACGCCCGCGAACTGATCGCCGAACCGCAGGCCGCAATGCTGTTGTCGGGTGGTCCGGTTGACGACCCGGTGGATACCGACCAGCTCATCGATCTGATCCTGCGGATCTCCGCGCTTGTCGACGAGGTGCCCGAGGTCCGGGAAGTCCGATGCGATCCGGTGCTCGCCTCGGCGGACGGCGTCGCACTTCTCGGCGCCCGGATACACGTGGGCCCGGTGCCCACTCTCGCGGACACCGGGCCTAGACGCTTGGGATAATAACGGGGACGCTTGGGATAACGGGGACGATTGGGCTCAGCTGGCGTAGGAGCGCAGCTTCTCTGCGCGGTCGCCCTGGCGGAGCTTGCCCATCACATCGCGCTCGATCTGGCGGACGCGTTCGCGGGAGAGTCCGAATGCGCGCCCGATCTGGTCGAGGGTTCGCGGCTGGCCGTCGTCGAGCCCGTACCGCATGGTGATGACCGCCTGCTCACGCTCGTCGAGCGTGCCGAGCACCGATCGGATGTCCGAGTGCAGGAGGTTGGCGATCACCGTGGTCTCGGCGGATGTGGCCTCGGAGTCTTCGATGAAGTCGCCGAGCGGGGCCTCTTCGTCGTTGCCGACCGGCATGTCCAGGCTCACCGGATCACGGCTGTGGTCCATCAGATCGGCGATCTTGGCTGCCGGGATACCGGATTCGGCGGCCAGTTCGTCGTCGGTCGCCTCACGGCCGAGCTGCTGGTGCAGTTCGCGGCGGATTCGGGCGAGCTTGTTGACCTGTTCGACGAGGTGGACGGGGAGTCGGATGGTGCGGCTCTGGTCGGCCATGCCGCGGCTGATCGCCTGTCGAATCCACCAGGTCGCGTAGGTCGAGAACTTGAAGCCCTTCGCGTAATCGAACTTCTCGGCGGCGCGGATCAGGCCCAGGTTGCCTTCCTGGATAAGGTCGAGCAGCGGCATGCCGCGGCCGGTGTAGCGCTTGGCCAGCGACACCACCAGACGCAGGTTCGCTTCCAGGAGGTGCGCGCGAGCCGCTTCGCCTTCGCGGGCGATGATCTTCAGATCGCGCTTCTTGGCGGCGGTGAGGCGCTTCTTGGTCGTCAGCAGATGCTTGGCGTAGAGGCCGGCTTCGATCGCCTTGGCGATCTCCACTTCCTGCTCGGCGTTCAGGAGGGCGGTACGGCCGATGCCGTTCAGGTAGACGCGGACCAGGTCGGCAGACGGTGACTGTGCGTCGAGATCCTGTTCGGTGAGGGCCGGGCGAGTGCGGGCGGCAGGTGCTTCGGACGGGCGTGCAATCGTCGTGTGAGACATACGACCTCCTGGAGTGCGCTGTTCGAGTGCGTTCACCTGGTCTAACGCCGTCAGTTCCGAAAAGGTTCCCGCGGCCCACTGAGAAGTTGCTGAGACGTGAGAACGAAGCGTCGACGCACCGCCGCCGTCAGCGCTGCCGCGCTTGGCGACGTTCCGCTGAACAGGTGGGACGCCGCGACGCCTTCGCAGAAGACGAGGAGGTCGTCCGCGTCGGACTCGGGGTCGGCGGCGTCCAACGAGGTGAACAGTGCGACCGCACCCGACCGGGAGAAGAGGCTGTCGCGCAGGGAGTCGGCGAGAGCGTGGTCGTGCACGGCGTCGGGCGCGAGCGCGAACCGCGCGCGGACGTCTCGCCGGCGCGATGTGGTCAGAGTGTGCAGATAGCGGCCGATGAGCTCTGCCGGATCCTTGTCCGCCGGGCCTGGCCCGGCCGACGCCTCGAATGACGCGCCGGACATCGCCGTGAGATGCGCCAGCGCCGCGTCCAGGAGGGCTCGGCGGGTGCGGAAGTAGTACGAGGTCGACCCCTTCGGGAGGTCGAGGAGACGGTCGACGGCGCTGTGAGTCACCGCGCGGTTGCCACCCTGCGCGGCGAGGTCGAGGGCGGCGTCGGCGATCTGGGCACGGCGATCAGACACATCCGGATATTCGGTGAGATCGGCCACGACTCCATCCAACCAGACTCTATAAACGTAGAGTTGGGTGTATGGGGTTCGCACCGGGACGAGCGTTCACGCGTCGCCGGGCCGCGCGCGTGTCCGACGGGGACATCGCCGCACTGGCTCTCGCCGACGGCATGACACTGACCCCCGAGCAGGAGAGAACAGCGTCCGTGCTCACCGGCACAGGGAAACTCTCCGGCACAGGGAAACTCTCCGGCACAGGGAAACTCTCCGGCATGGGGAAACTCTCCGGCACAGGGAAACTCTCCGGCATGGGGAAGCTGACCGGAACAGGAAATCTGTACATCGTCGGGCCGCCCGGGACTGGGAAGACCGCCGTCGTGGACTGGTGGGTGCGCGCCTGCGGGGCCGCGGGCCGCCCGCGAGTACTGCGCAGGCATCTGCACGGCTTCTTCGCCGACCTGCACCGCCAGATCGATCAGTGCGGCGGATGGGAGGCTGGTCTCGACGCCGCGACCAGTCGGTCGGGGCGGCGGTACGACGTGGTGTGCCTCGACGAGTTCACCGTGCACGACCCGGCCGACGGGGTATTCGTGGACCGGCTGCTGCGCACGCTGGCCGCGCGTGAGACCACGATCGTGGTTACCTCCAATCGGCAGCCCGGCGAACTGATGCCGAACCCGTTGTTTCACACCGGGTTCGAGCCGACGATCGAACTCATTAGTGCGATGTTCTCGGTCGTCGTGGTCGGCGGTGACGATCTCCGCCCTGCCGCTGGGCGCACGCGCGGGTTCGGCTCGGGTACATGGAATACGGGCACTTGGAGTATGGGGGTGCGCGCCGACGGTGGTCCCGCCCGCGCCGTGCGACCGGGGTCCCAGGAGTTCCTCGTGCGTGAAGGCATGGACGGCTCGGTGCGGATCGACTTCGCCGATCTGTGCGGGCGTCCGACCAACGCGGCCGACTACCTGTGGCTGGCTCGGACGTACACGGCTGTCACGGTGACCGGGATTGGCACGCAGCCGAACCTCGGCGAGGCGGCGCTGGCCCGCTGGGCGGTGCTGCTCGACGTGATGCACGACGCCGACGTCCGCGTCGACGTGTGGGCGACCTGTCGACGTTCGGAGATGGCGGCGGCACTCGTGGCGACCCTGCCCGACGCCGACCGCGCGGTGAGTCGGATGGGGGCGTGGCGGGACGTCGACCCTGCTGACGGTGATCTCCGCTGACGGGGATCTCTGCTGTGGTGGATCTCTGCTGACGGGGATCTCTACTGTGGTGGATCTCTGCTGACAGGGTTCCCGGCGGTCAGTGCTCCCGTGCGGTGAGGACGCGCGGGCCGTCGTCGGTGACCGCGACCGTGTGCTCGGAGTGAGCGGTCATCGATCCGTCCGCGGAGCGAAGCGTCCACCCGTCGGGGTCACGGGCCAGCCGCTCGGTGCCGGCCGACCACCACGGTTCCAGCGCCAACGTCATGCCGGGCCGCAACAGCGGGCCGCGGCCCGCACGGCCGAGGTTCGGCACATGCGGATCCTCGTGCATGGTCCGACCGATGCCGTGACCGCCGTACTCCGTGTTGACGCGGTAGCCGTCGGCGCGGGCGACCTCGAAGATCGCTGCCGAGACGTCGCCCAGCCGGCCGCCGGGAGTCATCGCGGCGATCGCCGCGTCGAGGGCACGTTCGGTCGAGGCGATCAGCCGGGCATCCGGATGAGTAGGGTCGTCCTCCCCGATGCGGACAGTGAGCGCGGAATCGGCGGCCCAACCGTCGATCGTCACCGCGAAATCGAGCGTCAGCACGTCTCCGTCGGCCAGAACGTGGTCGTGGGGGAGTCCGTGTAGCACCCCGTCGTTGACCGACAGGCAGATCACGTTCCTGAACGGGCCGTCGCCGAACGACGGCGCGTAGTCCCAGTAGCAGCTCACGGCGCCGCGCTCGGCGATCATCGTGCGGGCGCGCTGCTCCAGGTCGAGCAGATTGACCCCCGGGCGGGCGCGGCCCGACAGGTCGGTCAGGACGTCGGCGACGAAGCGGCCGGTGACCGCCATTGCGTCGATCTCGGCTGGCGTCTTCAACTCCATCATGAGATCTCCATTCGTGCGTTACCGGCTCGACGCGTCAGCGACAAGCCCAGGCATTTCAAGTCCGGTATTTCAATACCGGGTATTAGAATACCAGCGATCCTATAGGCTTGACACATGGTCCGTATACCGCTGAGTCCTGCGCAGATCGAAGCCGGACGTCGCCTCGGGGCGCTCGTGCGCGACGCGCGCGGCGACACCGAACTGACCGAGATCGCCGCTCGAGCGGGAATCTCGCCGGAGACGCTGCGCAAGATCGAGGCCGGTCGCATCCCCAGCCCGGGATTCGGCACCGTGGTCGGTCTGTGCGACGCACTCGGCATCTCGCTCGACGAGGCCGTCGGCGCATGGCGCGGGAGAGCGGACACGGCCCGGGCAGTCGGCTGACGGGCGGCTAGGGGCGTGTGTCGCCGGATTCCCCTGCGTCTGATTCCCCTGCGTCTGACTCCCCGGGGTCTGACTCCCCGGGGTCTGACTCCCCTGCGTCTGATTCCGTTGCGTCTGATTCCCCGTCGGGCTTGGCGTCGATCACCCGGTGGTCGTCGTCGAATCGATCGCGGGGCGCGGGCCGGTCGGACAGCTCCGGCGGTCCGATCGTGCGGTGGGGGCCGTAGTGGTAAGCGGGGACTTCGCCGCGACGACGCGGTTCCGTATCGTTGGCGCGGAGCACGGCGATCCACGGGATCGGAATCGACACGACGATGATCGCCAACGCGATCCATCCGTTCTGCGTCGTCGCGTACACGATGGATGCGATGATCAGCGCAGGTACGCGAATGCTCATCATGATCAGGTATCGGCGTTTGCGAGCGCGGAAGACTTCGTCCTGATCCTGCTCGGCGCCGGTGATCAGAAAAGCATTCGGGTCGGATTCGTCGTGCGCCATACCCACATGGTTCCACAGTGCGTCACAATGGCTTCATGGCAACGCAGACGATCGAACGCCCCGACATTGATGAGCGGACTGAGCAAGACGACGACACACCCAAGGTCTTTCACTATGTGAAGAAGGACAAGATCGCCGAGAGCGCCGTGATGGGCAGCCACGTGGTCGCTCTCTGCGGCGAAGTCTTCCCGGTCACCAAGCAGGCCAAGCCCGGCTCACCGGTGTGCGAGAAGTGCAAGAAGATCTACGAGAAGATGAAGAAGAAGTAGTCACTCGCGCGGGCTGCGCCGGGTGATGGCGCGGTTCCGCAGAGTGTCCGTCAGCTCGGTGGTCTGCGTCGTCACCCAATGGCGCATCACCGGGCTGTCCTGGCGGCTCGGCCAGAACTCCTGACACGCCGAGTTGAACTCGGCGCCCATCACAATCGCGAAGCCGAGGAAGTACGTGAACAGCAGGAACGCGATCGGTGTCGCGAGCGCGCCGTAGGTGTACCCGGTCTTGGCCAGCGTCGTCAGATACCAGCGCAAGACGTAGCTCGCCAACCAGAATCCCACGCCCGCGAGCACGGCTCCGGGGATCAGTCGCCGTCGCGGCGGGGGATAGGGGAGCGCAAAACGATACAGGGCCGACAGTGCGCCGATCAGCAGCACGCCGACGAACGGGAAGTACGCCCAGTCGATGAGGTCGTTGACCGCAGGCCCCCAGGATTGGGGCAGCACGTTCTGCAGATAGGTCGGACCGAGTGCGACCAGTGGTAGCACGAGGATCGCCATGATCAGGAAGAACAAGTAGATGATCAGGGCGAAGATCCGCTGCCACACCGGGTTTCGCACCTGGTGCTGGTCGTGCGCGTGGACGATGGACGAGACGAAGCACGACATCGCCGACGAGCCTGCCCACAAAGACAGCACGAAGCTCACCGACATCACGGTGACCCGGCCGCGACTGAGCACGTTGTCGACCGTCGGCTCGATGAGATCGGTCACCACCTGGTCGCTGAACGTCCGCTCAGCGAACGACATGATGCGCTGGGAGATGACGTCGATCGTGTCCGGGCCGAACCAGCCCGCGATGTAGCCGATACTGCCGAGGACACCGAGGATCAGCGGAGGCAGCGACAGCGCTTGCCAGAACGCGGCCTGCGCCGCCCACCCGATGATCGAGTCCTCGTAGCACTTGACCGTCGTCCGCCACGCCAGTCGCGGCAGGCTCCGGAAGATCGGCCGGCGTGGTTCGCGGTCGTCCCCGCCCACCCCCGGGATCGGCGACGTCGACGCGGCAGAGCCTTCGACGGGTGGCTCGGCGGCGTCGTCGTTGTAGGGCGTGCCGTGTGTGCTGATGAGTCAAGCATGGCCGATGACGGGTGCGTGGTCGATCACCGACCCGCCGATGGCGTGGCGAAGTCGTCGGTGCCAGGCGCTAGAATCAAAGCCGCATCCGTCCCCGACGCGAGCCGTGAAATCCGGTTGTCGGTCACGCATGCCAGGGGGAGAATTCACCAGTCGATCTGTCAGGAGCAAGGTGACCAGTACCGATGTCGACACCGACCGCCGAATCGCATCGGGGGCGCCGCTGCGCGCGTGGCAGCGGCGGGCGCTCACCAAATATCTGACGGCGAATCCGACGGACTACCTAGCCGTCGCGACGCCGGGCGCAGGCAAGACCACGTTCGGCCTCCGCGTCGCAGCCGAACTGCTCGCCGACCGCTCCATCGAACGCATCACCGTCGTCGCGCCCACCGAGCATCTCAAGCACCAGTGGGCGGCGTCCGCCGCACGCAACGGCATCGCGCTCGACCCGAACTTCTCCAACTCCACGGGGTCGACCAGTTCGGACTTCGACGGCGTCGTCCTCACCTACGCGCAGGTCGCCGCCCACCCGTTCCGGCACCGCGTCCGCACCGAGCAGTACCGGACCCTGGTGATCCTTGACGAGATCCACCACGGCGGCGACGCCAAGTCGTGGGGAGACGGCATCCGCGAGGCCTTCGGCGACGCCACCCGACGTCTCGCGCTCACCGGAACCCCCTTCCGGTCGGACGATTCGCCGATCCCGTTCGTCACCTACGAACCCGAACCGGGGGGCGGGCAGCGGTCACGTGCCGACAGCTCCTACGGCTACTCGGAGGCGCTCCGTGACGGCGTCGTTCGCCCCGTGGTGTTCCTGGCGTACTCCGGCGAGGCGAGTTGGCGTACCAGTGCGGGCGAGGAGTTCACCGCGCGCCTGGGAGAGCCGCTGTCGGCCGAGCAGACGGCACGAGCGTGGCGTACCGCACTCGACCCGCACGGTGACTGGATCTACGCGGTGTTCACCGCCGCGCACCGGCGGCTGATCCGACTTCGTGAGTCCGGTGTGCCCGACGCGGGCGGGCTCGTGATCGCGACCGATCAGCAGAATGCCCGCGACTACGCCGACCTGCTGCACTCGATCACCGGAACCAAGCCGACCGTCGTGCTGTCCGACGACCCGAAGTCGTCGGCGCGGATCGAAGAGTTCTCGAACTCCACCGACGAGTGGATGGTCGCCGTCCGCATGGTGTCCGAAGGTGTCGACGTGCCCCGGCTGTCGGTCGGCGTCTACGCGACCAACGCGTCGACGCCGCTGTACTTCGCGCAGGCGATCGGCCGCTTCGTGCGGTCGCGTCGCCCCGGCGAGACGGCGAGCGTCTTCCTGCCGTCGGTCCCGGTGCTCTTGCAGCTCGCGAGCGAACTCGAAGCGGAACGTGACCACGTGCTCGGCAAGCCGCACCGAGAGTCCGACGGACTCGACGACGCGCTGGTCACCGACGCGAACAAGCGTAAAGACGAGCCGGGCGAAGAGGAGAAGTCGTTCCAATCACTGCACGCCGACGCCGAACTCGACCAGGTTATCTACGACGGGTCGTCGTTCGGCACGACGACGCTCGTCGGTTCCGACGAGGAGTCGGACTACCTCGGTCTGCCAGGACTCCTCGACGCAGACCAGGTGCGCACGCTGCTCCAGCAGCGTCAGGCGCAGCAGGTCACCAACCGCAGTACGTCGCGGGTCCGGGAAGCCGATCAGGCCAGCGCGGCGCCGAATGCCGCCGAACGCGGCACCGGCGAGAATCTGATGGCGTTGCGTAAAGAACTCAACACGCTCGTGGCCCTGCACAATCAGCGCACCGGCAAACCTCACTCGGCAGTCCACAGCGAGTTGCGGACGCGTCTCGGCGGGCCGCCGACCGCGATGGCGACGGCCGACCAGCTCAAGGAACGGATCAGTGCCTTGCGAACCTGGAGGTAGCGGGTCCCTGGGAACAGCAGAGCACAGAAAGGGAGGCGAGCCGATGATCGGCTCGCCTCCCTTTTCTGATGTCGTCTGCGTGTGTCGTCCGCGCGGGGCGGCGTCAGTCTGAAATCGACACCACTGCGCCTAGCTCGACGAGGCGCGCCTCGTGGTCGTTGTAGTGGTGACGGCAGAAGAGGAGCTCTCCGCCCGTCGGGAGCTCGGCACGCACCTTGGCCGCGGCGCTGCAACGATCACAGCGATCGGCGGCAGTCAGACCGGTGGAGACGACAGTGTCGGGCGTTGCGATGTCAGGCATGGCTTCCTCCGTCCCTTCAGATGACAGATCCTTGTCGATCCATCATGGCTACACCTTGTCAGACGTACGGGGCAGAGCATTTGTTCCCGAGAATCCCGGGTGTGTCGTACCGCACGTCTGACTTGAGCGTCGATTGTCCAGCGTTGGGCGCGCTAGTCCAGGTAGTCGCGCAAGACTTGCGAACGGCTGGGGTGGCGCAACTTACTCATGGTCTTCGACTCGATCTGACGGATGCGTTCCCGGGTGACCCCGTACACCTGCCCGATCTCGTCGAGGGTGCGCGGCTGTCCGTCGGTGAGTCCGAATCGGAGGCGAACGACGCCCGCCTCGCGTTCGGACAACGTGTCCAGGACGTCCTGCAGCTGATCCTGCAGCAGGGTGAAGCTGACCGCGTCGACCGCGACCACGGCCTCGGAGTCCTCGATGAAGTCACCGAGCTGGCTGTCGCCCTCGTCGCCGATCGTCTGGTCGAGAGAGATCGGCTCACGCGCGTACTGCTGGATCTCCAGCACCTTCTCGGGCGTGATGTCCATCTCCTTGGCGAGCTCTTCCGGGGTGGGCTCGCGGCCCAGATCCTGAAGGAGTTCTCGCTGGATGCGGCCGAGCTTGTTGATGACCTCCACCATGTGCACCGGGATGCGGATGGTGCGAGCCTGGTCGGCCATCGCGCGGGTGATCGCCTGACGGATCCACCAGGTGGCATACGTGGAGAACTTGTAGCCCTTGGTGTAATCGAACTTCTCGACGGCGCGGATCAGTCCGAGGTTGCCCTCCTGGATGAGATCCAGGAACGCCATGCCGCGCCCGGTGTAGCGCTTGGCGAGCGAGACCACCAGGCGGAGGTTCGCTTCGAGGAGATGGTTCTTGGCGCGGTTGCCGTCACGCGCGATCCACGAGAGGTCGCGACGCTGGGCGACGGTCAGCTTCTCGCCCGACTCCATGATGCGGCGCATGCGCTCGGTGGAGAACAGACCCGCTTCGATGCGCTTGGCGAGTTCGACCTCCTCCTCGGCGTTGAGGAGGGCGACCTTGCCGATCTGCTTGAGGTAGGCGCGGACCGAGTCGGCCGACGCGGTGAGCTCGGCGTCCTTGCGGGCCTGGCGGAGAGCTTCGGACTCTTCCTCGTCCCAGACGAAGTCGCCGGACTTGGGTTCCTCGTCGGCCTTGGCTTTTCCTTTCGCCTTGGCCTTGGCCTTCACGGGCTTCGCGTCGTCGACTACCAGGTCTTCGTCGGCCAGATCGATATCGGCGTCGTCGACCTCGTCGAGACCTGCCGGATCATCGTCGACGACGACGTTGTCGTCGGCGGGCGACGTGGCCTTCTTGCCTGCGGTCTTCTTGGCTGCCGCCTTCTTCGCGGGAGCCTTCTTGGCTGCCGCCTTCTTGGCGGGAGCCTTCTTTGCCGCGGCCTTCTTGGCGGGGGCCCGCTTGGCCGGAGCCTTCTTGGCGGGGGTCTTCGTAGCTGGGGCGGACTCGCCTACGGCTTCGACGGACGCGTCGGGTGACTGTGTGGTTGCCACGTACAACCTTTCGACTGTTCTCACGGGCGGCACGGCTGTTCGCGTCCAGAAACCGGACGTGACGCCGTGGGCGAAGGGGCTAGAGGCTTCGGTGCGGGACCGATGTGTTCCATTGTAACTCTCGTCGCCGCGAAGCTCACATGCGCAGACCCTCGTCAACGGCCATCGCAGCGCCTACTATGCCCGCGGTGTTGCGCAGGTTCGCGGCCACCACCGGCGTGTCGATGGTCAACATCGGGATCCACACGTCGGCCTTTCGGCTGATTCCGCCGCCGACGATGAACAGCTTCGGCGAGAAGATCCGTTCGTAGTGCGCGAGGACCCGCGACACCTTTCCTGACCACTTGCGATATGACCACCCGTGGTCTTTGCGGACCTTCGCCGACGCCCGTGCCTCGGCGATCTTCCCGCCGACTTCGAGGTGCCCGAACTCGGTGTTCGGGACGAGTTCTCCATTGTGGAAGAGCGCGGAACCGATGCCGGTGCCGAATGTCAGAAGTATCACCGTGCCGGTGTCGAGTCCGGGCTCGTCGCCGAACCGAACTTCGGCGAGTCCTGCCGCGTCGGCGTCGTTGAGGGCTGCGACGGTACGCCCGCCGAGGTGCCTGCCGAACAGTTCGTGGACGTCCGCGCCGTCCCACGACGCGTCGATGTTGGCCGCCGATCGGACGACGCCGTCGCGCACCACGCCGGGCACGGTGAGTCCGACGGGGCCCGTCCATCCAGAGCTGTCGGTGATGTCGCGGCACGTCCGCGCTACCGCGTCCGGCGTCGCGGGCTGCGGCGTGTCCACCCGGTGTCGGTCGCCGACGAATGAGCCGGTGCGCAGATCGACGATCGCACCCTTCACTCCCGAACCGCCGATGTCGATGCCGAACCCCAGATGTGGAGCGGGCGATGGAGTGCTGTCGGCGCCGAGGTAACTTACGCGCCCGAGCGCTGCGCCTTCCGGTGCGTCGGTCATCGGTGGACTCGCTTTCGTGTGAGCGGGAGCCGGGAGCGAACCGACGCACCGGCGTGTCCCGGCGATACCTGACGGTTCGCCCAGAGCAGTTCGGCGGCAGACGGTTCGCAGAACAGTCTGTCTGATCGCCCACACTAAGGCACTGACGGCCCGCCGTAGACTCCACTGTGTGACCAGTTCCTCCGACCATGCCGCAGAACTCGCCGCCGTCGCCCGCTCCGTGGCCGAGACGGCCGCCCACCACGTCCGCACCCGACGGGCAGAGCTGTTCCCTCCCACCGGGACACGCACGGGCGAGACGGCGGTGAGCGCCAAGTCGACCCCGACCGATCCGGTGACCCTCGCGGACACCGAGACCGAGACGCTCATCCGTGAGCTCCTGCGGACCCAGCGCCCAGACGAGACGATTCTCGGGGAGGAGGAGGGCGGAAGCGTCGACGTACCGGACGGAGTCCGCTGGGTGGTCGATCCGATCGACGGCACCGTCAACTTCATGTACGGCGTGCCTGCGTACGCGGTGTCGGTCGCCGCGCAGGTCGACGGGCGCTCGGTGGCGGGCGCGGTGGTCGACGTCGCGCGGCAGGTGACGTACTGGGCATGGAGCGGTGGCGGTGCGTACGCGTGCGCAGGCACCGCGCAGGAGCCGATCGGCGAACCGGTCCGGTTGCGTGCCAACCCAATCGACGATGTCGCATTCGCTCTCGTCGCTACCGGGTTCGCCTACAACGCGGAGCGGCGAGCTCAGCAGGGTGCGCTCATGGCACAGCTGTTGCCGCGGGTGCGGGACCTTCGTCGGATCGGTGCAGGCGCCCTCGACCTCTGCATGGTGGCGTCCGGTGCGGTCGACGCCCACATCGAGCACGGGCTGAGCCCGTGGGACTGGGCGGCGGGCGGTCTGGTCGCGGCCGAGGCCGGCGCGCGCGTCGTGCTGCCGCCGGCCGACTCACGCTCGAGCGACGGGGACGCCACGATCGCGGCGGCTCCGGGGATCGCCGACGCCTTCTTCGCCGTCCTCGACGAGATCGGCGCGACAGGCCCCCTGCCCGGCGAGCAATGATGCCCGGGGACTCATGGTGTGTGGGGACTCATGGTGTCCGGGGCGGCCGGTCAGCAGGTCTGGTTGTGGACCGCGTCGAGCAGGGACGAGTCGACCGGTGACTGTTTCAGGGTGGGAGCGGCGACTCGGAGCGCCTCGATAGCAGCCTGCGCGTCCTGGGTCGGTTGCGTCGACGTGTAGTACTCGCCGAGCGCGATGTCGACGTCGGTGCCCTTACGTCCGTCGTTGACCAGCTGGGCGCACGGCGCGGCCAACCAGACCGCGGCGGCTGCGGCCTGGCCGTCCTGCCCGAAACGGATCTGTGCGACGCAGTGCAGATCGCGATTGGTGTACACGGTGTCGTCGGCGTACGGAGGATCGGCGGCGCGGTAACCCAACGACGTCAGGTCATCGCTCACCGACTGCGCCGAACCGCGGTCGGCCGCAGCGTTGAGGACCCGCACGCCGAAGGTCGACAACGGAGCGGGGCCGATGCTCAACATGTCGGAACTGCTGACCGGGGCGAGTTTCGCCGAATCGGCGATGTTGCAGTCGGTCGGGTATGACTCGTCGTCGTCATTTGAGACGACGAACACCCATCCCGCGACGGCGACGATCGCGAGGATCGTGACGACGATCAATCCGGGCCGCAAGTTGCGACGGAGAAACGGTCGCCCCTTCGCGTCGGTCGTGTAACCGGTGGCGATTCTCGAGACCACGTCGCTGAGCACCTTCTTCCGTGAGGGGCGGGTCGGCACCACTCTAATCGTGCGACACGCATGCGGTGGCGGTGGCGCGCCGGGACGCGGCTCCGGCGTGTATCTTCGAGTCGATCTGTCGGTCGTTCAGACTAATGAGGCGAGGGTGTTGACATCACATGCCGAGTCACCTAAAGTACGGGCGCCCAAGGTCATAACAAATGGGACTTGAGATGGTGTGGCGGGCCATAAGCGCGTCGCCCCAGCGAGATTGGCCTACCGGGAATAAACCAGGTCAGTTCAGCGATGAACGACCGGACACCAGCAATACGACAAAGACTCAGGCAGGCAGATAATGGCAACTGACTACGACGCGCCGCGACGGACCAACGACGACGATCTCGCCGAGGATTCGCTCGAAGAATTGAAGGCGCGCCGGAACGAGGCGCAGTCGGGCGATGTCGATGTCGACGAAGGCGACACCGCGGAGTCGTTCGAACTGCCCGGTGCGGACCTCTCGGGCGAAGAGCTCTCGGTGCGCGTCGTCCCCAAACAGGACGACGAGTTCACGTGCACGAGCTGCTTCCTCGTGTACCACCGCAACCGTCTGGCAGAACAGCACGGCAACGAATTGATCTGTGTCGACTGCGCATAAGGGTCGACTGGGCATAAGAGTCGACTGGGCATAGAAGGTCGACTGGGTTATAGAAGGTCGATTGGGCGCACCGCGATGAACGCCGTACGGGACTCAGTCCTGTGCGGCGTCCGTCATTTTCAGGGCCGCGAGGATCCGGTCGGGATGGCGTGTGGAGATGAGCCAGTACGGCGTCGGGTCGTCCGGGTCCTCAAGGACCAGCAGGACCATGGACTTGATCCAGGACCGATGCATCAAGTACGCGGCCGGGTCGAGCTGGCGGCCCATCGCCGCGCTCTTGGCGGACGGCGCGATGGCAGTGCCGCGGGCGATCACCTCGCGAGGAAGCATCGCCTTGTGCGCCTGCAGGGAACCGTCGGCGTCCACCACCACCTGGGTGCGGCCCATGGACCACAGGCCCCACCCGAACAGCACGACGAGGATCGGATACACCGCCCACGTCCATGCCTGGTAGTAGCCGGCCATCTGAACTTCGACGCCGATCACCACCGCCAGCACGGCTCCGGCGATCCACCACCACCAGGGGGTAGTGAGTCGCTCGGTGTATCTATTTCCGCGTGCGGAGCCGGTCGTGGCAGATTCGGTCACGCAGCCCAGGTTAGTCGGACGGTCGGCTAGTACTGTGCGGGGGTGACCATGCAGACCCCAGGGCAGACCCCAGGAATGAACCCGCCAGAGGCGTACCCGCCGCTGCGCATCAAACGACTCGACTCAGGTCTTCCGCTCCCGGTCCGAGCCCACGCAGACGACGCGGGCATCGACCTGTACGCGGCGACTGACCTCGAGTTGGCGCCCGGTCGACGTCAACTCGTCGGCACCGGCGTGGCGATTGCGCTGCCGGTCGGCACCGTGGGGCTGATCCACCCGCGTTCGGGCCTCGCCGCCCGCGCGGGGCTGTCGATCGTGAACACTCCTGGAACCATCGACGCGGGGTATCGCGGCGAGATCAAAGTCTGTCTGATCAATCACGACCTCGACACGCCGATCACCATCGCGCGCGGCGATCGGATTGCTCAACTGCTCGTCCAGCGTGTCGAGTTGCCTGCGGTCGTCGAAGTCGATGAACTCGATGACACCGTGCGCGGCGCAGGCGGATACGGATCCAGCGGCGGCCACGCGATCCTTTCAGACGGGAAGGCGTGAGATATGAGTGACAAGAAGCAGATCGGTGAGGCTGACGGCCCGTACGACATCGACGACCTGGCGAACGCGCCGGATGAGCTGGCGAACTCACACCTGGACCTCGGGTCGGTGCTGATGCCGGTCGTCGAAGGCGGCCAGGTGACCGTCGAGATGTCGGCCGACCACGATCCGGAGGCTGTCTACCTCGTGACGCCCGTCGGTCGGATCGGGATCCACGCGTTCGCGGCTCCGCGTAGCGGCGGCCTCTGGCGCGAAGTGGTCCGTGAACTCGCCGAATCGCTGCGGTCCGACGGCGCGACGACGTCCATCGAGGACGGCCACTGGGGCCGAGAGATCGTCGCCCGGGTGCCCGGCGGGATGCATCGGTTCATCGGCGTCGACGGCCCGCGCTGGATGGTCCGTTGCATGGCCAGCGGCCCGGAGGAGGCCGGGGAACAACTCGGTCAGTTGGCGCGCGCAGTCCTCGCCGAGACGGTCGTCCGACGAGGCGACCAGCCGTACCCGCCGCGTGAGGTGTTGCCGATCGTGCTGCCGCCGGTTCTCTCCGAGCAGGTCGCTGCCGCGCAGCGTCAACGGGCGACGGAAGAGGAGGCCGCGGCACCGACGTCCCAACTGTTGACCGACGCACCGTCGGCGTCGGCCGGGGGCTCGGGCACCGAGAGCGCCCAGGACGTGCATCCCGGTGGCGCGGTGGCACAGAGTGCGAGCGCGACGGTCTTCAGCGAAGCACCAGACGTTCTCGACGAGGCACTCGACCCGGACGCGGCAGGACCGGAGCCGATCGTCGACGAGCCGATCGTCGACGAGCCGGTCGTCGACGAGCAGGAGCCCCCGCAGGCCCCGTCGCAAGGGTCCGCGCTGTCCCGGCTGCGGCGCAGGCGCGGCCGCTGAGTGTTCCGCCGCTGAGGTGTTCCGCCGCTGAAACCAGTGGCGGACGCTCAGAGCGGGGCCGCTCTAGCGCCGTCCGGCCGAGGCGAGCGCCGCCCAGCAGGCGTCGCCGAGGAGCCGTTCGTCCGGGCCGAACTCGGTGAGCGGTGTGTCGGTGACAGCCGATCGTGGCGCCGCATCGGCCCACGAGCGGCCGACGACGGCCGGATGCAACGGATCGTCGGGGGCGACCGCTACGCCGAGTGGCACCGGAAGGCGCGCGATGTCGTCGAGTGTGGGCGCGACGTAGGTCGCGGCCGCCCGCAACTGTGTGACGAGCCCCCGCGGGTACAGGGCCCGCCACGACCGAGCGAGTTCGGTTCCAAGCCACGCCGGGCTCGACGCGGCCATCGCCGCTACTGTCGCGTCGAGCCCGTCCCGGTCGATACTGTCGGCGGTGACCTGAGCCGATTGCGCGGCCACCGATCCGTCGGGACGCCCGGTCCACGGCGGGAGGGCGGCGAGGACGCCGTCGCACCGCGCCGACCGAGCCGGATCGCACGCCCACGCCAGGGCTATCGCGGCACCGATCGATACGCCGCCGACGATCACCCGATCGCCACGGTCGGCGATGGCATCGATCCTGGTCAGGTAGCTGCCGACGAGGTTTGGTTCGGGCTCCAGGCATTCCAGCGACGCGCCTGCGTCGCGCACGGAGGACCCGAACACCCGGGCGGCGAAGTCGGCGTCTGAGCCGGTGCCCGGCATCACGATCACGGTGGTCATACGACCATGGTGCACGGAGAGTAGGGTGAGGCTCGAAAGCGAGTCACTACAGCGATGCCCGGAGGATGGGGATGGCGAACACAGGTCTGCTCAAGCGGTTGGGCAAGATGCTCACCGAGGATCTCGAGAACGTCGAGGACGAGCGAGTACAGCGTGAGTCCGAAGCGGCGAACGTCGAGCGGGCGACGGGCGCGCAACGCGCGAGCGACTGCAGCCGAGGCGACGAAGCCGTGATGATCGGCGAGCTCCGATCGGTCGAGACGTGCTCACGCAACACCCACTCGGGTGTGCGCGCCGAGTTCTTCGACGGGACCGACACGGTCCTGCTCAAGTGGATGGGTCGCAACCGAATCCCCGGTATCGAACCGGGCCGTCGTCTGACGGTGCGTGGTCGAGTCGCCCACGCCGACGGCATGAAGGTCGTCTACAACCCCGAATACGAGCTGCACGCCGTCGACGAGTGACGCCGTTGACCTGGCTGGCCCTGCAGATTGTTAACCCTGCCGACCGACACCCCGCCTGCCACCCGAGCACGCTCGGGTGGCAGGCGGTGGTGGCTGAATCAGGCGCGGGTCAGGCGAGGATGAGGCTGGTTCCCAGCGTGATCAGTGACGCGACCTTGATCAGGTCGAACGCCACGTACCAGAGATGAGCGTGGCTCCGGTGCACGGGCACATCGTCCGGAGCGGCGAGTACCGCGTCGGTGCGACGCGACAGAACCGGCCGGATTGCGACGATCTGCACCACCAGGGCGGCCGCCGCCACGCCGACCGCGACGAGCGCCGTCGTCGGCCAACAGCTGCCGACGACCAGCGCCACGACGATCGCGACGGCCCACACGGCTTCGACGGTGTTCAACGCGCGGAACACGAGCCTGCCGATGCCTAGGCCGAGCGGGATAGTGATGCCGGGGGCCTGGAACTTCAGCGGGGCCTCGATGAACGAGATCGCCGCGACCATGCCGAGCCAGATGAATGTGAGCGCGAGTGCGAGGGCGTGGCTCGCGGCCAGGCTTGCTGTCACCGGGTACCTCCGAAGGCTTCGAACTGGATGCGCTCGGCCGACAGCGACCGGTCCACCAGAGCGTCACGGACCGACGACATGAATCCGGTGGGCCCACAGACGAGCGCGGTCGAGGACGGGTCGACCGGGACGTCGGCGAGATCGATCAGGCCAATGCGCGTGGTGGGCTCGGCGCTGACGCCGTGCTCATACCACTGGTACAGGGTAGCCCCCGGCAGTTGCGCCACCAGCCTGCCGAGCTCGCCGCGGTGCGGCTGACGGGCGCGGGAACGGTCAGCGTGCATCACCTGGACCGGCCGAGTGTCTCCGGTCGCGACGAGGTGGTGGAGCAAGCCGATCATCGGGGTGCACCCGATGCCCGCGGACGCCAACAGCAGTGGGCCGCCGTCGTCGGGGAGCGTCAGATCACCGAACGGCGTGCTGACCGACAGGTCGTCTCCTTCGAACGCGTGCTCGTGCAGCCAGGTCGAGACCTCGCCGTCGAGTTTCACGCTGAAGCGCCACGTCGGGTCGCCGACACGACCGGTGAGGCTGTACTGGCGGATCTGGTTGGCGCCGTCCTCGAGTGGCACCTGCACCGAGACGTACTGGCCGGGGACGAAGTCGGGGAGCGGATCCCCGTCGACCGAGGCGAGGGTGAACGAGACGGCGTCCGGCGACACCTGGTCGCGTTCGACGATCCGCACCGTCCGCCACACCTGTCCGGCGGTGACACCCGCCTGCGCGTACAGCTCGTTCTCGCGGCCGATGAGGACATTCGCCATCTCCCAGTAGAGCTCGTCCCATGCGGCCGCGACCTCCGGCGTCACCGCATCGCCGAGCACCTCGACGATAGCCGCGAACAGATGCTTGTGGACGATCGGGTACTGGTCGGCGATGATGCCGAGAGACGCGTGCTTATGTGAGATCCGTTCGATGATCCCGCGTTGCGCCGCCGCATCGTAATCGAGCTGAAGGGTGGCGAACGCGGCGATCGACCCGGCGAGCACCGTCGACTGCGATCCGGATTTCTGGTTGGTTCGGTTGAACAGATCAGACAGCAGTTCGGGATGTTCGGCGAACATCCGCGGGTAGAAGTTCGCGGTGATCTCTTCGATGTGTGCGGCGACGACGGGCAGGGTCGCCTCGATCATGGTGCGTGCGTCGGTCGAGATCATGTCGGAGTGCTCCTCACAGGTGCTGAACGGTGTCAGGCGGCGCGCGAACGCCACCTGTCACCGATCTGACCACTCTCCGACAGCATCTACTACGCATCGTGGTAGACGTCTCGTCTCGCGGAACGAGGTCGGGACGTAGGACGGCGCAGGCAGGGACGAAAGTCCCGTGTCCCGGTGGGTCGAGCCGCCCCGGGGCGCGACCTACACGGGGACCTTCATGGCGGAGTGCAGTTCCCGCTCGGCTTCCTCCGGTGCGATGAACACGAGTTCGTCGCCGCCCTCGAGGGGATCGTCGGGTTCGGGGACGATGACGCGTTTGCCGCGGATGATCGCGACCAACGCCACATCGCGCGGCAACTGCAGTCTGCGTACGGCCTTACCCGCCAGCGGTGTGTCATCGGGGAGCGTGAGCTCGACGAGGTTCGCCTGTCCCTGACGGAACGTCATGAGGCGCACCAGATCTCCAACGGAGACGGCCTCCTCGACGAGTGAGGCGAGCATTCGGGGAGTCGAGACGGCGACGTCGACGCCCCAGTCGTCGTTGAACAGCCATTCGTTGCGTGGATCGTTCACTCGGGCGACGACACGGTTGACCGCGAACTCGGTTGTTGCGAGGAGGCTGACGACCAGATTGGCCTTGTCGTCGCCGGTGGCGGCGACCATCACGTCGAACGTCTGCAGTTCGGCGCGTTCGAGGTCGTCGAGCTCGCAGGCGTCCGCGTGCAGCCAGGTGGCCCCACTGACGGCCTCGACGTCGATGTGGGTCCGGTCCCGCTCGATCAGCGTCACATCGTGCTCGTTCTGCAACAGTTCGCGAGCGATGGCGCGTCCGACGGCTCCCGCTCCGGCGATGGCGACTTTCACGGCTGGCTCACTCCTGGAATTCGGCGGCTGCGACGGCTCGCGCGTGGTCGACGTTCGCGGACAGGGCGGCGACGTACAGTTCGTCGTCCTGCTGTATCACGGTGCGCTGCTCCGGGAGGATCGGCCTGCCGAGTCGGTGGATGAACGCGATCCGGGCGCCGGTGTGCTCCTGGAATCGCTGCGCGTCGACACCGATCCACGACTCGTGGACCTCGGTGACCGCCATCACCAGCGAGCCCGACGGATCGTGCCAGACCGGCGTGGTGAACGTCTCGCCGAGAGCGGCCACGAAACGCTCGGTGGCCCACGGCACGGTCGCGACCGTCGGGATGCCCAGACGTTCGAACACGGCCGCGCGCTTCGCGTCGTAGATTCGAGCGACGACACGTTCGACGCCGAACGTCTCGCGCGCGACGCGCGCGGAGATGATGTTCGAGTTGTCACCCGAGGAAACCGCCGCGAACGAGTCGCACGAGTCGATGCCGGCCTCAGTCAGGACGTCCTGGTCGAATCCGACGCCCGTGACGGTCCGCCCGGTGAACCGTTCACCCAGACGCCGGAAGGCATCGGGATTCCGGTCGATGACGACGACGTCGTGCCCCCGGTCGGACATGGCCAAGGCCAGGGACGATCCGACTCGGCCGCAGCCCATGATGATCACTCGCACGCTGGGAGACGATACTTCCCGGCGGGCTTAAACGCACCCTCCTCGGCGTGCGGCGCAGCCGGTTCGGCCGGTTGGGAGAAGGGCGTCCCCGATAAGTGCCACAGAAAGCGTCTGGGAAATGGCCCACCTTTCAGGAAATGACCTAGTGTTGCTCCGTGTCCACGATGACGAAGGTGTCGGTGGCAGCGAAGCGACTGCTGCTCGGCCGACCGTTCCGCAGCGATCGCCTCGGCCATACGTTGCTGCCCAAGCGGATCGCGCTGCCGGTGTTCGCGTCAGACGCGGTGTCGTCGGTCGCGTATGCGCCGCAGGAGATCTTCCTGGTGCTGTCGGTGGCCGGGATCAGCGCGTTCACGTTCGCGCCGTGGGTGGCGCTGGCGGTGGCGGTCGTCATGGTGGTGGTCGTCGCCAGCTATCGGCAGAACGTTCACGCGTATCCGTCTGGCGGTGGCGACTACGAGGTCGCGACGGTCAATCTGGGGCCTAACGCCGGGCTGACTGTCGCCGCGGCGCTGCTCGTCGACTACGTGCTCACGGTCGCGGTGTCGATCACCTCGGCGGCGGAGAACATCGGTTCGGCCCTCCCATTCGTCCACGAGCACAAGGTGTGGTTCTGTGTGGCGGCGATCGCGGTGATCGCTGCCGTCAATCTGCGTGGAGTCAAGGAGTCGGGCTCGATCCTGGCGATCCCGACCTACGGGTTCATCATCGGCGTTGCCGCCATGCTCATCTGGGGCTTCGTCCAGATCTTCGTGCTCGGCGACACGGTCGAGGCGGAGACCAGCGGCTTCGGCATCATCGCCGAGAACAACGGTCTCGTCGGATTCGCCATGGTGTTCCTGATCGCTCGCTCGTTCTCGTCCGGTTGCGCAGCGCTCACCGGCGTCGAAGCAATCAGCAACGGTGTCCCGGCGTTCCGTAAACCGAAGTCGCGCAACGCCGCGTCGACTCTCCTGATGCTCGGCGGGTTCTCGATCTTCTTGCTGCTCGGCATCGTGATGCTGGCGCAGGAGGTCGGGGCCAAGTACGTGCTCGACCCGGCGAAGGACCTGTCGGGGGTTCCGGACGGTTACCACCAGAAGTCGATCATCGCGCAGATCGCCGAAGCGGTATTCCACGGATTCCCGCCGGGCTTCTACGCGATCGCCGTCGTCACCGCGCTCATCTTGATATTGGCCGCGAACACCGCGTTCAACGGTTTCCCGGTGCTCAGTTCGGTCCTCGCGCAGGACCGCTACCTGCCGCGCCAGCTGCACACACGCGGCGACCGTCTCGCGTTCTCCAACGGCATCGTCTTCCTCGCGCTGGTCGCCGTCGGATTCGTCGTCGCGTTCGGCGCCGAAGTGACTTCGCTGATCCAGCTGTACATCGTCGGCGTGTTCGTGTCGTTCACGATCAGCCAGACAGGCATGGTGCGGCACTGGACGCGGCATCTCAAGACCGAGAGCGATCCGGACGCGCGCAGGCGGATGATCCGGGCACGGATCATCAACGCGATCGGAATGCTGATGACCGGCACCGTCCTGGTGATCGTTCTCGTCACGAAGTTCACCGCGGGAGCCTGGATGGCGGTGCTCGCGATGATGGTGCTCTTCGTGCTGATGAAGCTCATCCACCGGCACTACTCGTCCGTCGAGCGGGAGATCGAGTACGCCGACGACGGCGACGGCGACGATGCGGTCCTGCCGAGTCGAACGCATTCGATCGTCTTGGTCTCGTCGCTGCACCTGCCGACGCGTCGTGCACTGCGCTACGCCCGCGCCACCCGGCCCGACGTCTTGGAGGCCGTCACGGTCAACGTCGACGATCGCAACACACGCAAGCTCGTCGCCGAATGGGAGGCCAGCGACATCACCATGCCGTTGAAGGTGGTCGCGTCGCCGTACCGGGAGATCACCCGGCCGATCATCACGTATGTGCGCCGGTTGCGACGGGAATCGCCGCGCGACGTCGTCACCGTATTCATCCCGGAGTACGTTGTCGGTCACTGGTGGGAGCAGATCCTGCACAACCAGTCGGCGCTGCGACTCAAGACGCGGCTGCTGTTCGAACCCGGCGTCATGGTCACGTCCGTGCCGTGGCAGTTGACGTCCTCGGAGAGCCGAGGCAGGCGGATGCAAAGCCAGTACGTGGCGCCCGGCGACGTGCGACGCGGTTTCACTTCGGAGGATCAGTAGTCCTATGGCCGATCTCGATCTCGACGTCACCGGATACGCGAACGGCGGGGCTGGCGTCGCCCGGCACGACGGACGCGTCGTCTTCGTCACTGGTGCGTTGCCCGGCGAACGGGTACGCGCCCGCATCGTCGACGACAGAAAGGCGTCGTTCGCGCGGGCTGCGGTCGTCGAGGTCCTCGACGCCAGTGAGCACCGGGTGGACGAGCAGTGCCGTGCGGCCGCCGCAGGCGCTGGCTGCTGCGACCTGTCGTTCGTCGACGCCGACTACGCGCGCGAACTCGGAGCCGTCGCATTAAGCGACGTGCTGACACGCATCGGCAGATTCTCCTCGGACGGTCTGGAAGCGCCGACGGTCGCCGCGCTCGGCGATGAGGTCACCGGGTGGCGGGTGCGGACGCGCCTCGCAGTCGCGGCCGACGGGACGGTCGGCCTGCGCGGGCGCAAGTCCGCCGAACTGGTGACGGTGCCGTGCGCGGCACCCGTGGCGGGGCTGCTCGATGGCATCGCCGAGTTGGGCGGCGCGGCGGGGACCGAACTGGTGCTGGCGGTCGGCAGCGACGGTCGGCGCCACATCGCCGAACTCTCGGCGCCCACGCACGCAGGCGGTCGAGGCAAGGATCGGCGAGGACGCGCCCAGCGCGCCCGATCGGCGCGCAGCGCGCCGCGGACGGTCCGCACCGTCGAAGGCCGTCCGCACGTCGAGTACACGGTGGGGAAGCGGACCTGGTCGATTCCGGTGACCGGCTTCTGGCAGGCGCACCGCAACGCGCCCGACGTCTACTCGGCGACGGCCGTCGACTTGCTCGAGACGGTCGGCGTCACCGGCGACGTGCACCTCTGGGATCTGTACGGCGGCGCGGGCGTGTTCACCGCGGCGCTGTGCGACGCCGACGGCGGATTCACGGTGACGGGCAGCGACATCGTGGACACCGATCCGGGCGCGCTCGCGGCAGCCGACCGCGTCCTCGCCGGCGAGCCGGCCGTCACCCACCGCGGACAGGTTGCGGCGACGATCGCCGACCTCACCGACCCCGACGTCGTCGTATCCGATCCGCCGCGGTCGGGCGCCGGAGCCGACGTCGTCGACGCCATCGTCGCGGCATCGCCGTCGGCCGTGGTGCACGTCGGATGCGATGCTGCGGCGTTCGCCCGCGACCTCGGCAGATTCGCGGCGCAGGGCTATCGAGTGCGTGCGTGGCAGGGATTCGCCGCGTTCCCGATGACCCATCATGTCGAGGGCATGGCGGTGCTGACTCAGTAGTGTGGCGTCGAATCCGTAGACTGGTCCAGATCACCGTTTCTTGAGGAGGGACCGCACATGGGAGTGCTGGATCGAGTGGATTCACCGGCTGATGTGCGGGCGTGCTCGCCAGCGGAACTCGAGCAGCTGGCGTCCGAGATCCGCGGCTTCCTGATCGAGAAGGTCGCGGCGACCGGAGGTCACCTCGGACCGAACCTCGGCGTCGTCGAGTTGACGCTCGCGATCCACCGCGTGTTCGAGTCCCCGATCGACCCGATCCTGTTCGACACCGGGCACCAGTGCTATGTGCACAAGATCGTCACCGGACGCAAGGGCGGGTTCGACACGCTGCGTCAGCGTGGCGGCCTCACCGGCTACCAGGACCGCACCGAGAGTCCGCACGACTGGATCGAGTCGTCGCACGCGTCTGCGGCATTGTCGAACGCCGACGGAATGGCGAAGGCGTTCGAGCTGGCGGCGAAGACGCCAGGGCATCTGTCGGCCGTCGAACGCGAGCGGACCGTCGTCGCAGTCGTCGGCGACGGTGCGCTGACCGGCGGCATGTGTTGGGAGGCGCTCAACAATATCGCCGACGGCGACCGTCCCGTCGTGATCGTCGTCAACGACAACGGGCGGTCGTATGCGCCGACCATCGGCGGGCTCGCGAAGAACCTGTCCGCGCTCCGACTCCAACCCGGCTACGAACGGGTCCTCGCCGCGGGTCGACGCAAGCTCCGCGGGCTCCCCGTCGTCGGCGACGCCGCGTACGCCGTCCTGCACGGCATGAAGAGCGGTGTGAAGGATTTGGTGTCGCCGCAGGCGATGTTCGCCGACCTCGGACTCAAGTACGTCGGCCCCGTCGACGGGCACGATCTGGAGGCGCTGGAAGCGGCGCTGCGTCGCGCGAAGGCGTTCGGCGGCCCGGTGATCGTGCACGCGGTGACCCGCAAGGGCATGGGGTACGCGCCCGCCGAAGCCGACGAGGCCGAGCAGATGCATTCGACTAGCAAGATGGATCCGGCCACTGGCAAAGCCACGTCGGTCGCCGTGAAGGACTGGACGTCGGTGTTCTCCGACGCTCTCGTCGAGGAAGGGGAGCGACGCCCGGAAGTCGTGGCGATCACCGCCGCGATGCCCGGGCCCACCGGACTCGTTCCGTTCGGCGAACGGTTTCCGGACCGCATGTTCGACGTCGGGATCGCCGAGCAGCACGGCATGACGTCGGCGGCCGGTCTCGCGCTGGGCGGCATGCACCCGGTCCTCGCGATCTATGCGACGTTCCTCAACCGCGCGTTTGACCAGTTGCTGATGGACGTCGCGCTGTTGAAGCTGCCGGTGACCCTGGTCCTCGACCGGTCCGGCGTCACCGGCCCGGACGGTCCGAGCCACCACGGGATGTGGGATCTGTCGCTGATGTCGTTGGTGCCGGGCATGCGGGTGGCAGCCCCGCGCGACGAGATCCGCGTGCGTGAAGAGCTCGCCGAGGCCCTCGACGTCGCCGACGGCCCGACCGCGGTCCGATACTCCAAAGGCGGAGTGCCCGACGACATTCCGGCGCTACGTCGGACGTCGGACGGCGTCGACGTCCTCGCGGACGGCGGCGACAACGGGGCCGACGTCCTGATCGTCGGTGTCGGCGCGTTCGCGCAGTTGGCCCTCGATGTCGCGGAGAACCTGGCGTCGCACTCGGTGACAGCGACCGTCGTCGACCCGCGGTGGGTGCTTCCGGTGCCCGGATCGATCTCGGTCCTCGCGCGCGACCATCGACTGGTGGTGACGCTCGAGGACGGCGGCGTGCAAGGCGGTGTCGGCGGAGCCGTCGCCCGAGCGCTGGCCGACGCAGGCGTGTCGACGCCGGTCCGTCAGCGGGGCGTCCCACAGGAGTTCATCGCGCACTCGACGCGCGATCAGATCCTCAACGACGTCGGGCTGACCGCGACCGATCTCGCCGAGTCGATCGTCAAAGATCTGACGTGAGGCGCGCGGCGGGCGCATGAGGCCCGCCGGCTGTTCGCCATTGCCGCGGAGTGCAGCCGTATCGACCACGGAACCAGCGTGAGAAGTTCGACGGGCTGGAGAAGCCGAGAGTGGCCGCGATCTCTGCGAACGAGTACAGGCGACTCGCCACCAGGTGTCCCGCGAGCCCGGCACGCGTGTCGTCGACGACGGCGGTGAACGTTGTCCCTTCGGCGGCGAGCCGTCGGTGGACGGTCCGGCGGTCCACTCCCAGGCTGCGGGCGACCTGCTCGACCGAGCATCTGCCCGTCGGCAGCAGCATTTCGATCAGTTGTCGAGTCCGCACCGCGACGGCGGGCCGGGTGTCGGCGCCCTCCCCGCTGAGCATTCGCCTCGTGTAGTGGAGAAGTTGCGGATCCGACTCCCGGATCCGACGGTCGAGATCTGCCTCGTACATTGTGATCCCGTTGAACGCCCTGTCGTACCGAGCGAGGCCGCCGAACAAGCGGAGCGATGTGCCCGAGTTCACCGGTGGCGAGTGCACGAACGACACCGCGAGCGGCCGCCATGTGGGCGGGGACAACTCTCGCATGAGCGTGTACAGGACCCCGACCGCCAGATCGATGGATTGGCGGTCGGCGCCGGGCCTGCCCAGGTCGAGATCCACTCGGACCGTGGCCACCCCGTCCGCGACGCGAAGGCTGGTATGAAGCGCCTCGTTGTACATGCGCTCGTGGCGGATGAGGAGCGTCAGGGCGCTTCGGATGTCCGGCTCCTCGCGGAGTACCAGGCTGAGCGGCCCCAGATGGGAGAGTCTCCGCAGTTCGGCGAGCCGAGTACCGAGGTCGTCGCATCGTGCTTGCGCGGCGGTGCGCTCCAGAAGGTCGGCGACGGCCGATGCTGGAATCCAACGGTCCTGGAGCGCGACGCCGCCCGGATCGAGCCCAACCGACCGTAGGAGCCTTACCGGTTCTAGATCGAGCGACCTCGCCAACTCGACGAAGTTGGCCAGCGACGCGTATCGAGCGAGTGGCTTCACACCGAGTCTCCTTGAGTGGTTCACGACACTATGTGTCCCGATCAGAATAGAAACTTGTCCCGAGGAGAACAGTTTAGCGCTGGGCTCGGCCATAGTGTCGTTCGCATCACACCACGCTGACCGTAATGGCCGCACGAGAGGACGACGATCTGAATGACGCAAGCAATCCGTTTCCACGAGGTTGGAGGGCCTGACGTTCTGCGACTCGAGAATGTCGTGACGGGCGAGCCCGGCCCGGGCGAAGTCCGTGTCCGGCATTACGCCGTCGGCCTCAACTTCGCCGACATCTACTACCGGACCGGCCTCTACCCGGTGCCGCTGCCGAACGGGATGGGGGTCGAAGCCTCGGGCGTCGTCGAAGCGGTCGGCGACGATGTCGCAGACTTTTCTCCCGGTGACCGCGTCACCTATACGTACACCGGTTCTCCGCTCGGCGCATATAGCACAGACTTCGTGCTGCCTGCCCGACATCTGATCCCGCTGCCTGACGAGATCTCCTTCGAGACGGCTGCCGCATGCACCATGCGCGGACTGACTGCCGCGTACCTCATGCGTCGTATTCATCACTACCGCGACGGCGACACGATTCTGCTGCACGCTGCAGCCGGCGGAGTGGGACTGATCGTCGCACAGTGGGCCAAGCTCCTCGGTCTCACCGTCATCGGCACGGTCTCGACGGCAGAGAAGGGCGAGATCGCCCGCGCGCACGGGGTAGACCACATCGTCTACTACCGAGACGAAGACACCGCCGCGCGAGTGCGTGAGATCACCGACGGCGCAGGCGTCCAGGTCGCTCTCGACAGCATCGGCGAAGCGACCTACGAGACGTCCTTGGCCTGCCTCGCGCGGCGCGGCCTCCTCGTCTGCTTCGGCGCCTCGTCAGGTCCGATCCCAGCGATCGACCCGATGCAGTTGGCACTCAAGGGATCGCTGTTCGTCACTCGTCCCGGCCTCGCCGACTACATCGCCGATCCGGGCGAACGTGCGGAACTGGCGAGCGAGCTCTTCGATCACATCGCAGCGGGCCGCATCCACATCCGGATCAACCAGACCTATCCGCTCGCCGACGTGGCCCGAGCCCACTCCGAACTCGAGTCCGGCATGCTGACCGGCTCCTCGATTCTCACCGTTTGACCAGGCAGAAAGGACCAGGGCACATGACCCTCACACGCGCGTCCATCCCCGAGGAGCGCCATCCCTCCCAGATCCGGGCGGAACGTCTCACCGCCAACCTCGGTGCCGAGCTGTTTGACGTCGACCTGGCTGCAGTCGCGCACGACGACGTGCTGTTCGCCGAGCTCCGATCGCTGTTGACTGAGCATAAGGTCCTGTTCGCCCGGGACCAATCCATCAGTCGACGCGACCACGTCGCCCTGGCGCGCCGGTTCGGTGACCTCGAACCGCACCCGATTCTCGCATCCGATCCCGAGCACCCGGGCCTGGTGCGGATCTACAAGGATCTCGACAGCCCGCCGGAACACTATGAGAACGCATTCCATTGCGACGCGACCTGGCGGGCGTGCCCGCCGTTCGGGTCCGTGCTCCGATGTGTCGACGGTCCGTCCGTCGGCGGTGACACCATCTGGGTCGACATGGTCGCCGCCTATGCGGCGCTGCCACCAGAGGTCAAGGCCCGCATCGACGGGCTCCGCGCCCGCCATTCGATCGAGGCCAGCTTCGGTGCTGCGATGCCGGACGAACAACGTGCGGAGCTGCACAGGGCATTCCCCGACGCCGAGCATCCGGTGGTCCGCATTCACCCCGACACCGGACAGAGAATCCTGTTCGTCAACTCGTTCGCGACCCATCTGACGAACTATCACACGCCGGAGAACATTCGCTTCGGGTACGACTACGCGCCGGGTGCGGCCGAGTTGCTGCAGTACCTGATCCGGCAGGCGTCGGTCCCGGAGTTCCAGGTCCGCTGGCGGTGGACGCCGGACAGCTTCGCGATCTGGGACAACCGATGCACACAGCACTACGCCGTCCAGGACTACTGGCCAGCGGTCCGCCGAATGGAACGCGCCGGAATCGTCGGTGACCGCCCCTTCTGACCACTCCGAAACCTGCACGACCCGATATCAACCAGCCCCAGCACTGCAGCAACTGCAGCAGCTCACATATGAGGAGAACACCATGCACTTCCACGACGACGCCCTGTTCCCCGAGGTCCAGGAGAAGCAGGTCATCACCGTCGCCCCGTACGGGCCGGAATGGGAGGTCGACGATTTCGCCGAAGACCTGCCCCTGACGATGGACCAGCACGTTCAACAGGCCGTCGACTGCTACGAGGCGGGTGCGACGGTGCTGCACATTCACGTCCGTGAAGAGAACGGCAAGGGAAGCAAGCGTCTGTCGAAGTTCAACGAACTGCTGACCGGTCTGCGCGAGGCCGTGCCGGACATGATCTTGCAAGTCGGCGGGTCCATCTCGTTCGCGCCGGAAGGCGAGGGCGCCGACGCCAAATGGCTATCGGACGACACGCGGCACATGCTTGCTGAACTCGACCCGAAGCCGGACCAGGTGACCATCGCGATCAACACCAGCCAGATGAACATCATGGAGTTGATGACGGACGACGACATCGCGGGCACGTCGATGCAGCGCCCGGAGCTGTACGACACGTATCGGGAGATGACGGTGCCCGCGGGCCCGGAGTGGGTGGAGGAGCATCTGCGTCGCCTCACCGCGAACGGCATTCAGCCGCACTTCCAGCTGTCGTCGATTCCTCAGTTGGAGACTGTCGAGAGGCTCATTCGACGCGGAAAGTACATGGGCCCGCTGAACCTGACCTGGGTCGGGATCGGGGGCGGCTTCGACGGCCCGAATCCGTACAACATCGCGAACTTCATGCAACGCGTCCCGGACGGAGCCATGTTGACCTTGGAGACCCTGATGCGTTCGGTGCTTCCCGTCAGCACCTTGGCCATCGCCATGGGACTGCACACGCGCTGCGGAAACGAAGACACCATCTGGCGGCGAAAGGGCGAGAAGATCACCTCTGTCGATCAGGTCCGGCAACTCGTCCGCATCAGCGAGGAACTGGGTCGTGAGGTCGCGAACGGCAAAGAGGCGCGCGACATCTACCGCATCGGCGAGCAGTACGATTCGGTCGAGGACACTCTCGCCAAGCTCGGCTACGCGCCGAACCGCCAGCCGGGTCAGCTCGGATTCACCCAGCACGCATAGGAATCCGAGAACAATGGCCCTCATGTCTCCTCGCCCGGGTGTCGACATGTCGGACGCGGTGGAGCGGTCGGCGGGGCACCCGTCCCGCCGACGGCTCTATCCGTGGATCGTCTTCGCCTTGGCGTTCGCGCTGCTCCTGTCCGATTACATGTCGCGACAGGTGCTCTCGGCCGTCTTCGTGCCACTCGGCCAGGAGCTCGACCTCGACAAAGGACAACTGGGATCACTGATCTCGGTCGTCGCATTGATGGTCGGCCTACTCACCCTCCCCGTGTCCATCCTCGCCGACCGGTGGGGTCGTGTTCGCAGCCTGACCGTCATGGCGGTGGTGTGGTCGCTGGCGACGCTCGCATGTGCCTTCGCGCAGAGTTACGAGCAACTCCTGATCGCGCGCTTCTTCGTCGGAGCCGGGGAGGCAGCGTACGGCAGCGTCGGCATTGCCCTCGTCCTCGGACTGTTCGCGCCACGTGTCCACGCCGCACTCTCCGCGGCGTTCATGGCCGGCGGATCGTTCGGCACCATGATCGGCACCGCGATCGGCGGAGTGGTCGCCGTGCACGTCGGGTGGCGGTGGTCGATCGGTGCGATGGCGGTCCTCGGGCTCCTGCTCGTGGCAGCGTTCAAACTGATCGTCACCGAGGTCCGCGTCCGCAGAAGTCAGTACAACGGACCGGGGCGCAACAAGAACCCGCGCAACGAGAGCCCGCGCGAGGCCGATGACGTCACGTCGACCGACGTCGCGCCTGAGCCGGAGACCGGCGAGTTGCCGCCAGCGGTACGTGCCCCGTTGTCGAGCCTGTTCACCAACCCCGCGGTGATGTGTGCGTACATCGGTAGCGGCCTGCAGATGTTCATGGCGGCGGTGATGCTCACCTGGCTTCCGACGTACTTCAAAGAGTCGTACGGTATGGGCGTCGACGAAGCGGCGGGTACCGCGGCGGTGTTCGTGATGCTGGTCGGCAGCGGGATGATCGTCTGCGGCTGTGCCGCGGACAGGGTGAGTCGCACAGACACGACACGGAAGTGGACGATCGGCATCGCATTCTGTGGTGTGGCCTTCATCGCGCTGCTCACGGCGTTTCGGCTCGAGACAGGGCCCGGCCAGTTGATCCTGCTGGGGATCGGTGCGTTCTTCTGTGCCGGCTGCTCGGGAACGGCGGCCGCGACGGTTGCGTCGTTGACGCACAGGTCGGTGCAGGCGTCCGCAATGGGCACCCTGACATTGGCGAACAACCTGCTCGGACTGGCGGCGGCTCCGTTCCTGATCGGAGTCCTCGCGGACCACCTCACACTGCTGGGAGCTCTGCGAGTCGCGCCGCTGGTCTATCTTCCAGCTGTCGCCGCCATGTATATCGGCTATCGGCTGCATCCGCGCGGCGTGGCGAAGCTACGGGCGGTAACCGCGGGGGTGGCGCGATGAGCGGGCCGACCGTGGTCATCGTCCCCGGTCTGCGCGGCATCGCACCCGAGCATTGGCAGGAACGGTACGCCGCACGCGTCAGTGACGCGGTGACCGTGCCGTTCCCGGCGGTCGACGACTGGCACGACCTTGCAGCGCGGTCCGATCTGATCGACGACACGGTCAGGTCAGTCAATGGTTCCGTGATCCTCGTCGCACACAGCGCGGGCGTGCTGGCCGTGGTCCACTGGGCTCGCGGGCGCGCCGCCGGCCAGGGCCCGGACGGTCAGGATTCGGCGGGCGGGGCGGTCGCCCGGGTCGCCGGCGCACTGTTGGTGACGCCACCGGATTTCGGCGTCGACTGGCCGCAACCACATCCGCGTCCAGCTGAACTCTCGGCGCGAGGATGGGAACCGATCTCGCGGCGGCGCCTGCCGTTCCCGTCGATTCTTGCGGTGAGTCGCGATGATCCACTCGCCCGGTACCGGACGGGCGCCGGTCTCGCGGAAGTGTGGGGGAGCAGGCTCGTCGACCTCGGCGACGCCGGTCATCTCAATCCGGCGTCAGGGTACGGCGAGTGGCCGATGCTCGAACCATTGCTGACCGAATTATCATCCCGAGTCGTGGGATGACAACTAGTCGGAGGTAGTCGCCGGCCCGCTGGCAGGCGGGTCCAGCGCCTGCTCGATCGCCTCGGCGGCCAACCCCACCTGCCAGGGGCGGGCGCCGAGTTCGGTGAGTCGCGCTGCGACGTCGACGCCGTCGGTGAGCCCGAACCAGCAGAAGTCGCGGACCACCGACGGCGCGAGCAGATTCTCGGCAGGCACACCGATCGACTCGGCGAGCTCTTTGACCGCCGGGCGCACCGCGTGCGCGCGAGCCGCCGCCACGGGGTGCTTCGGTTCCCACCGATTGATCGGCGGCACACCTGTCTGCGGTGACTTCTTGGGCGGTAGTTCGGCCTCCGGCAGAGTCCGCGCGCGATCGATCGCGGCCAGCCAGGTGCTCGCCTGTCGGCGTTGGCGCGGGCCGCCGAACACCGGCAGTGCGGTGAGCTCGGCCACGCTCTTGGGGCTGGTCGTCGCCGCGTGCACAATCGCCGAGTCCGGGAGGATCCGGCCGGGGGCGATGTCGCGTCGTCGAGCGATCTCCTCGCGGGCCGACCAGAGTTCGCGGACGGTCGCCAACTGGCGGGCAGCCTTGAGTCCGTGGATACCGGATGTGCGCCGCCACCGGTCGGTCTTTGGTTCGGCAGGCGGGCGGGCGAGCACGGCGGCGAACTCTTCGAGCGCCCACTGGTCGCGGCCGGTCTCACGCAGGGACGCGCTGACCGCGTCGCGCAGTTCGACGAGGACTTCCACGTCGAGCGCCGCGTAGTTCAACCAGTCGTCGGGCAGCGGGCGCCGCGACCAGTCGGCGGCGCCGTGCCCTTTGGCGAGCCCGAGATGCAGGAACTCGGCGACCATCGCCGCCAGATTGACCTTCGGGACGTTCAGGAGACGGCCGGCCAGCTCGGTGTCGAACAGGTTCTCGCACACGAATCCGAGTTCGCGGAGACACGGCAGGTCTTGATCGGCCGCATGCAGGATCCACTGCGGCCCCGTCATCACGTCGATGATCGGTGTCAACGCTTCAGGGTGGGGGATCGGGTCGAGTAGGAAGCTGCCCGACCCGGTCCGGCGCAGTTGGACGAGGTAGGCCCGTTGGGAGTATTTGAATCCGCTCGCGCGCTCGGTGTCGACGGAGATCGGTCCGGTGCCCGCGGCCAGACGTGCGGCGACCGATGCGAACTCGTCGGGCGTCGACACGACCGAGGGGACGCCTTCGCGCGGCGCGGTCAACGGAACGACCGGCGTCTCCGGCTCCTGGTCGGTGTCGGTATCGCTCACCGAACGCCTCAGACCGCGCCGAGCGACGAGACGCCCGCGGGCGGCAACCCGGCGACCGAGGCCAGCACCTCGCAGAACGCTTCCAGGTGCACTGAGAGGTCAGCGCCGGTCGCGGTCCACGACGCACGCAACTCCAGCTGATGCGACTGCGGCGGGCCTGCGATGTCGCCGTACCGCACCGAGGTCGTCGCGGTCACGGTTCCGCCGAGTGCCCGGACCACCGGCTCGTCGCTGCCGAACGGCGGCGTCGACTCGGTTTCGTCCGCGGGGACGCCGAGGGCTTCGGCCAGCCAACTCCACGCGACCTGTGGCAGCAGCGGATCGGCGGCGAGTGCGGCCTCGACCTCGGCCTGAATGAACGCGACGAGGCGGAACGTGCCGTTCCACGCATCCTGTCCATCCGGGTCATAGAGGAGGACGAGACGACCGAAAGAGCTGCCTGCCGAATCGGTCGGCACCTGGTTGGGGTCAGTGTCGTCCGGCGGACGGACTTCGACACCGAGCGCGTAGCTGTAGGGCGCGAGACGCTGCGGGGGACGGATCGAACCGACTTCGATCTCCGACCGCACCGTCGCAGCGTGCAGCGACTGCACGGCGTCGCGGAACTCGGTCGGTTCCGTCGGGGCTCCAGAAGTGGTCACGGCCGTCAGGGTAGGCCGCGTGTCGACCCGGGTGGCGGAGGCGCGCCGGAATTATGGGGTGTGAGCGGGCGTACCGGGCATCAGATGGCACAGTGAAGACATGACTACGGTGCGTGCCCGTCGAATCTCGACCGAAATGCCGCTGATCGCCGCCGCCACAGGCAAGACCCCGGCCCGTCGACCCGTGTGGTTCATGCGGCAGGCGGGCCGTTCCCTCCCCGAATACCGGGCGATCCGCGTCGATCGCGGAATGCTCGAATCGTGCTTCGACGCCGAACTCGTCTGCGAGATCACCATGCAGCCGGTCCGCAGGCACGACACCGATGCGGCCATCTTGTTCTCCGACATCGTGGTGCCGTTGAAGGCTGCGGGCGTCGACCTGGACATCGTTCCCGGCACCGGCCCGGTCATCGCGTCGCCGATCCGCACGGCCGCTGACGTCGCAGCCCTGCCTCGACTGGAGCCGGAAGCGGTCGGGGCGGTGACCGCGGCGATCGGCCTCCTCCTGAAGGAACTGCCGCCGACGGTCTCGCTCATCGGTTTCGCGGGCGCGCCGTTCACCCTCGCGTCGTACCTCATTGAGGGCGGCCCGAGCCGCACCTACGAGAACACGAAGCGGATCATGCTCGGCGATCCCGACCTGTGGCACACGCTGATGGGTCGGCTCGCCGATCTCACGATCGCGTTCCTGCAAGCACAGATCGACGCGGGCGTCGACGCCGTCCAACTGTTCGACTCGTGGGCGGGCACCCTGTCGGAGGCCGCATACGAAGCGTTCGTGGCGCCGCACTCGTCGCGGGTGATGGCCGAGATCGAGAAGTACGGGGTGCCGCGCATCCACTTCGGCGTTGGCACCGGGGAGATCTTGAACGCGATGACACGCGTCGGCACCGACGTGATCGGCGTCGACTGGCGGACCCCGTTGGACCTCGCCGCGCAGCGTGTGGGTCGCGACGTCGCGATCCAGGGCAACCTGGACCCGACGGCGCTGCTCGCCGGGCGTGAGGTGGTCCGCGGCGAGCTGTCCCGCATCGTCGCCGAAGGCGAACGCGCGATCGCCGCGGGCACGCCGGGGCACATCGTGAACCTCGGGCACGGCGTCCTGCCGAACACCGAGGCGGACGCCGTCACGCACGCCGTCGAGCTCGTCCACTCGCTGTGACCGTGCGGGTCGCGGTCGTCGGTGCCGGTGTCTCCGGACTGACCGGCGCCTACGACCTGCGTCGCCTGCTCGGCGACGAGACCCGAATCGACGTCTTCTGCGCCGATGAGGCGCCCGGCGGCATCCTCGCGTCGGCGACGGTCGGCGGGCGGCCCCTGGACGTCGGGGCGGAAGCGTTCATCGTCCGACGTCCCGAAGCCCGTGACCTGGTGATCGAACTCGGGCTCGGCGGCGACATCGTCGCACCGGGCGCGCTACGCCCCGCTGTGTGGTCGGGTGGAGCCCTCCACCACCTTCCGTCGCCCGCGTTGATGGGGATCCCCGCGACTCCCGCCGCGCTCGGTGGTCTCGTCGACGACGCGCAGCGACGCATCGTCGAATCCGAGGAGGACCGACCGCTGGAGTGGACGCCCGGAGCGGACGTCGCGGTCGGCGATCTCGTCGCGGATCGGTTCGGCGAAGTCGTCGTGGCCCGAGCCGTCGACCCGATGCTGGGCGGCGTGTACTCGGCGCGGGCTCGTGACCTCGGCCTGCGGGAGGCGATTCCGGCGCTCGCTGCCGCCCTCGACGCGGGCGCCCCGTCGTTGACCGCTGCCGTCGGCGATGTGCTGTCCCGACCGACCGGGACCGGCCCGGTGTTCGGCGCATTGCGCGGCGGATACCGCACGCTGGTGAATGCTCTCGTCGACGCGGCCCGAGCCGACCTGCACGTCGGTGCGGTCGTGCGCGGTGTGCACCGCGTCGGTGCACGCTACGACCTGGACGTCGCAGGCCACGATGGTGCGGACGAGCTAACAGGGAGCGGTGCGACGGGATACGACGCGACGGGATATGACGCGACGGGATACGACGCGGTGCTCGTCGCGGTCCCCGTGTGGACGGCCGGATCGCTGCTCGGCTCGGCGGCTCCCGACGCGGGCGCCGCATTCTCCGGCGTCGACGCGGCGGGTTCGGCTGTCGTCGCATTCGCGGTGGACGGCGAGACCCCGCAGCATTCCGGTGTGCTCGTCGCGTCGGACGCCGCCGACCTCTCGATCAAGGCGATCACGTTCAGCAGCCGTAAATGGCCGCACCTCGCCGGTGCGGGCGGACGTTCGGTGCTCCGTGCGTCGTTCGGCCGGCTCGGCAAGCCCGTCGTCGACACCGACGACGACCTGGTGGCCGCGGCCACCGCTGACCTCCGGACCGTGTTCGGTGCGGCGGGCCTCGCTGCTCCCGACGTCGTCGAAGCCGCAGTACAACGGTGGCCGACGGGGCTGCCCCACTACGGCCCGGGACATCTGTCGGCGATGGCGGCCGGAGTGGTCTCGCTGCCTGCCGGGATCGCGGTCGCAGGCTCCGGCTACCGGGGGGTCGGGGTGCCGGCGTGTATCGGGACTGCGCGCGACGCCGCGGCGACGCTGGCCGCACACGTGAACGCCCTCACCTGACGGCGATGCGGTATCCGAGCGGTGGCACGATGGGAGTATGAGCCGCTTGGATTACGCAGAAATCAACTCCACTCTCCGCTATCTGATGTTCTCGGTGTTCACCGTGCGCGCCGGGGAACTGCCGGAGGACCGCGCCGAGGCCGTCGCCGACTTCGAGCGTTTCATCACCGAAGTCGAGGACACAGGCGTTGTCGTGCGCGGCGTCTACGATGTGGCTGGCATGCGCGGCGACGCCGACTTCATGTTCTGGTGGCACGCGGAGACCATCGAAGCCTTGCAGGCCGCCTACTCGTCGTTCCGCCGCACCACGATCCTCGGGCGGGCCAGCGACCCGTTTTGGAGCGGTGCGGCGCTGCACCGTCCCGCCGAGTTCAACAAGAGCCACATCCCGGCGTTCATGGCGGGGGAGGAAGCAGGCGCGTACGTGTGCGTCTACCCGTTCGTCAGGTCGTACGAATGGTATTTGCTGCCCGACGAGGACCGACGCAAGATGCTCGCCGACCACGGCATGGCCGCCCGCGGCTACAAGGACGTGCGCGCCAACACAGTGCCGGCGTTCGCGCTCGGCGACTACGAGTGGATCCTCGCGTTCGAGGCTGCCGAACTCGACCGCATCGTCGACCTCATGCGTGACCTGCGTGCCACCGAGGCCCGCAATCACGTCCGCGTCGAGATCCCCTTCTTCACCGGCCCTCGCGTCGAGCCCGGCAAGCTCGTCGCCGCGCTGCCCTGACGAGTGCTGCCCTGACGCCGCACTGCCCTGACGCCGCACTGCCCTGACGAGTGCTGCCCGCGTGCCGGTCAGGCTCGTGCTACTGAAGGACTCGTCGTACCGATCGGGCGGAGTCGAGGTCTCGACTCCGCCCGACCAACGAGGATCAGCTCTTCGGCGCGAGCCGCAGGCTGATCGAGTTGATGCAGTACCTCAAGTCGGTGGGCGTGTCGTACCCTTCGCCCGCGAAGACGTGACCGAGGTGGCTGTGGCAGTTGGCGCACAGCACTTCGGTTCGGCGTGCGCCGAGTGAGTCGTCGTGCCGTTCGATGACGGTGTCGCCCGCTAGCGGGGTGAAGAACGATGGCCATCCGCAGTGCGACTCGAACTTGGTCTCGCTGCGGAACAGTTCGGCGCCGCATGCGCGGCACTCGTACACGCCGACGTCCTTGGTGTCGGTGTACTCCCCGGTGAAGGGGCGTTCGGTGCCCGCCTGCCGCAATACCTGGAATTCGGCGGGCGACAGACGTTCACGCCACTCGGCGTCGGTGAGCCCGGTGAAGTCAGTCGGCCCAGCGGAGTCTCGGCTTCCGTTCGATGCGTCGTTCGTCATATGTCCCAGGGTAGACGCGTCACGCGACGGCTGTCGGCTCCCGGGAGTCGAGTTTGTCGGCGTCGGCGTCGAGCACTCCGTCGCGTCGCATGTCGAGGTATCGGAACAGCAGCGAGCAGAAGACGGCGATCATCAGCAGCGACCAGCCCCACGTGACCTTGCCGTACTCGAGGTAGCGGCCGAACGGTTCCCATTCCTTCGAGTAGAAGACGTCGAACGACAGGCACCCGTAGGCGCCGAGCCAGGCGGGCCAGTTGCGGACCGCCGATCCAGCGCGGACGACAGTCATCATCAGCGGGAACAGCATCATCGAGTAGTAGCCCTGGCCGAGGGCGCCGACGAGGAAGAACGTGCCGAGCAGCACGCCCGACGACGTCGCGAGCCACATCAACTCGTCGGTGCGCCGGTAGTAGCGGTACAGGAACCACAGGCTGAACACAGCCATCAGAGCGAACGCGATCCGCATCAGGAGCACCAGCCAGCCGTCGATGCCGAAGTAGGCTCCGTTGCCGGTGATGGAACTGTTGTAGTAGTCGCGCGACTCGAAGAGATACGGGGAGGTGCGTTTGACGAAGTCCATCGGGTCGTTCGACAACGGCCACGCGAGGACGTTGAGAACCAGCGGCACTCCGACGGCGGTGATCAGGATCTTCCACTGACGGTTCAGCAGGACGAGCAGCAGGAGCGGCGCGAGGATCGGTTTGACGGCGAATGTCAGACCGATCGCGACACCGGCCCACAGATCCTGTCTGCGCAGCATCAGCATCATGAACGCGAGCATGCCGAGGAGAACGAACGCGTTGAAGTTCGTGAAGATCAGGGTGTGCGCCACGGTCTCGGTGCTGAAGAACGCGAAGATCAGCGCGGGGAAAATCCACGAGCGGTGGTCGAAGCCGAACAGTCGGGTCAACAGGTACGCGCACACGATCAGTACGACGACGCTGATCGCGATGAACAGCCACCGCGAGTTCTGCGGGTCGATGATGGCCAGCGGCGACATCAACAGGGTTCCCGACGGCGGATACAGGTAGTGCGGGTCGACCGTCTCGTAGTTCTCGTTGTAGACCGCACGCTGGTTGAGGAACGCCAACGCCGCGTTGTAGACCGGGGTGAAGTCGTCGGTGCGGGCACCGTTCACCGCCAGGATCAGTGACCGGTGGATCACCATCATGATGCTGATGGGCCAGAGGATCAGATGTCCGATACGGGTCGGATCAACGCGCGGGCGCAGGTAACGGTCTACTACGGTCACCCGCGAACCGTACTACATGCTGCCGACGAGATCGCTCACGCCGGACACGACCGCGCGGTGGGCGCCTTCATCGGGTCGGCGCCGAGATATTCGCGGAGGACGCCTGCGGCGCAGTCGCTGTGCGCGAGCACCGAGAATCCGAGGCCGTCCCAGGTGACGGCGGTCGGCGACGCTTTCGCCGCGGACAGCGTCTGGGTGAGTTGGTCGACCACTGCGCTCCCGTTGAACGGGTCGTTCGCTCCGACGAGGACCAGCGGGTTCACCGCGAGTGATTCGGGTGCGGCAGGCGCGTCGGTGCTGCCCCACCCGTCGCAGTCGGCAAGGTCGAGAGCGGTGGTGACCGCAGTCATCGCAGCGTCGTCGGACCAGTCGTCGACGAGGCCGGGCAACTCCTGCAGACCGGGTCTGCCTCGAAGGTCGTTGCACCGTCCGACGAGCCGTCCGTCGGTGCCGCGAAGGGCTTCGGCGTCGGACACGTAGGAGCGCAGGGCTGCGGTGTCGCCGCGACCTGCGTCTGCGATCGCTGCGCCGAGCTTCTTGAGGCCGGCGGGGGACATGTCGTCCAGTGCGATCGCGGTCGTGACGGCGGCGAGTACCTGTTTGTCGGACAGTCCGTCGAGGTCGTCGGCCGCCCCTGCGGTGATGACGCGGTTCAACGTTCCGGCGGCATCGCTGCCGAGCGCGCACCCGGTGTTGGCGCAGCGCTGCGCGAAGGCGGTCAGTGACTTCTGGACGCCGCGGGCGCGCGCGGCCGCGCTCTCTCGCGCGGGGATGTTGTAGCCGACTGGGGAGTCGAGGACGAGGCGCCCCACTTGGTCGGGATGGGCTGCGGCGTACCGCAACGCGATCGACGAGCCGTCGCCGACGCCGATGAGGCCGAGCCGGTCGACACCCCAGCGGTCGCGGAGAGCCTCGAGGTCGTTGGCTGCCGCGTCGATGGAGTAGGCGAGCTGATTCGGGGAGAGCGTCTCGGTGCAGAGATCGGCCCCCGCGCGGGCTGCTGTCCCGACCTCGGTGGCGCGGGCCTTCACGTCACGTCCGCGGCCTGCGGCGTTCGATGCGATCACGGTGCGCTGCGCGGCCGTCAGGCAGTCGACGGTCGCGCCGATCCCGGTGCCGCGGAAGTCGACCGCCACGACGGGGTTGCGGTCGAGAACGGCCTTTCCGTCGCCGTCGGCCAGCGCGAGCAGGGTGCGGGAGCTCGGTAGGTCGGTTCCGCTGGTGAGGACGAGTGGAGGAGCTTGTTTCGGTGTCGAGGCGGTGCTCGCGCGCATCGCGCCGATGCGGATGGTCTCGTCGGAGTCGGAGTCCAGGGGGACGTCGTAGGTCGCGCATTGGACAGTGATCCCGTCGGGGACGCCGACGTTGTAGGCCCTCTCTGTCTTGTCACCGCAGGAACGCCAGTTGAGGTCGTGCTCGGGAACCGTCAGGTCGGGGAGTTTCGGTGCCTCGGTCGTGTCGCCGCCGGGGTTGTCGCCGCGGACGATGTCCGGTCCGGTGTCCGGCCCCACCGCGCAGCCCGCCGCGAGGACGGTGACAGTGGTCGCCGCCAGCAGAGCGGCGGACAGTCGTGCGCGGAGCGTGGACGGCATAGCCGCGAGCCTACCGACCGGATGTGGTGTCGGAGTCGGGCACGGCCTCCCACAGTTGGTACAGGAAGCCTTCGTGGTCGCCGAGGACAGTGGTGGCGCGCATCGGGTAGGGGAGGCGGAAGGGGAGGGCGAGGTCCTGGTCTCTGATCGGTGTGGCTGCGCCGTGGGCGATCCGGGGTGCGTCGCCGAGGGCCAGGGTCGGGCTGACGGTGAGGACCAGCTGGTCGAGGACTCCGGCAGCGGCGAACGCGGCGAGTAGCCGGGGGCCGCCTTCGAGGTCGATGCGCGTGAGTCCTCGGGAGGCCAGTTCGGCGACGAGGACCACCGGGTCGACATCGTCGGTGCCGCAGTCGACGATCGTCGCCCCCGCGGAGGTCAGCCGCCTCCGAGCGTCGGCGGGCGCCGCAGTGCAGGTGGCGATGAGCACGTTCGGCGCGGCGACGGTCGTGAAGTCGTCCGGCAGCGCGAGTGTGCGCGAGGTGAGCACCAGAGGTGTGGGCGGGGTGTCGCCGTCCGGCACCCCTGGGCCGTATCCCTCGTCGACCGCGGTTTGGGCGCCGACGACGATCACGTCCGCGAGACGGCGCACCGTGTGGAAGACGAGGTGGTCGCCGTCGCCGCCCAACATGCCGGATCGACGGCCGATCGTCGCCGAACCGTCGACGCTGGCGATCATCATCGCGCGGACCGTCGGGGCGGTGCGATCAGGAAACGCGAGCACATGGGGCAGGTCGTCCGCTGTGACGTCTGTCGCTTTCTGCATGAGGAACATGAAGCCATCATCCATGTGGTCGATACCCTTACCGGATGCTGGCACGATTGAGCGACCGGAACCCTGTTCTGGCTCCCGACCAACTCATCGGTGAAATGGTTCCGCCGAGGATGTTCGACGAGGTGAGCTTCGACTCGTACATCCCCGACCCGAACGAGCCGAGTCAGGCGGCGGCGGTCGCTGCCGCCCGCGATTTCGTCGCACGCGCATCCACTGTCCGGTCCGGTGCCAAGAAGAAGGGCCTGTTCCGGAAGGCGTCGACGCCGGAAGGTATCGGCCTCTACCTGGACGGCGGCTTCGGCGTCGGAAAGACCCACCTGCTGGCGTCGGTCTACCACTCGATGCCCGGCCCCAAGGCATTCGCGACGTTCGGTGAGGTGACGAACGTCGTCGGCGCCCTCGGTTATCTCGACGCGCTGGATCGTCTCGCGGACCACAGCGTGCTGTGCATCGACGAGTTCGAGCTGGACGATCCGGGCGACACGATGGTTGTCTCTCGTCTACTGACCGAACTCGTCGCGCGTGGCGTGTCGATCGTCGCGACGTCGAACACCCTGCCGGGTCAGCTCGGTGAAGGCCGATTCGCCGCGCAGGACTTTCTCCGCGAGATCCAGAAGCTGTCGGCGATCTTCGAGACGATCCGAGTGGACGGCCCTGACTACCGTCACCGTGACCTTCCGCCCGCGCCCGAGCCGTCGAGCGACACCGCGCTCGAGGAGTTGGCCGCCGCCACCGAGGGCGCCACTCTCGACCGGTACGACGATCTCGTCGCACACCTGGCCAAGCTGCATCCGTCGAAGTACAAGTCACTCGTCGACGGTGTCACCCTGGTCTGCATCGAGGATCTGCGGCCGGCAGCCGACCAGGCTGTTGCTCTGCGTCTCGTCGCGCTCGCCGACCGCCTGTACGACGCGGAGATCCCGGTCAGCGTGTCGGGTGTGAAGCTCGACGAGATCTTCCCCCCGGAGATGGTTGCGGGCGGTTACCGCAAGAAGTATCTGCGGGCCACGTCGCGTCTGCTCGCGCTGTCCCGTTTCGCGGAGGCCGACGCGTAGGGGGCTGTTCTGCTGGTTGAGCGTCCCGGTGGTTGAGTAGAGCCTCGACCTTAGAGTTGCCGCCCCATCACGTGGTCGTGTTCCACCATTCCGTTCATGTCGAACGTTTTGGTCCCGATCTGGGTAAAGCCCATCTTGCGGTAGTACTTCTGGGCGCGTTCGTTGAGCTCGTTGACGCCCAGCCAGATGTAGTCGGCTCCGTGTTCGTGGGCGGCGCTGAGGGACGCCTGCATGAGCGCGTGCGCCGGCTTGGCGTCGTTGCGTGCGGCGTGATGGTCGGGGAGCACGTACATCTTGGACACTTCGGCGACGGCGTCGGCAGCGAGTGCGGTCGCTCCGTCGTCTGCCGATTCGAGAGCGGCGAGAACCTGCGGATCGTCCGGCCGCCCGTAGACGAGCAGCGCATAGCCGATCATCGCTCCGGTGCCGTCGTGCGCGGCGAGTACCTGTTTTCCCGGATCGGCGATGTACTCGGCGAACTTGTTGGCCGACAGGTGCGCGTCGATGTGGGCCGCGATGTTCTCGGGCTTCGAGTGCGGCGGGCACGCGAGCGGGAACGTCGCCGCGGCGACGGCGGCGACGGCTTCGGCGCGGGTCGATTCGGTGACGGTGCCGACGATCAGAGACTTCACCCGGTACACGATAGCGAGATTGCGGTCGTGGCCGAGCGGGTGAGTCAGCGCTCTTCGAACTCGGCTTGATCGAACCCGAGCACGCGAGAGTTCTCGGAGACGGTGCGTCTGGTGCGGTCGCTGAATCCGCTCGGGTTCTCCGCGGTCACTTCGAGGCGGATCTCCAGGCGTCCGTCGCCTGCGAGATGGCTGAGCACTTCGGTGTACAGCTCGTTGAAGTTCTTGGCGGGGAACGTGCTGTCGAGCGCGATCGAACCGAAGAAGCGGCGTCGCGTGTCGTCGGCGCGGCGGGTGTCGTCGCCGGAGGATGCGCCGGCTCCGCCCGCCCCGCCTGCGCGGTCGCCGGTGTTCTCCTGTTCGGTATCGGACGCACTGCCGGCGTTCCCGGCCTGCCGTACCTCGTCCTCGCGCTGGCGGACGGCGATGTGCGGTTGGACGATCAGCGTCGAGTCCGAGATGTGGAGCGTGGCGTCGTCGGTCGGCAGGTGGAGGCCGACGTAACTGCTCGTCGTCTCGTCGTACTCGTCGGCGAACGCGAACCCGTACTGCTGCCAGGTGATTGGATCGTCGGCGACCGAGTAGAGACCGTTGATCAGGACTTCGCGGTTCCGGAGACGTGCGAGGTAAGGGTAGGTGGCGTAGTAGCGGAGGAGCTGGCCGACGTGGAGATGGCCGGACGTCCAGGCGGACGCGAGCTTTCCGGTCAGATCGAGCGCGATCGTCGCGGACGCTCGAGTAGAGGCGATGACGTCGCCGAGCTTCGTGCTCGTCCGCAGGTAGAGGTCGTCTGAACTGCCGGTCACGCTGCTCGTCTCGATCCGGTACGTGCTCTCTCCGTCGGCTTGTTCCGGATAGAGAGCCCACGTGTAGGTCTCGAGGAGACGCGAGTCGACGATGTCATCGCTCGCTCCGCGTCGTTCGATCGCCTGCTTGGTCTGCTGACCGCCGAGACCGAGATCGTCGGCGCTGTCGGCGACGTGTTTCCACGCGAGGTGGGTGCGGACGGCGTCATCGAGTTCGTCGACCCGCTTCTCTTCGGCGGCGAGGAAGACGATCGAGTTCTTGTACGTGCGGATCGCGTTTCCACGTTGGGCGATTAGATCGGTCGCCCACGGGACCGCGGTCAGCTGGCCGCTGCGAGCAGTATGCGTGTACTTCATCGGGACCACGACGAGTCGGGCGTCGGTCTCGTCTGGCACGTCACTGGAATCTGGGAACACGTGGATCCCGGCGAAGACTTGGTCTTTGGTGGACTTGCGTTGTGCGGTGAGGCGCCGTTCCACCTCGGCCCAGACGTCGGCGGGAGAGAGTCCGGCAGCATGGTCGCGGGCGGCGCGCGTGATGTTGGCCTGGGTGTCGTACCAGTAGCGCGACGACTCGGTGTACAGGTAGGTCGACGCCCCGGTCAGCGCGTCGAGGGCGGAATGGAAGCTGCCGGGGACGTCGCCGGGCAGCGCGGCGCCCAGGAAGATCCGTGACTTCTCAGCACCCTTGTGGGCGGTGTGCAGTCCGGGGGTGGCGGCGATGAACACCGAACGCGCCAGACGCTGCGACACTCCGCGCTTGCCGAAGTACTCGTTGTCTTTGTCAGTGCGATATGGGACCGATTCGGTTCCTGCGACGTCGGTCGTGATGATCGCTTTGAACTCATCACCTAGGTACTTGGTGATCTCGGAGACTACGTCGGCGTCGCCCAGCGGCACTGTTCCGGGCATGATGAGCGCGCTCGAGTCCTGGGTGCGCCAGAGCGTACCGACCACCTTGTTCATCAACTGCAGGACACCGCGCGTTCGTTGGAATCGGTCGAGCGTCGACCAGTCCTGGTAGAGCCGGTCGAACAGTTCGGGATGGATCGGATAGCACTGCTTGATCCGGTCGATGTACTGGGAGTCGCGGACCTCCGCCGGGAAGTCGGTGTGGTGTTTGCGATAGAAGTCGACGGTCAACTTGGCGACGTTGTTGATTGTCGCGGAGGCGTCCGCGTCGGGAGCGGAGAAGATGCGTCTGCGGACGATCTCGAAACTCTCGTGCGCATTGGCGGGCTGCCACTGGTCGGCGGTGCGGCCCACGACGTTCTTGAGTCGGTAGAGGGCTTCCCGTCCGTACTCGCCGCCGACTTCTTCGTCGTTGACGTCGTCGCCGTCGTCGGCATTGGCCGAGGCGGGGATAGAGATGACGACTTGGATGCCGGGCGTCGCACGCGCGGCTTCGGTGAGAGTCTGGGCGAATGTGAACTGTGTGTCGAAGTCGCCTGCGGGCAGCCCGGTGGCATGAACCAGTTGGCGTGCGTAGGCCACCCATTCGTCGATCAGGATGACGGCGGGGGAGTACGCCTCGAACAGTTCGCGCAGGGAGGAGCCGGGATTGGTCGACGACCGGTCCGCTGCGGAGACGATCTCGTATGCGTCCTGGCCGCCGAGCTGCCAGGCGAGTTCACCCCACATGGTGCGGATGTTCGGACGGCCAGCCTCGTCGTTCTCGCGACCCGGAACCATCTGGTTTCCGACCAGAGCGACGCGACGGACACCGTGCGGCAGCGAATCGAGCGGTTGGGCGAGCGGTGCGACGTCGTCGCCGAAGGTCGAGCTCGATTCACCGGAGGCGAGGTGCCAGAGTGCGAGCATCGAGTGTGTCTTGCCTCCGCCGAAGTTGGTCTGCAGGTTGACCACCGGAGACGCATTGGCATCGCCGGTGAGACGAGCGACGTTGCGTGTGATCAGGTCGCGCAGACCTTCGGTGAGGTAGGTGCGCCCGAAGAACTCTGCGGGATCGGTGTACTCGGACTTGTGACGACCGCTCTTGTTCGCGACCGTGTAGAGGTCTGCGGCGAATTCGGCGGCGTTGAACTGGTCGCTCTGGATGTCGGGGTGCGGGCTGATCACCTCGCGCCAGGCGGGAAGATTATCGGACCCGGCCTGCAGGCTCGGCTGCTTGCGGGCGGCGCGGTCGTCTGCCTGCCGAGCGCCGATGGCGCGCACGTCGTCGCGGAGCTTCGCTACCTCCGCGGCTTCCTTCGGCGCGCCGATTGCCAGAAGGAAGCGGTGGCAGGTGTCGAGGTCGTAGGTCGCGTCGTCGTTCGAGAACGGTTCGTGATGTGCGTAGCGGTTCCGAACGTCGAGCAGCTGCGTGGCGCGGCCGGTGTCGGCCCGTGAGAGCCGCTTGCCGATCGGGTCCCAGCCTCGCTTGAACTTGTACGGCACGCTGTCGGTGACCATGCGGAGGCTGTCGTATGGGTCGAGGGGACTGAACTTCTTGTCGGAATGTGCGTTCGGCGCCTTCACCGCGCGGAGGATCTCGATCCACCCGCCGTCGAATCCTTGCGCAGTGAGTTCTGCGCCTACGGTCTCGTCGAGGAAGGTGTTCAACGCCGGCCCGAGAAGCTCGAACGCGGTATGAATCCGATCCCGATTGCTGACAGCCACAGTTCCTCCGTTCTTGAATGCAGCATGTGTTGTGCATTCAAGAACGGAGGTTATCGGAAGACTCGGACAGTTCTGTGGGTGCGGTAGGGCTACTGGCCGGTATCGCGAGATCGGTCGCCGATTATGTGAGTGTTCCCTGGATGCCGACGGCTGTGCGTGCCTGTCGCGCGACGTCGTGCCAGGCTGCGCCGAGGCCGTTGAAGCTGTTTGCGAGAGCTGTCGACTTGCGGTCCTCCGCGAGCTTGAACAGCAGCGACGCGAGTTCGCGGCAGAGGTCCGGGTCGATCGGCTCCGGTACGCGTGCGAGCAGACTTGCCGCTGCCGGTATGCCTTCCGAGTCGAGGGCGCGGACGAGATGCATCACGACCTCCCACTCGCTGATCGACGTGTCGGTCGACGGATCGTAATCGGCGGGCAGCTCGCCTGGCCCGATCAGCGCGAACTTTCCGCCGCCCTTCGTGACGATGCCTGACCGCTCAAGTGCGTCGAGCGAGATTCCGCGGGCGTTGGCGAGCGATTCGGCGTCACCGAACCGGCCTGCGGTGAACCCGGACTGCCGGAACCACGTCAGGGCGAACCGGGTCGGCGCATCGAAGTCGTTCTCCAACTCGCCGAGTACCTCGTCGAGGATGGCGTTGATCCGTTCGAGTGCGGTGCGAACGGTCATCTTGGATCCTGAGTCTTCCAGAACCGCGCTGTACTCGGAGAAGATCGCCATGCCCGGGCCGATCGCGGCCTGCGGGAGGTCGACCGGCGCGATGGCACCTTGCTGGAGTTCGCGGAGCTTGTCTGGGAGTTCGCTGCGGAGACGTGACAGGAAACCGCGGCGGTCGATCCGAGGCGCGTCCTCTGGTCGCGGGCGGAGTGCGAGCACGATGGATGAGGCGAGAGCGTTGGTGCCGACACTCAGCATGCGTCCAGCTCGCTCGGAGCGCATCGGCCAGGTAGCGGTGATTCGCCAACCGGAACGAATCATTCCCTCCAGGAGGGTCTCCCAGCCAGTCGACGCCTGCCCCGACTTCTCGACATCCTGCTGTTTGAAGGCGTAATAGACGGTGATCGGGAAGTCGTCGTGCGCACTCTCGCGAGCTAGGCGAAAGACTTCACGAAAGCCGTCCTCGAAGAACTTGTGAGCGCCATCCTTGCCGTCGTGGCGGTATGGGTTCGCGACGAGTTCCTCTGCCTTCGGTACGAGCAGCGTAGACAGGATCGAAGGGTGGACGTCTCGCAACGAGCGCCGTAGCCAGACGTAGAAGAAGTCAGAGAGGTCGGAGTATCCGATGTTGTCGTAGTAGGGCGGGTCTGTGGACAGTAGCGCGTGCGTTCTGACCTGCGCTATGGCGTCTGACTGCGATACGTTTGCCTCGCCGCGGGCAGCCGTCGAGCGTACTGCCGTTGCAACCGCGGCTATAAGTCGGTCCACTGAACCCGACGAATCGGCGAACACGTTTCCCTCGGCGAAGTCCCAACACATCGGGATCGCCTGTCGTGCAAACAGGTTGCGCAAGATCTCCATCTGAGGGTTACTCGCCCACGTCGTCAAGGACGACTGATAGTCAGTCAGGCGGCTAACTGCCATTCCCAGGTACGTCGCGACCGCATCCCCGTATGCCTCAGCGCCGGCACCGCCGTCGTCGAGGCGACGCCCGTTGTCCATGCCGGCCGCGCGTGCATCGCGGACCACAAGCTCTCGCGCTTCGCCGACGAGGTCGCTGAACGTGGTGAGCGCGGTGAGCTGCCGCGGAGTGAAGAGGGAGGCGAACGTGGTCAATCCATACTGTGGCGGTGAAAACCACCGAGGGTTGTCTGCAATCGTCCCGTTGGGGCCATCGGTGGGATCGACGATCTCGCCGGCATCGGATTGGCTCTTGCGCGGAGCCAGGTAGATGCGACGACGAATGCCTTCGGCGACGGTGGCGATAAGTTGCGTCCCGAATTGAGTCTGCAGCCCCTCGGCGCGAATGTACTTCAGTTCCACCGCTGTGCCGCAACGTATGCAGTGGGCGCCGTTGCGTCCGACCGTTCCGTCTGTCTCCTTCGTCGGCGCGTGCGCCACGTCGTGCCCGATCTCGTACCGGACGGTCTTCCCTTCGACAACGGGTACGACGTACGCCTCCTTGCCCTTCTTCTTGCCGAGCCACCAGGAGCGTACGAGTGGCATCGCGATCTGGCACTCCGGGTTCGGGCAGGTCACCGTCCGTGCCCAGATCCATGCGATCACGGTCGCTTCGGAGCCGTCCGGCAGCGTCGCCTTTGGATAGAGGTGGCCGATTCGCTGCTCGGCTTCGTCGCGCATCCACTGGCCGTAGCGTCGAACGTCCTCGGCGAGACCTGTTGCCCGCGGCCAGTCCTGGATGGTCTCGTCTGCGGCGCCAGGAAACACGGGTCGACGACCCGCGAACTTGGGTGGGATCTCGATCAGCGCCTTGTTGATGAGCACCGCGACCGGGTTCAGATCTGAGGCGTGGGCTTCCAGTCCGAGTCGCTGTGCTTCGAGTGGGATTGTTCCGCCACCGGCGAAGGGGTCGAGAATCGGAGGCGGATTGCCGTCGGTTGATTCCAGGATCTTTTGGTGTGCTTCGGCGAGGAGCCCGGCATCGTTGGAGTTCTCCCACACGACAAGGCGTTCCATGAGCTCGAAGAGGCGCTTGCGTTCTGCTCCCTGCTCGGCCTCGGTGGGGTAGAGGTCAGGACGAGAGGCGGGGTCGTCGACCAGTTGAGCGAACAAGACTGCGCGAGCAGCGGCCAGTGGTCGGCGCGCCCACCACAGGTGCAGCGTCGACGGATGGCCGTGACGAATCGACTTCTCGCGAGCCGACTCCTCGTTGATCTTCTGTAGCGGGATGCTGACCTCAATCAGCTTGCGGCGACCAACAGGTTGTGCATAAGTGGGCACGTTTCCTCAGTTCGGGATTTGAAGATGGAGGTGAACTGTACAGAATCGCACACCGAGGTATGCGATTGCCATCGTGGGTGTGCCGGGCCAGAGATAGGGGTATTGACCAATTTGGTGTTACCAAGTAATATCGAACACAAGTTCGATCGAGGGGGAGTAATGCAAACCACGCTGAGGAGCCAAGCGGCATCGACCGTCGAGGTCGACGGGGACTCGATCGTTATCCGGATCGCTAAGCCGCAGACGGCGGACGGGGCGGATGCCGACCAAGCTGCGCTCCTGCAATTTGCTGCTCGTGCGGACTCGTTCCAGGGGTTTATTCTCTGGCAGCGGTACGCCGCTGCGTATCAGGTGTGGCAGGCGAAGGTCGACGTCGCCGACGCCGCGGGCGCCGACGGCTTCTCCCGGATCTACGACCCGTTGTGCCAGACGGCTGCGTCGTACGCAGTGTTGACGGGCTCGAAGCAGTTCACTGCCGAGCGGTTCGTCGACCGCGCCATCGCTTGCATGGAACGCGTACCGGAACTCGGCAAGCTGATGCGCGACGGCGTGCTCACTCCGCTTTGGTTCCACGCTGCACTCGCCCAAACCGAAGCCGTTCTCGACGACGATCTGCTCGCGGTGATCGATAACGAAGCCGCCGGTCGGCTCCGCGGGATGGGCGGGCTCTCCAAAGACCGTGTGGCCAAGACGGTCAACGGCATCGTCGCCGAGCACGACGCCGACGCCGCTCGCGCAGCGACCGAAGCAGCGAAGGCGCGCAAGAAGGTCATCGCCACACCGGTCGACGCCGAACTCAGCGACGTCACCATCACGGCGGCGTCCGAAGACGCCGCGCTCATCATGAAATCACTCGATGCGGTCGCCGCTGGCGTGTGCGACGACGACCCGCGCAACAAGCAGAGTCGTCGCTCCGACGCCGCCGTCGCGCGACTCACCGGCACACAGTTCGCGTGCCGATGCGGCAACGACGGCTGCCCTGCCCGCCTCTCCGAGGACGAGATCGCAGAACGCTGCGCGAAGATCGTCCTGCACGTCGTCGCCCGTCGCGACACCCTCACTGGCGACTCCGAGACTCCGGCGTTTCTCGACGGGTTCGGGCCGATCTCCGCCGAGCACGCTCGTGAAGTCTCGGGTCGCACGGACACGGTCCACCGCGAACTCGACCTCGGCGACCTGATGGACGGCACCGCGCAAGCAGGCAACGGCTACCGACCCACCGCGGCCTGCGACACCGCGGTCCGCGCACTCCACGGACAGTGCTCAATGATCGGGTGCGACGAACCCGCTTGGCAGTGCGACCTGGACCACGTCCAGGAGTACGACCATTTCGACCCGGAGGCGGGCGGCCCGACCTGTCCGTGCAACCTCAACCCCAAATGCCGGTTCCACCACGGGCTGAAGACGCACGTCCCTGGATGGGTCGACGACCAGATCGTCGACGCAAACGGGATCGTGTGGACCGAAGTCACCACACCCGAAGGAATCACCGTTCGCGCCCAAGCGCTCAACTCGTGGCTCCTGCCCGAACTCGGACTCCTACCGTGCACGCACCCGGCGCCCGTCGGGGCGGCGACAGTGCGCGACGCCGGACCCGGACCACAGCGGGAGGTCACCCGCACCCAGGCTAAGCATCGTTATCGGATGCAGATCCGGGCGGCCAACCGTCGCGCGCGAGGCGCGACCGCGGCCGCGTTCGTCTCCTGGGGCGAACCGCCGTTCTGACCCCGCTCAATGCGGCGCCGACGCCCTTCGCCACGCCTTGCGCCACTCGATCTCTACGCTGCTCACGTCGACATCGCCCAACGAGAAGTCGTGAAAATAGTTCGTCAGGTACTTGACCTCGTCGAGCTCCGGGCCTTCCGGGCTCACCGAGACCAACGCCAACCGGTGATTCTCCCCGGCGTTCCGCCCATGCATCACCTGGTTGTACGAGACCGTCACACTGTCCGCACCCGCTATACGCCCCTTCACCTCGATGAAGATCGACGGCGGCCGCGAACCGTCCGACGATCTCGCCGGGGTCGACAGCACGTCATAGCCCTTGTTGTTGTGCGGCATCTCCTCTGCTGAACGTCCCAGCCGATGCTCGGCCGCCAGCACTGCGGCAACCGCACGGGCATCGGTCACCATTGTGTCCGCCGCGTACCGGCCGACGTCACCTCCGACGAAACCCGCTGACACCACCATGAACGCGGTCTCGACCCGCGGTGGGCGCGCGGCGAGAGCCCGCTCGTCAGCCAACTCCGCCAACCGATGCGACAAGCGAGCCTCCAGATCACGGGCCTGGCGTGTCAGCCGTTCCGGACTGATCCTCCGCCGACGCCTCGACCCGTGACCCGACTCAACTTCCTCGCGGCGACGCGCGGCTTCGGCATCCAGATAGTTCACTTGATCGACGAGTCGCGTGCGCACCGCGGCCTCGACCCGATCGACTTCAGGAACGATTCGCTCGCGCACCTTCGCCAAGTGCGCTGGAGCCGCGTTGTTCGTCAGCCATCTCACCGCGTCGTCGGCGAACGACGACGAGAGCGAATCGAAAGCGGCCGCAGTGACCGACAGATCGTGCAGTGGCTCCAGGTCGAGTTGTGGCGCTGTCCCGGCATCGGTCACCGAACCGTCTGCCGCGACCGACACGAACGAGAACTGACGGCTGACCACGGTGCCGGCGCCATCGACGACCTCCGATGTCACCGCGACGATCACACGCGGCGACGTACTTGCATCAGCCGGATCGAACAGGGTCGCGCCGGCCACGAGCAGACTGCGATCGCGCTCGACGACCGAACCGAGCAGTGCGTCGAGCAGCGGATGTCCGGGCGCAAGCAAGTCGGCTCGGGTCGCCGCCGACGAGACTGCTGTCGGCTCGAACGTGACCCGCTCGTACGAACGCGTGACCGGCCGCCACGCGTGCTCGCGGCGGATCGGCCGACTCCGCAGGGGCGCAGGGACATTGGAGATCTGGAAGCGATTCTTCTCCCGTTTGATGAGGCGACCGCCGAACGTCCCGAACGCACTGATGAAAAACTGCTCGATGTAGTGCGGTTGGAGCCGACGAGCCGTGGCCTCATCCATCTGTCGCCGCAGACGATCCATTTCGACGGGGGCCAACGTCTCGCGAGCCAGTGCCCGCTCGGACACCAGTGCTTCACAGCCCGCCGCGACCTCGGCGTCGACGACGCGCTCGATCTCGTCGAGTCGCGCCGGATCGTCGCCGTAGAGCACGGCGTCCCACAGCAGGTCGCGGAGGGGTTTGCCGCCGAATGCCTCCTCGCCCAGGACGTCGAACAGCTTGCCGCCGTACGCTGCGCGTTGCTGGTCCATCTTGGCCAGGAGCCGTGTATACACCTGGCCTTCGCGAGTGTCCGACGCGACGATGTTCCACAGTCGACAGACATTTCGCTGTCCGATGCGGTGTATGCGACCGAAACGCTGTTCCAGACGATTCGGGTTCCACGGCAGGTCGTAGTTCACCATCAGGTGGGCGGCCTGTAGGTTGAGGCCTTCGCCGGCGGCGTCTGTCGCGACCAGAACCAGACGGTCCGGTTCGTTGGTGAACTGCTCGCGCGCCGCGACCCGGTCGGCTCGACGGGTTCCGCCGTGGATGGTCACGACAGCGTCGTCGGAACCCAGGACGTTGCGGATCTGCGCGACAAGGTAGTCGAGCGTGTCCTTGTGCTCAGTGAAGACGATCAGCTTTCGTGGAGCGCCGGCTGCATCGCGGAGCAGACTTCGATCGGTCAGCATGCTTCTGAGCTCTGCCCACTTGCGATCGTCCCCACGGTCTCGGACACGCGTCGCAAGGGAGACGAGATCCGAAAGGATCGCGATCTCGGTGTCGAGTTCGGCGACGGTCCGTGCCGCCGTCGCAGCGTCCACCACTTCCTCTTCGAGCTGCTCGAACTCTTCAGCACTGAACTCGTCAGGATCGTCAAACAGGTCGGGGGAGGGAAGCGAGACTCGGTCGTCGATCGGGATGCGTCCGGCGATCAGATCGGCGCGCCGCGACGCCAGGCGGTCCCTTCGTCTGATCAGGCTGCGGAGAACCGCATGTGTACTCGACGCAAGACGGCGCTGCAGCACGGTCAGCGCGAAGCCGACGGTGCGGCGTTTCGGGGAGTCCGGTGAGGCTTGCGCCCGGTTCATCTCCACTCGCACATACTGGGTGACCGCCTCGTACAGCTCACTCTCTCCGCTCGAGAGCGCATAGGGGACCGTTTCCGCGATGCGTTCGGGGAACAGCGGTCGCCCCTCGAAGGTCAGCAGTTCCTCCTTCACCATCCGACGCATCAGACCGGAGGTGTCGACGGTTCCGCTCCGGCGCCGCCGACCGGCGAAGCGGTCTTCGTCGAGCAACGAGAGGAACAGCTCGAAGTTGTCGTCGTTCCCGGCATGTGGTGTCGCGGTCATGAGGAGGAAGTTGCGGGTCACCGCCCCCAACACTCGCCCGAGTTTGAATCGCTCGGTCTCGCGAACCTCCAGATCTGAGCCCTGCCAGCTCGCCGACATGCGGTGCGCTTCGTCGACGACGACGAGATCCCATTCGCTGTTCTCGAGGTGGCCGACCAACTCGGGGTCGCGAGCCAGCTGATCCATGCGCGCGATCATCAGCGGATGCTCGGCGAACGGGTCCCCGCCTGGACTGACGTTGATCAGTTCACGGGTGAGGAGGGTGGTGACGATCCCGAACTTCGTGAGTAATTCCTCCTTCCACTGTTCGACGAGCCCGCCCGGCGCGACGATCAGCATCCGCGACATGTCGCCGCGGAGTTGAAGCTCTTTCGCATACAGCCCCGCCATGACCGTCTTTCCCGCACCAGGGTCGTCGGCGAGCAGAAAGCGCAACGGCGTCCGGGGGAGCAACTCCCCATAGACCGCTCGGATCTGATGTGGGAGCGGCGAGATGTCGCTGGTGCCGACCGCGGCCATCGGATCGTGTGCCGCGGTCTTCGAGATGCGGAGGGCTTCGGTGGCGATTCGGAATGCTGCAGGGTCGGCGTCGAACGTCCACGAGGCGACGGATGTGGTCTCGATGACGATACGAGGCAGGTCGTCGGCGAAGACGAGCTCTTCACGGACTCCGAGGCGGAGGTCTCGGACGACGAGGGTTGCCGCGTTGTCGCCGGACGCCGTCACGGCGATCAGGTCCACGGTGTCCCGCCAGCGGCCCGAGAGTCGTTGGCCGGCGTGTAGTTCGGAGAAGGACGCGATCGCCATTCTGCACACCATAGTGTGCAGCGCGGACAATCTTCTCGACTGTGCGCTATCGAGCGGTGGGCGCCTTACTTCCGGCGGAACCAGCCGCGCTTCTTGCTTTGCGGTTCGACGGCGGTCGCCGCGACCGGCTGCTCGTCGCCCGCGGCGAAGGTCAATTGAAGAACCGTCTTGTCCGGATCCAACGCGGACGGTGCGTGCAGGGCGAACAGTTCGGCGTCGTCGGTGGTGCCGAGAGAGTGTCCGTCACCGATCACCGGGCCGCTCTGCAGTTGGTAGATCGAGATGTTGGCCAGACGCGCGAATGTCTCTTCGGCGGTTTCGGGAGACTCGACGATCTCGATGTCCATCAACCTGAGCATGTCCAAGCCTCGGGTGTGTCCGGTCATCACGCCGTCGGTGCGGGGAGCGACGTTCAATGCCACCCACGCCGGGAGGATCGGGTCGGGGAGTGTCTCGATCGTGAGGTCGCGGAACAGCTCCGGGACGATCACGTGGTTCGCGCTGCCGAAGTACACGGCGACGATCGAGTCACTCACCGCGATGGCGGACGCGATCACCTTCGACAGCAATACTGCGTCCGCGATTGCATCCTGGTACGACGTCGAGGACTTTCCCGGACGGAGCACGGTGACGATCGTGTGGGCGTCGTACGACGCTGGGACGGGCGTCGACTCCGGCCACAGGCGGCTGTGCTCGGCGATTTCCTGGAGGTCGTCGCCGACGGCTGCCGGAACGCTCATCAACGCGATCATCGTGTCGCCGTACGAGAGGGTGAGCGGACGGTCCTCGTCGGCGTTCTCCGCAGCGTCCACGGTCAACGACGCGGGCTTCAAGTCGGGGAAGTCGGCGAGCATCTGCTGGCGCAGTCGGTCGCCGGCGAGTCCCGAATCGAGGTGACTCTGGAACAGCATCGCGAGGCTTGGCACGGCTACGGAATTCCTAACACTTGGGCGATAGGGGCGGCGAAGGCTCCATCGAGTCAGCGGTTGCGACGTCGGCTGACCTGCACGCGTAATTCGGTGCGGTCGATCACGTGCGACCCGCGTCCTTCGCCCCGACAGAATACGTGAGCCTCCGGAACATCCGTCCTCGGCCCGCGAGAGGCGTACAGCGGCGATGGCGACGGGCAGACATTACGACGAGCAGGGGGAGTCCGAAGCAGGGTCGCCTCACGGCAGGTACGACGCAGGCCCGTCGAGTGATCGACGGGCCTGCGGTGGTGCGCGATACAAGGATTGAACTTGTGACCTCTTCCGTGTCAGGGAAGCGCTCTCCCACTGAGCTAATCGCGCAGGTCATGTGAAATTGTAGTTCTCCAGTGGAGGTGGCGACGGGAATCGAACCCGTGTGCACGGCTTTGCAGGCCGTTGCCTCACCACTCGGCCACGCCACCGTGACGAGATTTAAGATCGAACTCGTTTCCGAGCGGATGACGGGATTCGAACCCGCGACCCTCACCTTGGCAAGGTGATGCGCTACCAGCTGCGCCACATCCGCATTGCTATCCGAACTGTTGTCGGCCAGCGAGAAGAAACTCTAGCGGGTCGTCGACGCCGATGCCAAATCGGGTGGCCGACAGTCGTCGGCGAGGAGGCCCGACCGGTAGCCCGGTGATCGATCCATCGGTGGTGGCGGTCCCGCAGACACGAAGAGACCCGCTCGAATGAGCGGGTCTCTTCGTCGGTGCGCGATACAAGGATTGAACTTGTGACCTCTTCCGTGTCAGGGAAGCGCTCTCCCACTGAGCTAATCGCGCGTGTTCAGATTGCGGTGGAGGTGGCGACGGGAATCGAACCCGTGTGCACGGCTTTGCAGGCCGTTGCCTCACCACTCGGCCACGCCACCACGAGGCGAGAAAGATCGAAACCTCGCTCCGAGCGGATGACGGGATTCGAACCCGCGACCCTCACCTTGGCAAGGTGATGCGCTACCAGCTGCGCCACATCCGCATTACTGGGGAGCATGCCTTGTGGGCTGCTGCTCGCCAGCGGAATGAACACTAGCTGTACACGCGGTGCGATGACAAATCGGCTGGTTGGCGAGTTACATCTATGTGTTTCCGCACGTGGCGCATCGTGGTGACGCCAAACGGCGACCGCTCGACCGCATCCCAAAGCTGCCGGCTCGTGCTCCGGAGGGGGATTTGCCGACCCTGTGCGACGGTGTGTAGTCTCATTCCTCGTGCGAAGCGCTGCGCTGCAGACGCTGCGCGCACAACTCAATACGGTCCCGTGGCTCAGTGGAAGAGCGTCCCGTTCACACCGGGAAGGTCGCTGGTTCGATCCCAGCCGGGACCACAATGAGGAACCCACTGTAAACAAGGGGTTCTCGCTTTTCGTGGGGACTGGAGACTCTGTGCGAGTTGACTGTCGCAGCCTTCCTTGCTGCCGACAGTTCACCGCGCGGGCGCGATGGGGGCCGCGGGGGCGCAGCTTAGCGGCTATGCGTACCCCACGATGCGTTGGCTGCGAATGGACCAGACACTGCGTTGCCCACCGGACGTGATGACGACCTGGTCCCCGTCAAGCAACTCAACGGGGCTACCGTCAAAGTTGTTGATCCAATAGTGGCTGCCGGTCACTTTGTCGCGAAAGCCCGATTGCTGATTGGCATCGCCGGTGTACTCGAAGTCTGACGCCACGTGGTCCTCCATCTCTCGGAAATGAGATCGTCACGAGCGTATAGCGGTGCATTGGTGCGGGAGACGATTTAGTCAGACCGTGGCGTGCTCATGTATCGCCAGATCGAGTGATCGAGGGCGTTGGCGCCGATGTCCAGCTGATGGGCCGCTTGGGTCACGAGTGCTTCGACGCGCTCATGTCCGGGGTCGTGCCCGATCGCCGATGCGACGAAGCGCGATACCAAAGTGTCGGCCTTCACTCCGTCCTCACCGAGGAGCATCGTGAAATAGGCCCACGTCACAGGGCCGAGGCCGCGCGTGCCGCAGTAAGCGCGACGCTGATCACCGGAGCTGCGATCGACGTCCGCAGCATGGCGAACGCCGACATCCGCCAAACGGCGGGCAGCGGTGACAATTGCCTCCGCCTTGGTGACACCGCCCGTCGTCTGCCGGTTTCCGAGGACACTCTGCAAGTGAACAGGATCGACTTCCGCGAGTGTCACGAGATCGTCCCAATTGGAACGCGAGGGCACCTCGGCACGGTAGGCGTTCACGGCCCGGCGCACGCCTGTCAGCGCAGATTTTCCATACCGTGCGCGAATCGAGAGCACTGCGTCGATCAGCGCAAGCTCGACGTTGTCCGGCCACCCGTCGGGCGCGTCACGCAGGGGCACACTCTTGGACTCGATACTCGCCACAAGGGATTCAAGCTCACCAGTCGTCGTGGCGGCGATTGTCGCATAACGGCCTCGCGTGCGCGGATCGTTCTGCGTCGCGGATTGTTCAGGGATGCTACCCCGGTATTGCGATCGTGAGATCAGCGGCGACGGTCATCGCCCCCATCAGCACCGCGGCCCCACCTGATCCACGTCAATCAGAGTCAGAGTCTACGAACACGGCGCACCCGCCGAATGCGAGCACAATGATCACCCATGCGTAGCGGACGAGGGGGCGGTGCTCGTGATTCTGCGTTGCTGAAAATCCTGGTCCGGACCTACCTTCATGAAAGGGCTCGATCGGCGTGAGGCACCGCCCGATGACCTGGACGAACATCCCAGACGGAATGGTTCGGTCACTGTTGTGTCGACGCGTGTCCGCGGCGGGTGACGGACGTACAATCCTCGGGTGGAAGACCGTTCGTCGACGAGAACGACGACTTGGACGATGATCGCCGTCGCCGCGTGCGCGGCGGTCCTGGTGATCTGCTGGCATATCTGGGCAGTTCCGTTCACGGACCCGGTGTACGGACTCTTCCACAACGGTATCGACACGCGGGTGTACCGCGGGGGAGCGATTGCCGTCTGGGAGGGGACACCCCTGTACGACCTGCCCGTCTACCGGGTGTGGCGGTTCACGTACACGCCGTTCGCGGGACTGGTGATGGTTCCGCTCGCCGGGTTCGTCCCGCACACCGCGCTCCTGCTGTGGAACATCGGCAACGTGATCAGTCTGCTGCTAGTGGTCGGCGTGTCGATGCATGCACTGCGGTTCCGGTTCGATGCTCGCCTCGTCCTGTTCACGGTGTGCGGGGCCATCGCGTCGACCGCTCTGGAGCCGGTTCACACGACTCTCTGGAACGGGCAGATCAACCTCGTCCTCGCGCTCGTGGTGATTCTCGACCTCACTGTGCGGAGCGAACGTCTGCGCGGCGTCGGGGTCGGGTTCGCCGCAGGCATCAAGCTCACCCCGCTGTTCTTCGTCGTGGACCTCCTGGTCACCAAGAGGTTCCGCGCCGCCGCGGTCGCGGCGGGCACGTTCGCGGCGACCGTCGTCGTCGGCATCCTCGTGCTCGGCGGCGAGGCGCGACGATTCTGGACCGCGGAGGTGTCCGAGACCTCGCGTATCGGTCGTCTCGATGCGCCGGCCAACCAGACGTTCCACGGCTACTTCGCGCGGCTCGCCACCTACGGAGTCGCGAACCCGCCGTCGTGGCTGTGGCTGCCCGTCGGGCTGGTCGTCGGCGTACTCGGACTGTGGGCCGCGCGCGCCGCGTACCGCGCAGGCGCGAACCTCCTGGCGATCTCGATCACGGGCATGACGTCGTGCGCCATCGGCCCGTTTTCGTGGGGGCACCACTGGGTGTGGGTGCTGCCGCTCCTACTGGTCGCGACGGTGCACGCCGCCGATCATGCGCGAGCCGCGCGGCCGGCGAGTTGGGTGTGGTGGCTGGCGCCTGCCGCGATCGTGGCGTTGACGTTCGCGTACACACAGCCGTCCATCGTGCCGATCGCCGGTTCGGCGGGCAAAGTGTTCCACGGGATGGTGTTCGGTCCGTTCCGCGGATTCGTCGGCTCGGCGACGGTGGGCTGGCATCTTCCATTGCAACTCGTCGCCAGCGGCGCATACCTGATCGTCCTGCTCGGGACCATCGCGGTCACGCTGTGGTGGGCGAAACGCGCGCAGAAGGACGGACACGTCGGACACGATGGCGCACGGGCGATCTCGTCGTCTTGACAAACGTTCAGGCCGTGCGTTTCATATCCGAGAACACTTGTTGTCAGATAATCCCGGTGAGTTGTGCCGGACGAAGGGAAACACATGGATGTGGAGTGGTCCCCGGCGGACATCGCGTTTCGCGACGAGATCCGGGCCTTTCTCGACGAGAAGCTGACGCCAGACCTGGCTCGCGCCGGTCGGCTGATGACCAGCGTCTACTCCGACCACGAGGCGTCGATGGCGTGGCAAGCCATCCTCCACGAACGCGGATGGGCTGCGCCGGCGTGGCCGGTCAAGTACGGGGGTTGCGACTGGAGTCTCACCCAGCACTACATCTTCAGCCGCGAGATGATGCTCGCCGGCGCGCCCGCGCTCTCGCCGATGGGGATCCGCATGGTCTCGCACGCGATCATGAAGTTCGGCACCGACGAACAGAAGAATCACTTTCTGCCCGGCATCCTGACCGGCGAGGTCTTCTTCTGCCAGGGCTACTCCGAACCCGAAGCGGGCTCGGATCTCGCGGCGCTCACCATGGCCGCGGCCGACGACGGCGACCACCTGGTCCTGACGGGCAGCAAGATCTGGACGACGCACGCCACGGAAGCGAACTGGATGTTCGCGCTCGTCCGCACCTCGCGGCTCGAACGCAAACAGCAGGGCATCACATTCATCCTCATCAACATGACGACGCCGGGCATCGAGATCCGCCCGCTCGTCATGACGTCCGGTGAAGAAGTGCAGAACCAAGTCTTCTTCGACCAGGTCCGCGTGCCGAAGTCGAACGTGCTCGGCCAGATCGACGACGGCTGGTCGGTCGCCAAGTACCTCCTCGAGTTCGAGCGAGGCGGCGGCGCCGCGGCACCGGCGTTGCAGGTGATGTTGGAGAACCTGACCTCCGACGCCGCCGAACAGTCCCTCCCCGGCGGCGGGCGACTCATCGACGATCCATTGTTCGCCGCGAAACTCGCTGAAGCACGGATCCGTACCGAGGTGCTGGAGATCTTCGAATACCGTGTGCTCGCGACGGTCGCGGCCGGAAAGAACCCCGGCCCGGCGTCGTCGATGGGCAAGATCCTGTCCACCGAACTCAGCCAGAGCATCACCGAACTCACCATGGAGGCCGCGGGCAGGTACGGCCGGGCCTACCAGCCGCACATCACCGCTCCGGGCGGACCGATCGCCGAGTTCACGCCACCCGCCGACGGGTACGCCGGAGGCGAGCCGTGGCAGGCCGTCGCGCCGCTGCGGTACTTCAACGACCGCGCGGGCTCGATCTATGCGGGCAGCAACGAAATCCAACGAAACATTCTCGCTAAAGCAGCTTTGGGGCTCTGACACACCATGGACTTTGAACTCTCCGCTGAGCAGCAGTTGCTGCGCGACGGGCTCGCCCAATTCCTCGCAACGCGCTACGGACTCGAATCCTCGCGCGCGGCAGTCAAGACCGGTCCCGGCTGGCAGCCGGACATCTGGAAGGCGTTCGCGCACGACCTCGGAATCCTCGGCGCCACCCTGCCCGAGTCGGCAGGCGGCATGGGCGGCGGTCCCGTCGAGACCATGGTGATCGCTGAAGCACTCGGCCATGCGCTCGTCGTCGAACCGTACGTCAACACCGTCGTCGTTGCAGGGGGACTCCTCTCGCGCATCGGCTCAGATGTCGCGAACACCGTCACCGCACAGATCGCCGAAGGCGAGGCCATCGTCGCACTCGCCGCGGCCGAGGACTCGTCCGACGATCTGACCTCGGTCTCGACCACCGCCCGCCGCGATGGTGACCAGTGGGTGCTCGACGGCTCGAAGGCGCTCGTCGTCGACGCGCCCATCGCGACCCACCTCATCGTCACCGCGCAGATCGACGGTGAACAAGCCGGGTCCGGCCAGCCCGAACTCGGTCTGTTCGTCTTCCCGTACGACGCCACCGCGGAGGGGGTCACGGCACACGCCATCCGCACCGTCGACGACCGGCAGGCCGCCGACATCGTGTTCGCCGGAGCCCGAGTGCCGGGCGACTCGCTCCTGTTGACCGGCGATGAGGCGACCGATGCGCTGTCGCGTGCCGTCGACGAAGGCTCAGCCGCGGTCTGCGCCGAGGCAGTCGGCGCGATGCGCAAAGTGCTCGACGACACTGTTGAGTACAGCAAGCAGCGGCAACAGTTCGGGGTGCCGTTGAGTACCTTCCAGGTACTCAGCCACCGCATGGTCGACATGCTCATCGAAGTGGAACAGGCCTCCGCCGCAGCGCTTCTGGCAACGATCAAGATCGACGCGGCGCCGGCGGAGAGGTCTCGCGCGGTATCGGCGGCCAAGGTCACCGTCGGGCGCGCCGCCCGTTTCGTCGGGCAGAACGCAGTACAACTCCACGGCGGCATGGGCATGACCGAAGAGTTGGCGATCGGCCACTACTTCAAACGGCTGACCGCGCTGCAGTACGAGTACGGCGCCACCGACCGTCACCTCGCCCGATACGTGGAGTTGACGGCACCGCCTCGCTGAGGTGAGCGCGCGGCGTTGATCGAGCGGAGTCGAGATCTCGACTCCGCTCGATCAATGAGTGGGGTGTGCGGCCGATCGCAAGGTCGCTCGATCGGCCTGAGACATCGGGTGCGGTACGCCGTGGTGTGGACGGGACCGATAACATCAAGCTCGACAGTTTCATGTCGTCAGCCCGAAACACAGGAGTCAGCAAGTGCTCGACAACGTCGCGTCCGCTCAACGAGTTCGCCTTCCCGAGACCGTGCGGGTTCCGGCGGGCACTACTGCGGGCGCAGCGATGCGGGACACAGAACTTCCCGACGGCGTCGAGCTGCCGAACAAGGGGCCGCAGGCCGTCGTCGTCGTCCGGGAAGCCGACGGCACCCTTCGCGACCTGTCGTGGGCGCCGGACATCGACAAGTACGTCGAGCCGGTGACCGCCGACTCCGACGACGGTCGTTCGGTGATCCGACACTCCGCCGCGCACGTGCTCGCGCAGGCCGTGCAGGACCTGAACCCGAAGGCACAGTTGGGGATCGGGCCGCCGATCACCGACGGCTTCTATTACGACTTCGCCGTCGACGACCCGTTCACCCCCGAGGATCTGAAGGTCCTCGAAAAGCAGATGCGCAAGATCATCAAGTCCGGTCAGAAGTTCTCCCGCCGCGTGTACGAGTCCAAGGACCAGGCCCGCGCGGAACTCGCGAACGAGCCGTTCAAGCTCGAGCTGATCGACGATAAGGGCGCAGCCAACGATGACGAGATCATGGAGGTCGGCGGCGGAGAGCTCACCGCGTACGACAACCTGAATCCGCGCACCGGCGAACGCGTCTGGGGCGACCTCTGCCGCGGCCCGCACGTTCCGACCACCAAGTACATCCCCGCATTCAAGCTGACTCGCAGCTCGGCCGCCTACTGGCGAGGCGACCAGAGCCTGGCCGATCTGCAGCGCGTGTACGGCACGGCCTGGGAGACGACCGACGCGCTCGATCTCTATCTCGACCGGCTGGCCGAAGCGGAGAAGCGCGACCACCGTCGTCTGGGCAGCGAACTCGACCTGTTCAGCTTCCCCGACGAGCTCGGTTCGGGTCTGCCGGTGTTCCACCCCAAGGGCGGCATCATCCGCAAGGAGATGGAGGACTACTCGCGCGAGCAGCATGCGGCCGCCGGGTACGAGTTCGTCAACACCCCGCACGTCACCAAGAGCAACCTGTTCGAGGTGTCCGGACACCTCGACTGGTATGCCGACGGCATGTTCCCGCCGATGCAGCTCGACGCCGAATACAACGAGGACGGCACGGTCCGTAAACCCGGCCAGGACTACTACGTCAAGCCGATGAACTGCCCGATGCACAACCTGATCTACGGCTCCCGCGGACGGTCGTACCGGGAGCTTCCGTTGCGGCTGTTCGAGTTCGGTTCGGTCTACCGCTACGAGAAGTCCGGCGTGGTGCACGGTCTCACGCGCGCTCGCGGATTCACTCAGGACGACGCCCACATCTACTGCACGCAGGAGCAGGTCGTCGACGAGCTCACGACCACGCTGAACTTCGTGCTGCAGTTGCTCAAGGACTACGGACTCGACGACTACTACCTGGAACTGTCGACGAAGGATCCGGTCAAGTACGTCGGCTCGGACGAAGTCTGGGAGCAAGCCACGCAGACGCTCCGGGAGGTCGGCGAGGCGTCCGGGCTCGAACTCGTCCCCGACCCGGAGGGCGCGGCGTTCTACGGTCCGAAGATCTCCGTTCAGGTCAAGGATGCGCTCGGTCGCACCTGGCAGATGTCGACGTTGCAACTCGACTTCAACCTGCCGGAGCGTTTCGACCTCGAGTACACGGCGACTGACGGCACCAAGAAGCGTCCGGTGATGATCCACCGCGCGCTGTTCGGCTCCATCGAGCGGTTCTTCGGCGTGCTCACCGAGCACTACGCGGGCGCTTTCCCGGTCTGGCTGTCGCCGGTGCAGGTGGTCGGCATCCCCGTTGCGGACGCGTTCGCCGGGCATCTGCAGACGACGATCAATCGGCTCAAGAGCCGCCGGGTCCGCGCCGAGGTTGACCACTCCGACGACCGGATGCAGAAGAAGATCCGCAACCACACCGCGGCCAAGGTTCCGTTCATGCTGCTCGCCGGGGAACGCGACGTCGAAGCCAACGCTGTCAGCTTCCGGTTCCGGGACGGCACGCAACTCAACGGGGTGGACGTCGACGACGCGGTGGTCGCCATCGACGAGTGGGAGGAGTCGCGCCGCAACGACTCGCCGACCGCCGACACGATGCGTGAGTTCCTCGAACTCGTGAGGAAACGCCGATGACAGCGGCCGACCGTTCGGCGCGCGAAGGCCTGGAACGACTCTGGACTCCGCACCGGATGAGCTACATCACCGCGGAGTCGCCGAAGAAGGCGTCCGATGGCGGTGAGCTCACTGGCCATCCGTTCCTGGACATCCCTCGGATGACGGACGAGGAAGGCCTCATCATCGCGCGCGGCGAGACCGTGTACGCGGTGCTCAACCTGTACCCGTACAACCCTGGGCACACCATGATCGTGCCGTATCGCCAGGTGGCCGACCTGGAGGATCTGACGGTCGACGAATCGCGCGAGCTGATGTCGTTCACCCAGCATCTGATCCGTGTCATCAAATCGGTGTCGAACCCGAACGCGTTCAACGTCGGTCTCAACCTCGGTGCGGCCGCAGGCGGGTCGCTGTCGGAGCACCTGCACCAGCATGTCGTGCCACGATGGTTGGGCGACGCGAACTTCATCACCGTCGTCGGCGACACGAAAGTGATGCCACAACTGCTTCAGGACACGCGGACGCTGCTGGCGCGGGCGTGGACGGACCTCGGGGGACCAGAGAGTGCTTAGCATCAAAGGCCGCGCGTCGGTGTCGAAGGTGACGCTGCCGATCGGCCGTGCCCTCATCCGGACCGGTCTTACCCCGGACCTGATGACAATCATCGGCACGGTCGTGACCGTCGCCGCGTCGATCTGGCTGTTCTCACAGGGGCACCTGTTCGCCGGAGCCCTCGTGACGTGGGCGTTCGTCATGTTCGACATGCTCGACGGCGCGATGGCCCGCGCCCGCGGCGGCGGCACCCGTTTCGGTTCGGTGCTCGACGCGACGTGCGACCGCATCGCCGACGGCGCGATCTTCGGCGGCCTCGCATGGTGGGCGGCCGTCCAGGACCCGCACGAACTGCTGCTCATCGCCACCCTGATCTGCCTGGTGACCTCACAGGTCATCTCGTACGCCAAGGCGCGCGCCGAGGCGGCGGGCCTGAACGGCGACGGCGGGCTCATCGAACGACCCGACCGCCTCATCATCGTGCTCGTCGGCGCAGGCCTCACAGACTTCCCGGGACTGCACTGGTGGTGGGCGATCCACGTCGCGATGTGGGCGCTCGCGGTCCTGAGCCTGATCACCGTCGCGCAGCGCATGTGGTCGATCTACTGCTCGCCGGGCGCGCGTGAACTGATCCCGGCCGCGACACCGGCCGTAGCCGAGTCCGACGAACGAACCGGGGAGGCCTGACAGGTGCTGGGCGGATTGGGCGACATCGTCGCCGACCTCGGCTATCGCGCCGGGTGGGCGGCCGTCAAGTACTCGCCGGAGACACTGGCGCGCGGCGTCTTCGACGCGGCGGGAACCTTCGCCGGCCGCCGCAACGGTGGACCGGAACAGCTCCGGAAGAACCTGGCCCGGGTGATCGGCACGACGCCCGACGACGTCCCCGCCCAACTGGTCGAAGAGGCCATGCGCTCGTACGCGCGCTACTGGCGTGAAGCGTTCCGGCTGCCGACGACAGACCCCGACGCGATCGCGGCAAGCGTGGCAATGACCGACTACGACCGGGACTCGCTCGACGCGTCGATCCGGTCCGGGCGAGGCGTCGTGATGGCGCTGCCGCACTCGGGGAACTGGGACATCGCAGGCGTGTGGCTGGTGAAGAACTACGGCCGGTTCGCGACCGTCGCCGAACGTCTCGAACCGGAGTCGCTGTTCGACCAGTTCGTCGCCTACCGGGAGTCTCTCGGCTTCGAGGTGTTCCCGCTCACCGGCGGCGAACAACCACCGTTCCAGGTCCTCGCTGAGCGTCTGCGCGCGGGTGGCCTCGTCTGCCTCATGGCCGACCGTGACCTGTCCGCGCACGGAGTGCCGGTCACGATGTTCGGGGAGAAAACCCGCATCCCAGCAGGCTCGGCGAAGCTCGCCATCGAGACCGGCGCGGTCCTGCACGCCGTGCATCACCGGTATACGGGTGTCGGGACGTCGCACCTGAGTTGCGGTACCGTCATCGACACCGACGGCGGCATCGCACCGACCGCGCAGCGGCTCGCCGACGCGTTCACCCGCGACATCGCGACCGCACCCGCCGACTGGCACATGCTGCAGCCGTTGTGGGAGGCCGACTGGTCGCCCGAACGTCGGGCGCGGCTCGGAATCGAATGAGGTTCGCGTGAAGATCGGCATGATCTGCCCGTACTCGTTCGATGTGCCGGGCGGTGTCCAAGCGCACGTCGTCGAGCTTGCGGAGGTGTTCGTCGGCCGCGGGCACGAGGTGCGTGTGCTCGCGCCCGCCGGCCCCGACGTGGTCCTTCCCGACTACGTCGACTCCGCTGGCCCCGCGCTCGGCATCCCGTACAACGGATCGGTCTCGCGTGTCACGTTCTCGCCCAAGGCCTACCATCGTCTCCGTCGATGGATCGCGACGAACGAGTTCGACGTGCTGCACGTGCACGAGCCGAACTCGCCGAGCCTGTCCATGCTGTCGTTGATGGTCGCCAGCGGGCCCATCGTCACGACGTTCCACACGTCGACGACGAAGTCGATGTGGCTGTCGATCTTCGATTCGGTGCTTCGCCAGTTCCGCGAACGGATCAGCGGCAAGATCGCGGTCTCCGAGCTCGCGAGGCGCTGGCAGATGGAGTCCCTCGGCAACGACGCGGTCGAGATCCCCAACGGTGTCGACGTCGCGGCGTTCACCGAGGCGACTTCGCTGGACGGATATCCGCGGGCCGGCCGCACCGTGATGTTCCTCGGCCGGTTCGACGAGCCGCGCAAGGGCATCGACATCCTGATGCGTGCGTTGCCGAGCATCGTCGAAGAATTCCCCGATGTCCAGGTCCTCGTGGTCGGCGGCGGGAACGAGGCGGCGCTGCGTCGACGCGCGGGCGGTCTGGCCGATCGTCTCCGATTCCTCGGCATGGTCGACGACGAGACGAAGGCGCGCGCGTTGGCGAGCGTCGACGTGTACGTCGCACCGAACCTGGGCGGCGAGAGTTTCGGCATCGTGCTCGTCGAGGCGATGGCCGCAGGTGCCGCGGTCGTGGCGAGCGACCTTGTCGCGTTCTCCCGGGTCCTCGACAGCGGGCAGGCGGGCTGCCTGGTGGCGACGGGGTCGCCGACCGCACTCGCCGACCAGGTCAATTCGCTGCTCGGCGACGACGAGCTGCGCGCGCGATACGTCGCCCGCGGCCGCGAGCGCGCCGACCTCTACGACTGGTCGCGAGTCGCCGACCAGATCCAGAGCGTCTACGACACCGTCACTTACAACGCCGGCCCCGTGGTGGTGTCCGACTGATGCGAACGAATGACGCCGCAGGCGGCACCGCATGACCGCCGCCGCGACCACCGCGACCGTCGTCGGGCTCGCCGTCGGCGTCGGCCTCGTGTGGCTCGTCGTCCTGTCGGCGACCCGAGCGACGAGGATGGACCGTCTGAACATCCGCGTCGATCTCACTCGGCAAGCGCTGTTCGGAGCGTTGGAGCGACGCGCCGTCGTCGCCCGGGCCATCGCCGCAGCCGACCCCGACGCGTCGGGTGCTCGCGACTTGGCGGCCGCGGCCGACGCTGCGGAAGGCGCTGCCCCCGAGGGGCGTGAAACCGCCGAGAACCGCCTGTCGGCCGCCATCGCACACGCCGACCCCGCACGCCGCTCGGCGGCGTTGACGGCCGAGCTCGCCGACGCGCAGACCCGCGTGACGATGGCACGCCGGTTCTACAACGATGCGGTCCGTGACGTTCGTACCCTCCGGAGTCGTCGGATGGTCCGATGGCTGCACCTGGCGGGGCACGCACCGCGCCCGGCCTACTTCGAGATCACCGAGCGGGTGACCAGCGGATGAGCCCGTACGTGGCGTGCATCTCGTAGGAGACGACCCGGCGTTGGACGACGCCGCCTGATCGGGTTTACTTGGACGCGTCAGACCCTCACCTGAGACCAAGGAGCACCGCCCGTGACCACTGATCCGCAGAACTCCCCGGCGACCGGTACCGCCCGTGTCAAGCGCGGCATGGCCGAGATGCTGAAGGGCGGCGTGATCATGGATGTGGTCACGCCCGAGCAGGCCAAGATCGCCGAGGACGCCGGTGCGGTCGCCGTGATGGCACTCGAGCGTGTGCCCGCCGACATCCGCGCTCAGGGCGGCGTGTCGCGCATGAGCGATCCGGACATGATCGACGGGATCATCGACGCTGTGTCGGTCCCGGTTATGGCGAAGGCTCGGATCGGTCACTTCGTGGAGGCGCAGGTCCTGCAGAGTCTCGGTGTCGACTACGTCGACGAGTCCGAAGTGCTGACCCCGGCCGATTTCGAGAATCACATCGACAAATTCGCGTTCACCGTGCCGTTCGTGTGTGGTGCCACCAACCTCGGGGAGGCGCTGCGTCGCATCAACGAGGGCGCGGCGATGATCCGGTCCAAGGGCGAGGCCGGGACCGGTGACGTGTCGAACGCGACGACGCACATGCGTCAGATCCGCCAGCAGATCCGTCGTCTCAGCTCGCTTCCCGAGGATGAGCTGTACGTGGCGGCGAAGGAACTGCAGGCGCCCTACGACCTGGTCGTCGAGGTCGCGAAGGCAGGCAGGCTTCCGGTCACGCTGTTCACCGCGGGCGGTATCGCCACCCCGGCCGACGCGGCGATGATGATGCAACTCGGCGCCGAGGGCGTCTTCGTCGGCTCGGGCATCTTCAAGTCGGGCAACCCGGCTCAGCGTGCCGCCGCGATCGTCAAGGCCACGACGTTCTACGACGACCCCGATGTGCTCGCGAACGTCTCGCGCGGTCTCGGCGAAGCCATGGTCGGCATCAACGTCGACGACCTGCCGCAGCCGCACCGGCTCGCCGAGCGCGGTTGGTGATCGACCCGACGGCGATCGCCGCCGCGATAGGGCGATAGGCGCGCCAGGGGAGTCCTGGCGCCACCGTCCCGATATGATCATGGGCGGTGATCTCGACTACGCTGACGGCACGGCTCGAGCTGTGGCAGTGCGCTGTCCGGCCCGACCGCGTCCGGTCGGCGGAGTCTTTCGACTCATGAGCCAGGGGTACTCAGGGAGAGGTGAGCATGGACGACACCGTCATCTTGCGTGACGAGGCGCGGACCGGACAGGATCGGATCGGCGACGTCACCGTCGACTGGTCGGTGGTCTGCCATGTGGGCCGCGTCCGTGAAGCCAACGAGGATGCCGCACTGGCGCTCCCCGGCTGCTATCTCGTCGCCGACGGCATGGGCGGTCACGACAGCGGCGAACTCGCCAGCGAAGCCGCGCTCCTCACCCTCGCCGACGCTCCGGTTGGCGAAGCCTTCGACGCGACGCGCACCGCCGTCGCCGCACTGCTCGTGCAGGCGCAGGAGAAGATCGGCGCTTTCGGTTCCGAATCCGGGCGACGCGCGGGAACCACGACGACGGGTGTTCTCCTCGCCGAAGGGGAGGACGGCCCGGCGTGGGTCGCGTTCAACATCGGTGACTCGCGTACCTACCTGTACTCCCAGGGCGCGTTGCGACAAGTCAGCGTCGACCACTCCCAGGTGCAGGAACTCGTCGAAGCGGGCTACCTGACACCCGAGCAGGCGCGAGTCGACTCGCGACGCAATGTGATCACGCGCGCACTCGGCGCAGGCATGGCGGAACCGGTCGCCGACTACTTCGCGTTCGCCGCGGTTCCCGGCGACATCGTGCTCCTCTGCTCGGACGGGCTGGACGGCGAACTCGATGACTCCGAGATCGCCTCCGTGGTCGCCGCGGCCGACGGCGACGTCGAACTCGCCGCGGCCGCCCTCGTCGAAGCCGCGCTCGAGAGCGGAGCCCACGACAACGTCACCGTCGCCGCGGTGACCGTGAGCCGATAACGGTGCAGCCCGCGGGCGACGGCACGACGTTTGTCGAGTTCGTCGGCGAGCGCTACCAGGTGGTGCCCGGTCAACCGTTCTACATCGGCCGGGAAGCCACCCTCACCGTCGACGACAATCCGTACCTGCATCGTCGTTTCCTGCTGCTGCACGACGAGAACGGCATGTGGTGGCTGACGAATCTCGGAACCCACCTGTCCGCGACGGTGACTGCCGCCGATCTCGGCTTCTCCGCGACGCTGGGGCCCGGTGCGCGCATGCCTCTCGTGTTCGGTCGGACCAGCATCGTCTTCAGCGCCGGACCCACCACGTACGAGGTCCAGGTTCAGGCAGGCGCGCCCGCGGTCGCCCCACCGGTCGGTACCTCGACGGTCGGCGGCGACACGACGCGCGGCGTCCCCAACTTCACCGAGAGCCAGAAGCTCGCCGTTCTCGTCCTCGCGGAGGCGATCCTCCGCCGCGACGGCACCGGTGCGAGCGCGCTGCCCAGCTCCGCGAAAGCGGCTGCGCGCCTTGGCTGGTCGCTGACGAAGTTCAACCGGAAACTCGACAACGTGTGCGACAAACTCGACCTGATCGGCGTCGCAGGCATGCGGGCCGGCGGCGGTCGTCTCGCGTCGAACCGGAGGCTCAAACTCGTCGAGTACGCGCTGTCGACCGGCCTCGTCAGTCGAGGCGACCTTCCGATGCTCGACGCCGAGCACGTGCGGAATACCCAGCCGCCGAACTCCTGACGCACCGACGCGCCACTCGCCCAGCACCGTTCCTGGGCACGCCGCCGCGTCGAGTCGGTCAAAAACGTAGCGTGACCTGCGTGTATACCATGGGTAGTTCTCCCCATCGCGTTATGGTCGCCGTCACCCTAACGTTCTTCTCATCAGCCCGGTGATCGACCGGTCCCGGGCGCCGAGGAAGGGAAGAAAGATGACCGTCGCCGCGATCCACACCGCCCCCGGATACCAGACCGCAGCCCGCACCGCCGTGTCCGCACCGAACCGTTCGAGTTCGGCAGAGGCGCGTCGCCGTGAAGCACTGGCCCGCCTGAGCGCTCGCGTGATGCCGCTGCCCGGCCGCCCCGTCTACGTCGAAGCGCCGCTGCGCCGTCGCGGCCACCTGGCTCCGGTCACCCTCGCTGCCGCAGCCGTCGTCGAGCCGACCGCCCCCGATCTGCCGCGCCCGACCCTGACCGACCGCGAAGTGGAAGTTCTCCGAACCTGGCTGATGGTCGACTCCAAACCGGCATGCGGCGAAGAACTCCACATCTCGCTGGGCACCGTCAACACCCACCTGACGCGCATTCGCGCGAAGTACGCCGAGATCGGGCGCCCCGCCTCCACGAAGGCCGCGCTCGTCGCCCGCGCCATCCAAGACGACATCATCGACATCGACGAGCTGTGACGCCGGTCAGCCGTGGCGGATCATCGGGACATCGAGTGCGGTGTCGGGGACGCCGAAGGCGTCGACGAGATCAGCAGCGTGCGGTCGCAGAACGCCGCACAATTCGTTGACACCGCGTCGGACGGCCTTGGCCCGCTCCACCGAGACGTGCCGATGCATCAGATACCAGCCGAGATCGTCCTCAACCAGTGAATAGACGAACAGATCGCGGACCCGCTTGAGCAGGGTCCGCGTCTGCTTGTCGGTCACCCTGCCGATCACGTCGACGACGGTCTCCAACACGACCCGCTCGATGTGCGCGTCGCCGACCTTGATCAGATGGTCCTGCGTGCCGGTGAACACTTCTTGGGCGTCCGCGTCCTCGTCTTGAGCCCGGCCCATCCGAGCGGCAGCGGTCCGCAGCAGGTGATCCTCCCTGTTGCGGAGCAGCCGCAGCTGGGTGCCGGGGTGGGTGAGGTCGCTGTTCTCCGGGTCTTCGTCCGAGTCGTCGAGAAGCGTCTGCACCACCTGGCGGGCGGCGGTCTTCTCCAACGCGATGTCCTTTACCGTCGAGGCGACGAACCGGATCCAGCCGACCGCGTCGAGGTCGCTCACATCGCTCGCATACGCAGTGAGGAGCTGTTTGGCGACGAGTTGGCGGAGAATCAGGTTGTCGCCCTCGAACGTCGTGAACACGTCGATGTCGCCGCGCAGACGCGACAGCCGGTTCTCGTCGAGGTACCCGGCGCCGCCGCATGCCTCCCGAGCCTCGGAGATGGCCCGCGACGCCAACTCGGTGTGGCCTGCTTTGATCGCGGCCGCTTTCACCTCGAGCTTGCGGATCTCCTCTGGGTCGGCGTCGGCGGGATCGCCGGACTGCAGTTCGTGGAGTTCGGCGACGACCTCGTTCTGCGCGATGGCGAAGGCGTACGCGCGCGCCACCAGCGGCAGGAGACGCCGCTGATGGGTGCGGTAGTCGAGGAGCACGAGCTCGTCGTCGCTGTCTGGACCGGAGAACTGGCGACGGACCAGTGCGTACTTGACGGCGAGCGTCAATCCGAGGCGGCCCGCTGCTCCCGCAGCGGCGCCCACCGTCACGCGGCCCCGGACAAGCGTCCCGAGCATGGTGAAGAAGCGTCGGTTCACCGACTCGATCGGGCTGGAGTACGTTCCGTCCGCGGCTACGTCGCCGTAGCGATTCAGTAGATCGTCCCGCGGAATCCGCACGTGATCGAACACGATCCGACCGTTGTCGACGCCGGGTAGTCCGCCCTTGTGGCCGCAGTCCGACGTCGTTACTCCCGGCAGGTCGTTACCGTCGGCGTCGCGGATCTGGACGACGAAGCAGTGGACGCCTCGGCCGGTCGGCTCTTCCCCGGGGCCCGCGGTGATCAACTGGGCGAACACCGCGGCATAGCGTGCGTGCTCCGCGGCGCCGCCGATGTAGTCCTTACGGGATCCCGGCGTCGGCGACGTGATCTCGAACTCGTCCGACTCAGGCAGATAGGTCGCGGTGGTCTCCAGCGCCTGCACATTGGAGCCGTGGCCGGTCTCGGTCATCGCGAAACAGCCGAGGACGTCCAGGTCGATGAGCCCGGGCACGTACTTCTCGTGGTGGCGCTCGGTGCCGAGATTCTCGATCGCCCCGCCGAACAGGCCCCACTGCACGCCTGCCTTCACCATCAACGAGAGGTCGCCGTAACCGAGTGTCTCGATAGCGGTGACGGCGGCGCCCACGTCTCCGGTTCCGCCATGCGGCACCGCGAAGCCGTCGGCTGGGAACCCGAGCGGCACCATCGCGGTCATGGCGTCGAGCATGCGAGCGCGATAGTCGGCCATCGACAGCCCCGACATGGGCACGAGGTCAGTCGCCTGGATCTCGTCGCGGACGATGTCACGGGTGTGCGCCCAGCGGCCGTCGAGAACGGCGCGCAACTGTGCGACGGTGTCGGTCGGGGGAGCGGAGACTTCCTCGCGTTCTGCCATACAGATGACACTACCGACGAGTAACGATCTGCGCAGCAGGGCGAACGATGCCGCCGCACATCGCCTGAGGGATAATGCGCAACTGTGGCTGACATCGAAGACATCTTGGCCGTCGAGCGCATCGACGACGACATCTATCGCAGCAGTGTGTTCGCGAGTGCACTACGCCGGACGTTCGGCGGACAGGTCGCCGGGCAGGCGCTCGTCGCGGCGACGCGAACGGTCGGCGCGGAGTTTCGGGTGCACTCCCTGCACGGATATTTTCTGCGTCCTGGCAAGCCCGACCATCCGACCGTCTTCCTCGTCGACCGGATCCGCGACGGTCGCTCGTTCGTGACCCGCCGGGTCAACGGCGTGCAGAACGGCGAGACGATCTTCTCGATGTCCGCGTCTTTCCATGTCGCGAACGACGAGGGGATCGAGCATCAGGACACGATGCCGCCCGCTCCCGATCCGGAGTCGCTGCCGGACGGCAGCGAACTGGAGGGGCCGGCCAAAGCGTTGCGCGCCGAGTGGGAGAACTTCGATGTGCGGGTGGTGCCGGAGGACCAGCTCGTCAAGCACGGCTGGTTCGCCTCGCAGCAGCGCGTGTGGTTCCGCTACCGGAAACCGCTGCCCGACGACCAGCTCCTGCACGTCTGCACGCTGGCTTACATGAGCGATATGACACTCCTCGGCTCGTCGAACGTGGCGCATCCCGGCGTCCGGCTGCAGAGCGCGTCGCTCGACCACGCGATGTGGTTTCTGCGGCCGTTCCGAGCCGACGACTGGTTGCTGTACGACCAGACATCGCCGTCGGCGAGCGGCGCCCGCGCTCTGACACAGGGCCGGATCTACGATCGGGCAGGCCGGATGGTGGCTGCGGTGACCCAGGAGGGGCTGACCAGGACCGGCGTGCCGGAGCAGAAGGCGAGCTTCATGGCGGAACGCGAGTGAGCGCCCAGATGGAGAGACCCCAGAGGGAGAGACCCCAGAGGGAGATACCCCAGATGGAGAAGCCGCTGATCGGCGTCCTCGCGTTGCAGGGCGACGTCCGGGAGCACACCGAAGGACTGATCGCGGCGGGTGCCGACGTCGTCGCGGTGCGCCGGGCGAGCGAGCTCGACCGGGTCGACGGGCTGGTCATTCCCGGCGGCGAGTCGACGACGATGAGTAAACTGCTGGGCGTCTTCGACCTCTACGACCCGCTCGTCGCGCGACTGGGCGACGGGATGCCCGCCTACGGATCGTGCGCGGGGATGATCATGCTCGCGTCGAACATCCTCGACACGCGCGCCGACGCCCGACACCTCGACGCGCTCGACGTCACGGTCCGCCGCAACGCATTCGGCAGGCAGGTCGAATCGTTCGAGACCGATCTGGAGTTCGCGGGCATCACCGACGTGCCCGGCGCCGCCCCGATGCGAGCCGTGTTCATCCGGGCGCCGTGGGTCGAGTCGGTCGGCGACGACGTGCAGGTCCTCGCCACCGTGCCGAGCGGGCCCGCAGCCGGGCGCGTCGTCGCGGTCCGCCAGGCGAACGTGCTGGCCACCTCGTTCCATCCCGAGGTCACCGGGGATCATCGAGTGCACAGGTACTTCGTCGACCTGGTACGTGCAGCGTAGAATTCGACAGTCACTCCGCTCGTCGTGCGACGACGGGCGAGCGTAAACGGAAGGGATCACCACCATGAGCGGCCATTCCAAATGGGCCACCACCAAGCACAAGAAGGCGGTCATCGATGCCAAGCGCGGCAAGATGTTCGCCAAGCTGATCAAGAACATCGAGGTGGCGGCCCGCACGGGTGGTGGTGATCCGGCAGGCAACCCGACGCTCTTCGACGCGATCCAGAAGGCCAAGAAGTCGTCGGTGCCCAACGACAACATCGAGCGGGCTCGTAAGCGCGGCGGCGGCGAAGAGGGCGGCGGCTCCGACTGGCAGACCATCATGTACGAGGGCTACGGTCCGAACGGTGTCGCGGTCCTCATCGAGTGCGTCACCGACAACCGCAATCGTGCGGCAGGCGAGGTCCGCACCGCGATGACCCGCAACGGCGGCAACATGGCCGATCCGGGGTCGGTGTCGTACCTGTTCACCCGCAAGGGCGTCGTGACGCTGGAGAAGGGCGACCAGACCGAGGACGACGTTCTCATGGCAGTCCTCGACGCGGGAGCCGAGGAGGTCACTGATCTGGGTGAGTCCTTCGAGGTCGTCAGTGAACCGGGTGATCTCGTCGCCGTGCGTACCGCGCTGCAGGAGGCGGGCATCGACTACGACTCGGCCGAACCGGATTTCCGCGCATCGGTGGAGGTCGTGGTGGACGCCGAGGGCGCCCGGAAGATGTTCAAGCTCATCGATGCGCTCGAAGACTCCGACGACGTGCAGAACGTCTACAGCAACGTCGACGTGAGCGACGAGGTGCTCGCCGAGCTCGAGGACGACTGATAGGATCTCGAACAAACGTTCGCCGCGTTCGGTGCGGTGCGCTTGTCGGGAGGTCGGTACGCGGTGCGAGTGATGGGTGTGGACCCGGGCCTCACCAGATGCGGTGTCGCACTGGTGGAGTCGGGGAGCGGCCGAAAGGTCACGGCGCTCGACGTCGACGTCGTCCGCACCCCGTCGGACATGGATCTCGCCGAGCGTCTCCTGGCGATTCATCGCGCTGTCGAACAGTGGCTCGACACGCACCGGCCGGACGTCGTCGCGGTCGAGCGAGTGTTCGCGCAACGGCAGGTGAGCACCGCCATGGGGACTGCGCAGGCCGCCGGAGTCGTTGCGCTCGCCGCGGCCGAACGCGGCATCCCGGTGCGCTTCCACACACCGTCCGAGGTGAAGGCGGCCGTCACCGGGTCCGGCCGCGCCGATAAGGCTCAGGTGACCATGATGATCACGCGGATCCTCGGTCTGCAGACGCCGCCGAAGCCCGCGGACGCGGCCGACGCTCTGGCCCTCGCGGTGTGCCACTGCTGGCGCGGCCCGGTCAACGAACGGATGGAGGCGGCGGCGGCGAAGGCCAAGGCCGCCCAAGACCGTCATCGTGCGCGCCTGAAGGCGGCACAGGAGGAGGCTGCAGCGCGATGATCGCGTCCGTGTCCGGCGAGGTCGTCGACATCGCCCTCGACCACGCCGTCGTTGAATGCGCGGGCGTCGGGTACCGCGTCCTCGCGACACCGCCGACGCTGGGAAAGCTGGTGCGCGGCAAGCAGACCCGCTTGCTGACGTCGATGATCGTCCGCGAGGACTCGATGACCCTGTACGGGTTCACCGATCCGGCGGCCCGTGACCTGTTCGGTCTGTTGCAGACGGTCACCGGGGTCGGGCCGCGTCTGGCGATGGCGACGCTGGCCGTCTTGGAACCCGAGAGTCTGCGTCGCGCCCTCGCCGACTCGGACGCGAAAGCGTTGACCGCCGTTCCGGGCATCGGTAAGCGGGTGGCCGAACGTCTCGTTGTCGAACTGCGCGACAAGGTCGACGCAGCGCCGGGCGCGCCGGGGGTTCCGGGAGTGTCCGCGAGCGGTGTGGGCGGGCAGGTCGCCGAGGCCCTCGTCGGGCTCGGGTTCACCGAGAACGCGGCGCAGCAGGCCGTCGCTGCGGTGCTCGCCGACCAGCCGGACGCCGACTCGTCGACACTGTTGCGTAGTGCTCTCGCCGGCCTCGGACCGCGACGATGACCGGAGAGTTCGACGGTTCGGCCGACGACTTCCTGGCGCCGGAGGAGATCCCCGCAGACCGCGACCTCGACGCGAGCCTGCGGCCCAGCAGCCTCGGCGACTTCATCGGCCAGCCGAAGGTCCGCGAACAACTCGAACTTGTGCTGCACGCGGCGCGCGCACGCGGCAGCACGCCCGACCACATCCTGCTGTCCGGCCCTCCCGGATTGGGTAAGACGTCGCTCGCGATGATCATCGCGAGCGAGATGGGTGCGGCCATCCGCATCACGTCCGGCCCGGCGTTGGAGCGGGCGGGCGACCTCGCCGCTATGCTCTCGAACCTCGTCGAGGGCGACGTTCTCTTCATCGACGAGATCCATCGGATCGCCCGACCCGCCGAGGAGATGCTCTATCTGGCGATGGAGGACTTCCGGGTCGACGTCGTCGTCGGCAAGGGGCCCGGCGCGACGTCGATACCACTCGAGGTCGCACCGTTCACACTGGTCGGGGCGACGACCCGGTCGGGAGCACTGACCGGTCCGTTGCGCGACCGTTTCGGCTTCACCGCCCACATGGAGTTCTATGAGCCCGCCGAACTCGTACGCGTCCTGGTGCGATCGGCGAAGATCCTCGGCATCGACCTCGACGCCGCCGCTGCCACCGAAGTCGCGGGACGGTCACGAGGGACGCCCCGGATCACCAACCGCCTGCTGCGGCGCGTCCGCGACTACGCGGAGGTCCGCGGAGACGGCCGGGTCGACGTCGAGACGGCGCAGGCGGCGCTCGCGGTGTACGACGTCGACGAACTCGGGTTGGATCGGCTCGACCGCGCGGTGCTCGGGGCACTGGTTCGCGGATTCGGTGGGGGGCCGGTCGGGGTGTCGACGCTCGCCGTCGCGGTCGGCGAAGAGCCCGCCACGGTCGAGGAGGTGTGCGAGCCGTTCCTGGTCCGGGCGGGCATGATCGCGCGGACACCGCGCGGCCGGGTCGCGACCGGTGCCGCCTGGAACCATCTCGGCCTAGCGGCGCCCCCGGACGCGATCGACCAGGTGCACGGTGTGCGTGCCCGCGAAGAAACCCTCTTCGACTGAACCGATCCGTCGGATTCGTCGCGGTGCGTCGTCGATCGCGAAGTGGTCGATCGCGTGGTGGTCGAGAGTTCATGTGCGTGTGCGCTGCACGGCGCCGGTGGCGGGCCTGGCACACTGGAGGGCATGTCATCCTCATTGATCATCCCGCTGATGCTGGCGGCTATGGCGGTCTTCATGTTCGTGAGTGTCCGCAACCAGAAGAAGCGGGCTGCAGCCGTCGCCGACATGCAGTCGGCCATCGGACCCGGTACCCGCGTTCAACTGCAGTCCGGTCTGTTCGGGGTGGTTGTCGATGCCTCCGACGACACCGTCGTCCAGATCGAGATCGCGCCCGGTGTCGTCACCGAGTGGAACCGCCTGGCCATCCGCGAATCCGTCACGGACACCCCGGAAGACGACGGCGACACGCAGACCTACGACCAGGACGCAGACGACTTCCGGGTCCCGGACAGCCTCGAAGGACTCGACGGCGACCCGACTGATTCCAATCCCGGAAGGCCCAACCTCGACAAGTCGAGTGACGAGTCGGGCGACGACAAGCACGAAGAGAAGTAGGCTGCCGAGACGTGAGCAGTAACAACCCACTCACCGCGCGACGCACTGCGCAGCGAGAGACGTCGCCGTGGGCGCCTCTCCTGGGGTTCATCGGCGTCCTCGCACTGATCTTCGTGCTCGTGTTCGCCACCGGTGATCACAAGGCCGAGCCCAAGCTCGGCATCGATCTGCAGGGCGGCACCCGTGTCGTCCTCACCGCACGCACCGAGAACGGTCAGGCACCCGACAAGACTCAACTCGACCTCGCACGCCAGATCATCGAGCAGCGCGTCAACGGGCTCGGCGTCGGCGGCTCCGAAGTGGTCGTCAACGGCAGCACCCTGGTCATCACGGTCCCCGGCGACGACGGCAAGCAGGCCAGGTCGCTCGGCCAGACCGCGCGACTGTACATCCGGCCGGTTGTCACACAGACGCCCGCGACACCGCAGAAGACCGACCCGAACGCCAAGAAGGTCTCCGAGATGACCTCGGAAGAGCAGACGGCGGCGATCGACGCCGCGCGCAAGGCACGGCAGGCGCCCGCCGGTGCCGACCAGGCCACGATGCAGCGCCTGCAGGCAGAGATGGCGAAGGTCAACTGTTCGCCGGACGCCGTCGACCCGCTCGTCGGCTACGACAAGCCCGACCAGTATCTCGTCGCGTGCGGCGACAAGGATGGGCAGGTGTATCTGCTCGAGCCGATGATCATCAAGGGCACCGACGTCGACAAGGCGAAGGCCCAACAGAACGAGGGCGGCCAATGGGTCGTCGCGGTCGATTACAAGGGCGACGGCAAGGACACGTGGGCCGAATACACCGGGAAGAACGTCGGAAAGGTCACCGCGACCGTCCTGGACACCCAGGTAGTGAGCGCCGCGACCATCAATTCGGCCATCATCGGCACCACCGAGATCTCCGGCGACTTCACCCAGTCCGAGGCCGAAGAACTCGCCAACGCGCTCCAGTACGGTTCGCTGCCGCTGTCGTTCGAGACGTCGGACGCGCAGACCGTGTCAGCGACTCTCGGCCTCACCTCGTTGCGCGCCGGTTTGATCGCGGGCGCCATCGGTCTGCTCGCCGTGCTGCTGTACGCGCTCCTGTATTACCGCATGCTCGGCTTCCTGACATTCCTGTCGTTGATCCTCGCGTCGGCGATGGTCTACGGTCTCATCGTCCTGCTCGGCCGCTGGATCGGATTCACGCTCGACCTGTCGGGCATCGCCGGTCTGATCATCGGCATCGGCATGACCGCCGACTCGTTCGTCGTCTACTTCGAACGAATAAAGGACGAGATGCGTGAAGGCAGATCGTTCCGGTCCGCGGTCAACCGCGGTTGGCAGAGCGCCCGCCGCACCGTCTGGACCGGTAACGCCGTCAGCTTCATCGCCGCGGCCATCATCTACTTCCTCGCGGTCGGCCAGGTCAAGGGCTTCGCGTTCACTCTCGGCCTGACCACCATCATCGACGTCGTGATCGTGTTCTTGGTGACGCATCCGATGGTCGTGTTGGCGAGCCGCACCGACTTCCTGTCCCGTTCGCGCATCAACGGCCTCGGCGCGGTCTCGGAAGTCGCGCGAAGACGTCGCGCCACCGCAGGTAAGCGGTCCGGCGCAGGAGAGGACACGCTGTGAGCGACGAGAAGTCCAGGACGGTCTGGGCCGACGAAGACTACGTCGGGGCGAAGAACCAGTCGTTCCTGTCCCGGCTCTACACCGGTACCGGCGCCTTCGACATCGTCGGCAAACGCAAGATGTGGTACGTGATCTCCGCGGCGATCATGTTGATCTGTCTGCTGTCGATGATCTTCCGCGGGTTCACGCCGGGCATCGACTTCGAGGGCGGCACCCAGGTGTCCCTTCCCGCGTCGGCGTCGGTCACGACCGACGCGGCGAGCGAAGTGTTCGCCAAGACGCTCGGGCAGGAACCGGAGTCGGCGCAGACCGCGGGCTCGGGTGGATCCGCCACGATTCAACTGCGCACCGAGACGCTGTCGTCTCAGGACGCGTCGAAGCTCGCGCATGCGTTCGCCGACGCCTTCAAACCCGATGTGACCGTGGCCGATGTCAGCAGTTCGGACGTGAGTTCCACATGGGGCCAAGAGATCACCCGCAAGATGGTGATCGCGCTCCTTGTGTTCCTGGTGGTCGTCTTCATCTACATCGCGGTCCGTTTCGATCGGGAGATGTCCGCGGCTGCCCTCGTATCGCTGTTATTCGACGTGGTCGCCACCGCGGGCGTGTATTCTCTCGTCGGCTGGGAAGTGACTCCTGCGATGGTCATCGGTCTGCTCACCGTCCTCGGCTTCTCCGTGTACGACACGGTCGTCGTGTTCGACAAGGTCGAGGAGAACACCAGATCGGTCTTCGCGACGTCGCGGCGTACCTTCGCCGAACAGACGAACCTCGCGGTCAACCAGACGTTAATGCGGTCGATCAACACGACAGTCATCTCGGTCCTGCCGATTATCGCATTGATGGTCGTCGCGGTGTGGATGCTCGGCATCGGGACGCTCAAGGACCTGGCGCTGATCCAGTTGGTCGGCGTCGTGGTCGGCACGTACTCGTCGGTGTTCCTCGCGTCGCCGATGCTCGTGTCGCTCAAGGAACGCCGCAAGGACGTCAAACGGCATACGGCCAAGGTGCTCGCTCGCCGAGAGAAGGTGGCGAGCGCATGATCGGTCCGCGGCTGCGAAGGGTCGCAGCGTTCGCCGCGACACTCGCGGCCGCGGGCACGATCCTGGTCGCGTGTGGTGACGACGAGGAGTCGAGCATCGACTACCTGATCGATGCGCGGGTCTCCGATTACAACGTCAACACCCGCGACGGATACGCCGAGGGCGCGTTGATGGCGTTGACCCGTGTGCTGCCCGGCTTCTCGCTCATCGGTCCGGACGGTCAGATCGTCGCCGACCGTGACGTCGGCACCGCGACGCTCACCGAGACGTCGCCGATGACCGTCCGCTACGACTTCAACCCGGACGCCGTCTACTCGGACGGCAAGCCGATGGTGTGCGACGACCTCGTGCTCGCCGCCACCGCGCTCGGGGGCCGGGTTCGCGGCTTCGACGCGGCCACCAACGCCGGCTATCGCGACATCGACAAAGTCGACTGCACGCCCGGCGCGAAGACCGCGACCGTCACCTTTGATAAGGACAGCGAGTTCCGTGAGTGGCGCGGACTGTTCGGCGCGGGCACGCTGCTGCCCGCGCACGTCGTCGGGCGGATCGCAGGTGTGCCGGACGTCGTCGGCACGCTGAACGGCAAGAACAGCGCCGCGATCGCAAAGATCGCGAAGGCGTGGAACACCGGATTCGCGATCGCGCCGGGCGACGAGATCGACCCCGAGACATTCGTGGCGTCCGGGCCGTACCGCGTCGAGGGCTACAGCACCGATCGCGGTCTGCGGCTGGTCGCCAACGACAAGTGGTGGGGGCAGAAGCCGGTGCTCGGCGACGTCACCGTCTGGCCGCTCGGCACCGACGGCAAGACGGCGGTCGACGACGGAGTCGTCGACGTCGCGGACACCGCCGACCTGTCGCTCGCCGACACGGTCGCCGGACGTGATCCGCAAGGCCAAGAAGGGGATACACAAGACGGGGCTACACAAGGCGGGGATGCACAAGAAGGGGATGCGCGAGACGGGGAGGGCGCCGAGACCGATCGCAGTGCTGCACGCGACATCGCGCCGCTCGCCGTGACGAACCTGGTGTTCGCGGACACCGGGGTGACCGCGGACCTGAAGGTCCGGCAGGCGCTGGCCACCTGCATGCCACGTGACCGGCTGGCGCGCGAGCACGGCTCCAATGGCATCGTGTGGAGCCTGCACAGTGCGTCGCCCGCCGACACCCTCGGCCCGTCGTTGAACGTCCAGTTCGGTCGCCGCTACCCGCGGTCGAATGTGGCGCGCGCCCGCACTCTGCTCGAACAGCGGGTCGCGGACGAGAACGGGCGCCGCGCCAAGCCGGTGATCCGGATCGGCTACCCGGCAGGCAGTGCCACGTCTGCCGCCGTCGTGAAGACGATCGCTGACGCTTGTGTCGGTGCGGGCATCACGGTGAAGGACGCGTCGTCACCGGATCTCTCGGTGGCCGGGCTCGGCAAGAAGGTCGACGCGCTGCTCATGTCCGGCGACACGTTCGCCGCGGCGGGCACGTCCAGCGGCATCCCGGCGCTCTACACGCTCTATCCCGGCGATCCTCTCAACCTGTCCGGCTACCGGAACGCCGAGGTCGGGAAGGCGGTCACCGGGCTCTCGGAGACCGCCAGCGACAGTGCGCGCCTGCCGCTCCTACGCACGATCGACACACAGGCGTGGGACCAGCTGCCCACGATCCCGCTCTACGGCAGCGTGCGCGGGCGTGACGCGTCCGCCGCGGTGCAACGCATGGTGCCCGGTATGGGGCGCTCCGGAACCGGATGGAACATGGACCGATGGGGAATGACCCGATGACCGTTGAGGTGGCCGCGAACGGCGTTCAGGATCGGCTCGATCGGGCACGCCGTTCCATCGACGCGCACGCCCGACTCGTTCCGGACTTCCCAGAGCCAGGCGTCGCATTCAAAGACCTGACTCCGGTGCTCGCCGCGCCCGACGGTCTGCGTGCCGTGACAGCGGCGCTCGCCGACGCGTGCGCGGGAGCCGAACTCATCGCGGGCATCGACGCTCGCGGCTTCCTGCTCGGCGGTGCGATCGCCCACCATCTCGGCATCGGCGTCGTCGCGGTTCGCAAGGGTGGCAAACTTCCGCCTCCGGTCATCGGCGTCGATTACGACCTCGAGTACGGCTCGGCCCGACTGGAAGTTCCCGCGTGCGGGATCGAGTTCGCCGGGCGCCGGGTCGCGGTCGTCGACGACGTCCTCGCGACTGGTGGAACTCTGTGCGCCACACTCGATCTCCTCAAACAGGTCGGCGCGAAGGTGTCCGATGTCGCGGTCGTCATGGAGTTGAGTGGATTCCCGGGACGCGCACGACTCGAAGCGGCGGGCGCCGGTCAGGTGCACGTGCACAACCTGTGCGAAGGGTGATGTGAATCACTGTCCGCGAGTGACTTAGACTCGCAGCATGAGTGAACCCGATGCCGCGCGCCGCAGCGAAGACACAGCTGCACCGTTGAGTTCTCGGCGCGTGCGGGCTCGACTCGCGCGCCGAATGACGTCGGCCCCGCGGGGCGGCGTCACGCAGGTGCTGGAGCCGCTTGTCACGCTCCACCGCAGCGTCTACCCGAAAGCCGACGTCGCGGTCCTCCAACAAGCCTATGAGGTCGCCGAACAGCATCACACCGGTCAGATGCGCAAGTCCGGTGACCCGTACATCACGCATCCGTTGGCCGTCGCGACGATCCTCGCCGACCTCGGAATGGATACGACGACGTTGATCGCCGCGCTCCTGCACGACACCGTGGAGGACACCGAGTACTCGCTCCAGCAACTCGAGAGCGACTTCGGCGCGGAGGTCGCGCACCTCGTCGACGGCGTGACCAAACTCGACAAGGTCGCCCTCGGTAGTGCTGCCGAAGGCGAGACGATCCGCAAAATGATCATCGCGATGGCCCGTGACCCGCGCGTGCTCGTGATCAAAGTGGCCGACCGTCTGCACAACATGCGGACCATGCGCTTCCTGCCGCCCGAGAAGCAGGCCCGCAAGGCCCGCGAGACGCTGGAGGTGATCGCGCCCCTCGCACACCGCCTCGGCATGGCGACGGTGAAGTGGGAGCTGGAGGACCTTGCCTTCGCGATCCTGCACCCGAAGAAGTACGAGGAGATCGTACGGCTCGTCGCCGACCGCGCGCCGAGCCGTGACACCTATCTGGCTCGGGTGCGTACCGACCTCGACAACGCGCTCGGCGGAGCCCACATCCAGGCGAACGTCGAAGGACGCCCGAAGCACTACTGGTCGATCTATCAGAAGATGATCGTCCGCGGCAAGGACTTCGACGACATCCACGACCTCGTCGGGATGCGCATCCTATGTGACGAGGTGCGTGACTGTTACGCCGCGATCGGTGTCGTGCACTCGCTGTGGCAGCCGATGGCCGGCCGCTTCAAGGACTACATCGCCCAGCCGAGTTTCGGTGTCTACCAGTCGCTGCACACGACGGTGATCGGTCCGGAGGGCAAACCTCTGGAGATCCAGATCCGCACCCACGAGATGCACCGGACCGCCGAGTTCGGCATCGCGGCCCATTGGCGCTACAAGGAGGGCCGGAAAGGCAAGGGACGCAAGGCGACCGATGTCGCCGAAGTCGACGACATGGCGTGGATGCGCCAGCTTCTCGACTGGCAGCGGGAAGCCGCGGACCCGGGGGAGTTCCTCGAATCACTGCGCTACGACCTGGCCGTCCGGGAGATCTTCGTCTTCACGCCGAAGGGCGACGTGATCACCCTGCCTGCGGGATCGACACCGGTCGATTTCGCCTACGCCGTCCACACCGAGGTCGGGCACCGCTGCATCGGCGCGCGCGTCAACGGCCGCCTGGTCGCGCTGGAGCGACCGTTGGAGAACGGTGAGGTCATCGAGGTCTTCACGTCGAAGGCGGAGACGGCGGGGCCGAGCAAAGACTGGCAGAACTTCGTCGTCTCGCCGCGGGCGAAAGCGAAGATCCGTCAGTGGTTCGCGAAGGAGCGTCGCGAGGAGGCGCTCGAGGCGGGTAAGGAAGCGATCGTCAAGGAGGTGCGACGCGGCGGGTTGCCGCTGCACCGCCTCCTGTCCGGCGAGTCCGTGATGTCCGTCGCCAAGGAGTTCGGCTTCAACGACGTCGATGCGCTCTACACAGCGGTCGGTGAGGGTCATGTGCCAGCCGGACGTATGGTGCATCGGCTGGTCGCGATGCTTGGTGGTGTCGAGGGGGCCGAGGAGGAGATCGCGAACCGAGCGACACCGTCGTCGACGCAGAACTCCCGTCCGAGTTCGGGCGACAGCGGTGTGGTCGTCGAAGGCCTCGGCAACGTGCTCGTCAAACTCGCCAAATGCTGCACACCGGTGCCGGGCGACGAGATCCTGGGTTTCGTGACCCGCGGCGGCGGCGTCAGCGTCCACCGCGCCGACTGCACCAACTCCGAGGAGTTGCGAACGCAGCCGGAACGACTCGTCCCGGTCAGTTGGGCCGCGACGACGAATGCAGTGTTCCTCGTCGCGATCCAAGTGGAGGCGCTCGACCGCCACCGGTTGCTGTCCGACGTGACCAGGGTGCTCGCGGACGAGCGGGTCAACCTGCTGTCCGCGTCACTGACGACGAGCCGCGACCGTGTCGCGATCAGCCGGTTCACCTTCGAGATGGGCGATCCGAAGCATCTCGGCCACGTCCTGAATGTGGTCCGCAACGTCGAAGGCGTCTACGACGTGTACCGGGTGACGTCAGCGGGCTGACGCCACCCGGGGGCGGCTATCTGGGATCTGTCAGTCGTCGTCGCTGACGGACGCCGTCTTGATCTCGAGGTTCGCCTTCGGGACGCCGTTCTCTGCAGTGGAGCCGGGTCCGACGACGGCGCCCTGCTTCATCACCTCATCGATGACTTTGATGCCATCCGGGGACGCTTTGCCGATCACGGACAGGGGCGACGTGGAGGTCGAGTCCTTGGTGAAGACGATGAAGTTGGCGTTGCCGGTGTTGGCCTGCTGGGCCGGATCCTGCGCCTGAGGGTTGTTCGAATTGATGATGGCGACGGTGCCGCGCGGGTAGGTGATCTGGCCCTGGGTCATGCCGAGCTGCGCCATCTGCGGATCGGGCGGCGTCATCTCGAGGAAGTCGGGCGCTTCGTCCGGTGAGTTCCAGCCCGGCGAACCCGCACCGGTGCGCGTCGGATCGCCGCACTGCAGACCTGCGATGTTCTGGCTGCTGGCGAGTCGGTAGCAGGTGGTCCCGTTGTAGTAGCCGTCGTTGGCCAGGGAAATGACGGCGTTCACGTTGCACGCAGCATGGCTGCGGTCGAGATCGACGGCGACGTCGCCCATATTGGTGGCTAGGGTCAATTCCGGGTTACCTGAGTTGAGGGTGCGGGAATCGGGTTTCGGGGAGGTCCGCTCCTTCTTGACTCCGTCGCGGAGGGTCGTCAGGAACGCCTCGGCCTCGGGCTTCTTGTCCGCTTCCAACTGCGGCAGCATCGCCTCGACGCTCTTGATCTGGCCCTGGAGGTCGGCGGGGGCGTCCGCGTAGTCGCACACGGTGTGTCGATCGTTGTCCCACGAACGCCACCAGAAGTATCCGCCGACGGCCGCGATGGCGACGACGACGACGCCTGCTGCGGCGATCATCGAGAGTCGACGCTTCTTCGCGGCCTGCTGCTCGCGTTCAAGCCGCTCTTCGAGCTTGCGGCGGGCGGCGTCGCGACGCTCTTCGTTGGTCGACACGCTGGTGGAACCTCCTGTAAGCGATGTCCGCGGGCGAGAGTCCGCGCGGGGCGGCCCCATGCTATCGCAGAGGCCTGATCACTCGATGAGACAATGGGTTCGACACACGAGAGAAGGGTGACGCCAGTGCTGATCGCAGGGTTCCCGGCCGGAGCATTCCAGACCAACTGCTATCTGGTCGCGTCGGCGCCAGGCTCGGACGCCGTCGTCATCGACCCGGGTCAGGACGCTGCGCCACAGGTGCGTGCCGCGTTGGCCGAGTATTCCCTGACGCCGGTCGCCGTGTTTCTGACGCACGGGCACCTCGATCACACATGGAACGCGCAGGAGTTGGCCGACGAGTTCTCGATGCCCGTCTATATTCATGCGGATGACCGTCCGATGCTGACCGACCCCGGGATGGGGATCGGGTCGGCGCTGTCGTCAATGATCGGCGACCTTGAGTTCGTCGAGCCGGAGAAGGTCATCGAGTTCGTCGACGGCGAGGACGTCGACGTCGCGGGTCTCCGCTGGAGCGTCGATCATGCGCCCGGCCATTCGCGGGGGAGCGTGCTGCTGACGCCCGACGTGCCAGCCGACCCGGATACGGGCGAGACAGTTTCCGTCTGCTTCTCCGGGGACGTACTGTTCAACGGTTCGATCGGCCGTACTGATCTGCCCGGGGGCAGTCATCAGCGGTTGCTCGACTCGATCGCGGCGAAGCTGTTGCCGCGAGAGGACGACCAGGTGATTCTGCCCGGTCACGGACCGCAGACGACGATCGGCGCCGAACGCACGGGCAACCCGTTCCTCGTCGATCTACCAGATATCAAGAAGAAGGGACGATTCGGACTGTGAGCGAGTTCTCCGCGCCGAAAGGCATTCCGGACTATTTTCCGCCCGCTTCGGCGGACTTCCTCGCCGTTCGCAACGCGCTGACCGATGCGGCGTACCGCGCAGGATACGGCCACATCGAACTGCCGATCTTTGAGGAGACTGCGCTGTTCGCTCGCGGCGTCGGTGAGTCGACCGATGTGGTGAGCAAAGAGATGTACACGTTTGCCGACCGCGGCGGTCGTACCGTCAGCCTTCGTCCGGAGGGGACGGCAGGTGTGATGCGCGCGGTGATCCAGCACGGTCTGGATCGTGGGCAACTGCCGGTCAAGCTGTGCTATTCGGGTCCGTTCTTCCGGTACGAGCGTCCGCAGGCCGGTCGCTACCGGCAACTGCAGCAGGTGGGTGTCGAGGCGATCGGTGTCGACGACCCGGCGTTGGACGCCGAGGTCATCGCGATCGCCGACGAGGGATACCGACGGCTCGGTCTGACCGGCTACCGCCTCGACCTGACGTCATTGGGCGACGACACGTGTCGGCCGCAGTACCGCGAGATGTTGCAGGACTTCCTGTCAGGCCTCGACCTCGACGAGCCGACGCGGGAACGGGCTCGCATCAACCCGCTGCGAGTGCTCGACGACAAGCGCCCGGAGGTGCGGGAGGCGACGGCCGACGCGCCGCTCATGCTCGACCATCTGAGCGATTCCGCGCGCGAACACTTCGAGCAGGTCAAGGCTCACCTGGACCGTCTCGGCGTGCAGTACGTGATCAACCCGCGGCTGGTCCGGGGGCTCGACTACTACACGAAGACGACGTTCGAATTCGTCCACGACGGGCTCGGCGCGCAGTCGGGGATCGGCGGTGGCGGACGCTACGACGGACTGATGAAGCAACTCGGCGGCAAGCAGGAGCTGTCCGGCGTCGGGTTCGGCATCGGCGTCGACCGCACGGTCCTCGCGTTGCAGGCCGAGGGGGTCTCGGTCGCGGGTGCGGGCCGTGTCCAGGTGTTCGGCGTCCCGCTCGGCGCCGCGGCCAAGGCCGAGATGGTCAGCGTCGCCGGTGCGCTGCGCGACGCGGGGATCTCGATCGACCTTGCCTACGGCGACCGCGCGCTCAAAGGCGCGATGAAGGCCGCCGACCGCTCCGGCGCGCGGCTGGCCCTCGTCCTTGGCGAGCGCGAACTCGACGAACGGATCATCGAGATCAAGGACCTCGGCAACGGCGAACAGCAGTCGGTGCCTCTCGACGACGTCCTCGCACAGGTCCGCAGCCGACTCACGTCCTGAGGCATCCGCGGGTTTCGGCGACGTTCGCGGTGTTCGAGGCACAGGCGCGGGCTTCAGCGACATTCGCGGCATTCACAGATGCCGCGAATGTCGGTGAGTGCCGCGACCGTCAGATGATGCCGGCGTCCTCGTAGTGTTTCCGGACAATCGACACCACCCGCCCGGTCCGCAGGTCGTCCCAGGTCCATCGGGCGACGTCGAGGCCGAGGTCGCGGAGCTCGTCCTCCCTGATCTTTTCGCGGATGACGACGTCTTCGGGCTCCTCGCCGTTGCGCATGTCGCGCCGGTACTTGACGAGCCCGTCGAATTCGCCGACGAACCTGCCCATCGTGCCGAAGTCGCAGAACGCTGTGCGGCCCGAGCGTAAGCGGTAACGGACCTGAAGGTCGGGGATCGGCAGCCCGGCGTTGATGATGTGCGCTCGGCTCCAGGACTCACCCGGCGACTCTGCTCTGCCGTCGGCGAACGACAGAGCTCGCCGCGCAAGTGCCACACCGCGCCGACTGGATGCGAGCGCACGCGCCATCTCGTCACGGCACTCGTCGTCGCCTGCTGGCGGGCTCTTCGCCAGTCCGACGTCGAAGGCCGTCAACGCCTGCGCGAAGTGCTTCGCCGCAAGAGCCAGATCCACGACGGTTCGCCCCATGCTCGTCACGAGGACGCCGTCCACTTCGGTGATGTCGTCGTCGGCGAGGACACCGGTGTGCACGATCCGTCGCTCCTGCTTGTAGCCGCCGCCGGGCCGACCGTTCGTCATATGCACGTGCGCGCGATCCGGGTAGAGAAGGGCGAAGCCGTGAACCGCGGCAGCGGATTCGTGGCTGAGTACCATCGCGTGCGGGCCGGTGGCGGCCGCGAGACACCTGGCCAGGTACAACACCGCGGTGGCGTCGGCCCGGCCGATGAGGCTCGTCTGCGGCATGTACCTCCCCCGGCCAACGACGAGAAGTTCCCCGGCCCGGACCGCGGCCGATAACGTCCGCTCAGAGAATCCGGCAGCGAGCGCCACGCGGCGATGCACGATTCCGTACCTGTCGACCGGCCACATATCGACAGTGAACGCCCACCGCACCGAAAACGCACCCCCGTTATCCACAGGGGCGAACCGCACACTCTTTCCGCGGGTCTCGTCGACATTCGCGGCACTCCTGAATGCCGCAGGTGTCGATGAGACCCGCGGCTGGCGTCAGCGGGTGCCGCGGATGTCGACGTGCCCCGCGTTTACCGGTCGGTCGCGTTTACAGGTCGTTGGTGGCGAACGTGTCGCAGCGTGTCGGGTTCCCAGACTCGTAGCCGGTGGTGAACCAGCGTTGACGCTGGCGGGCGCTGCCGTGGGTCCAGCCCTCCGGGTTCGAGTTGGAGCCTTGGATGCTGTCGTCTCCGATGGCTTTGGCGGTCTGGATCACCGACGCGATCTGGTCGTCGGTCAGCGGAGCGAGCATCGCGTCCGGGCCGTCGTCGGCGTGCTGGGCCCAGACACCGGCCAAGCAGTCGGCCTGCAGTTCGACGCGGACCGAGCCGTCGTTGCCCATCCGCTGTCCCTTGGCGAGGACGCCCGTCAAATTCTCGACGTGGTGGCCGAACTCGTGGGCGACGACGTATTCCTGCGCGAGCGGGCCGTCCGACCCGCCCATCCGCTTGAGTTCGGCGAAGAAACCCGGATCGAAGTACGCGGTCTCGTCTGCTGGGCAGTAGAACGGGCCCATCGCCGACGACGCCGCACCGCAGCCCGTGTTGATGTTCCCGGAGAAGATTTGGACGGACGGCTCGGTGTAGTCGCCCATCAGGTCGCCCCACACCTTGTTGACGCTGATCGCCGTCGCCTTGATCCGGCAGACGTCATCGGTGTTGGCCTGCTCGATCGTGCAGTTGTCGATGTGCTCCTGCAGCGCCGCGTCCGATCCGGTGCTCGTCTGGGACGACGTCGCGCCGCCACCCATGATGTCTCCGGGGTTGACGCCGAACAGCAGTGCGACGACGGTTACGACCAGGCCCAGGCCGCCGCCCATGGCGATCCGCCCGCCGCCGCCTCCGCCGCCGCCGGAGACATTGCCGCCGGCCAGCGGCCCGCTTCCCTGGAAAGTCATGGAGTCAGGCTAGCGGGTGCGGTGCCGGTTTCGGGGCATCGTCGGAGACGTAGCTGTCACTGCGTCGGACTCGAAACGTAGACTGTGGCGAGATCATCTTGTCCTTATCAGGAAGGAACCCAGTGCTCCGCACGCATTTCGCTGGATCGTTGCGCCGCGAGGACGCCTCGCAGACTGTCACCGTCGCCGGTTGGGTCGCACGACGCCGCGACCACGGCGGAGTCGTGTTCATCGACCTCCGCGACTCCTCGGGCCTGGTCCAGGTGGTGTTCCGAGACGACGAGGTGGCCGACGCTGCTCACCGTCTGCGTGCCGAGTTCTGTGTCCAGGTGACCGGCGTCGTCGAAGCACGGCCCGAAGGCAGCGAGAACCCGGCGCTTGCGTCCGGCGACATCGAGTTGAACGCCACCGAACTCGTCGTGCTCAACGAATCGGCTCCGCTGCCGTTCCAGCTCGACGAGCAGCCCGGCGAGGAGACGCGCCTGCGTCACCGCTACCTCGACCTTCGCCGTGAAGGGCCCGCGCGCGCTATCCGTCTGCGTTCGCAGGTGAGCGCTGCCGCTCGCACCGTCCTGGGGGGACACGACTTCGTCGAGATCGAGACACCGACCCTCACCCGCTCCACCCCGGAGGGTGCTCGCGATTTCCTGGTGCCCGCACGCCTGCAACCGGGCAGTTTCTACGCGTTGCCGCAGAGTCCGCAGCTGTTCAAGCAACTGCTCATGGTCGCGGGCATGGAGCGGTACTACCAGATCGCCCGCTGCTACCGCGACGAGGACTTCCGCGCCGATCGCCAACCCGAGTTCACTCAGCTCGACATCGAGATGAGCTTCGTGGACGAGGACGATGTGATCGCCCTCGCCGAGGAGATCCTGGTTTCGCTGTGGAAGCTGATCGGCCATGAGATCACCACGCCGATCCCGCGCATCACCTACGCGGACGCCATGCGACGGTTCGGCAGCGACAAGCCCGACCTGCGCTTCGACATCGAACTCGTCGAATGCACCGAGTTCTTCGCCGACACCCCGTTCCGCGTGTTCAAGGCGCCGTACGTCGGCGCCGTCGTGATGGCGGGCGGGGCGTCGCAGCCGCGTCGCCAGCTCGACGCGTGGCAGGAGTGGGCCAAGCAGCGCGGCGCCAAGGGGCTGGCATATGTGTTGGTCCAGGAGGACGGCAGCCTCACCGGACCGGTCTCGAAGAATATCTCCGACACCGAACGCGACACCATCGCGGCCCACGTCGGCGCGAAGCCTGGCGACTGCATCTTCTTCGCTGCCGGACCGACGAAACCGATGCGTGCTCTGCTCGGCGCCGCTCGCGGCGAGATCGCCGACAAACTCGGCCTCATCAACGACGACGACTGGGCGTTCACCTGGGTCGTCGACGCACCGATGTTCGAGCCCGCCGATGACGCGACCGCCGCGGGCGACGTCGCGGTCGGCTCGGGAGCGTGGACCGCGGTCCACCACGCGTTCACCTCGCCCAAACCCGAGTGCATGGCCGACCTGGAATCAGATCCGGGCGCCGCGGTGGCGTACGCCTACGACATCGTGTGCAACGGCAACGAGATCGGCGGAGGCTCGATCCGTATCCACCGCCGCGATGTGCAGGAACGGGTCTTCAAGATCATGGGGATCGGCGAGGAGGAGGCGCAGGAGAAGTTCGGTTTCCTCCTCGACGCGTTCGCCTACGGTGCGCCGCCGCACGGCGGCATCGCCTTCGGCTGGGACCGCATCACGTCCCTGCTGGCGGGCGAGGCCTCCATCCGCGAGGTGATCGCCTTCCCGAAGTCCGGCGGCGGTGTCGACCCGCTCACCGACGCACCCGCGCCCATCACTGCGGCGCAGCGCAAGGAGTCGGGCATCGACGCGAAGCCCGTCCCCAAGAACGAACCGGGTCCCAAAGCTCAGGAGGGACAGGCGGTTAACGCCTGAAACAGTCATGACCCTTGTGGCACACGATCGAATCGACTCCGTCCTCGACGCGGCGCAGGACGTCCTGACGCGACGAGCGGGAAGCCAAGTTCAGATCGACGATCCGGAGGATCTCGGTGGATCCGGACGCAGCACCGTGGTGCGCTTCCGGGTCGCCGACAACCCGGTCTCTCTCGACCGCACCGTCGTCGTCAAGGCGTTCGACGACAACTCCGAAGCGGGCCAGGTGCTGCGCGAGATCGCGTCGTACCGGTATGCGACTGCGTTGCCGACGGTGTCCCGGCCCGGCCCACAGCTGCTCGCGTCCGACCTGGACACGCGCATTCTCGTGCTGACCGATCTGGGCAGCGGCCGCGGCATGCTCGACCAACTCGCGTCGTCGGACATCGACGACATCCACCGCGGCGTCAGCGCGTGGGGTCAGGCGTTGGGACGCATGCACGCCGCTACCTACGGCGGCGAGGACGACTTCCAAGCGTTGCTCCGCGTGAGCGGGCGCGGCGGAGTCGGCCCACGCGATGTTGCCGACGACCCGGTGTTCGCGGGCATCGGCGGCGAGGCGTCGGAGTCGGTCCGGCGGGCCGACGAAGTGGCGGCGGAGGTCGGCGTCGACGTCCCGGACGAGTTCCGGAGAGTCCTCGACTCCGGTCTGACCCTCTTCGACGAGGGCCGGTTCCGCGCGTTCAGCCCGTCCGACGTCGGCCCGGACAACATCCTCATCAACGACGATGGTGTCCAGTTCATGGACTACGAGTGGGGCGCCTTCCGCGACGCGACCCTCGACGTCGCGTATGCGTTGACGACTTTCCCCGCGGCGCTATCCGACCAGGGCGTCGCCCACCAGGTGGAACTCGAGTCGGCGCTGGTGGACGCGTGGCGATCCGAAGCCGGACCGCTGTGGCCCGCGTTGAACGACGACACGACGCTGGGCAATCTGCTGCTGACACCGCGGACACTGTGGACGTGGTTGGGCACCTACTGGATGCTCGAATCGGACACGTCCGGGCACGATTGGGCGCTCCACACGAGCGACCCTCGCGTCGTGACCGCCCGGTGGGCCGATCTTGCGGTCGCGGCCGACGCCATGGCCGGCGGAGACGTCGTCGAGTCGGTAGCCGGCGTGGCGCACGACGTGCAGCGCGCGCTGCAACGACTCTGGTTCGAGTGATCGGCCGCCGATGAGCGATTCGGACGGGCTCTTCGACGACGTCGGCACCGGGACGCGCACCACCCCGCAGACGCCCGCGCCGTCGGCGCCGCTCGCGGTCAGAATGCGTCCGGCATCCCTCGACGAGGTCGTCGGACAAGACCACCTCCTGGGTGAGCGGTCTCCGCTGCGGAGGCTGATTGCGGGCTCCGGCGGGTCCTCGGTGATGCTGTACGGTCCACCCGGCACCGGCAAGACGACGATGGCGTCGTTGATCAGCCAGGCGACGGGCGGCAGTTTCGAAGCGCTCTCGGCGCTGTCTGCGGGCGTCAAAGAGGTGCGCGCCGTGATCGACGCCGCACGACGTCGGCTCGTTCGGGGCGAACAGACTGTCCTGTTCATCGACGAGGTCCATCGCTTCTCCAAGACGCAGCAGGACGCACTGCTCGACGCGGTCGAGAATCGCATCGTCCTGCTGGTCGCGGCGACGACGGAGAACCCATCGTTCTCGGTGGTCGCCCCGCTGCTCTCTCGGTCGCTCGTGCTGAACCTGCGGTCGCTGACCGACGAGGACGTCCGGACGGTTCTGCGGCGAGCGGTCGCCGACCCGCGCGGTCTCGACGGTTCGGTCGAGGTGGCCGACGAGGCGCTCGAGCATCTCGTCGCAGTCTCCGGCGGTGACGCCCGGCGCGCGTTGACCGCGTTGGAGGCCAGCGCCGACGGCGCCTCCGACGGCGTCGTCGCCGTCGCCGATGTCGAGGCCGCGATCGACCGGGCAGCCGTCCGCTACGACCGGTCCGGCGATCAGCACTACGACGTGACGAGCGCGTTCATCAAATCGATCCGCGGCTCGGACGTCGACGCGGCCCTGCACTATCTGGCTCGGATGATGTCAGCGGGCGAAGACCCGCGATTCATCGCGAGGCGTCTGATGATCCACGCGAGCGAAGACATTGGGATGGCTGATCCGACCGCTCTGCAGACGGCCGTGGCCGCGAGCCAGGTGGTCCAACTCGTCGGTATGCCGGAGGCGCAGTTGGCGTTGGCGCAGGCGACGATCCATCTGGCTACTGCGCCCAAGTCGGGGTCGGTGACGTCCGCGCTCGGTGCGGCCATGGCAGACGTCGCGGCGGGCAAGGCCGGAGCGGTGCCGCCACACCTGCGTGACGGTCATTATGCGGGCGCCAAGAAGCTCGGCAACGCCATCGGCTACCGGTTCCCGCACGATCATCCCGATGGTGTTCTACCGCAACAGTATCCGCCGGACGAACTCGTCGGATCCGACTACTACACGCCGACCGACCACGGTTTCGAACGCGAGTTGGGGCCGCGGGTGGGCAAGCTGCGCACCATCATCCGGAGCGCGGTGAACCGTGGCCGCCGCCACTGACGGCCCCCCGGTAAACTCAGACTCGAACACCCAGCAACCTGAACACCCAGCCACCTAAACGCTCAGCGATTCTCGACGAAGGACACCCCGCAGTGCAGACGCATGACATCCGGAAGCGGTTCCTGGATCACTTCATCCGTGCCGGACACACCGAGGTGCCCAGCGCATCGCTGATTCTCGACGACCCGAATCTGCTGTTCGTGAATGCGGGCATGGTGCCGTTCAAGCCGTACTTCCTCGGCGACCAGACGCCCCCGTACGAGCGGGCGACCAGTGTGCAGAAGTGTGTGCGCACCCTCGACATCGAAGAGGTCGGCATCACGACCCGGCACAACACGTTTTTTCAGATGGCTGGCAACTTCTCGTTCGGTGACTATTTCAAGCGCGAGGCGATCACCTTCGCGTGGACGTTGCTGACCGACCCTGTCGACGACGGCGGCTACGGTATCGATCCGACCCGGCTGTGGCCGACCGTGTACCTCGACGACGACGAGGCCGAGCGGATCTGGCGCGACGAGATCGGTGTGCCCGCCGAACGGATCCAGCGTCGGGGACTCAAGGACAACTACTGGTCGATGGGCGTGCCCGGCCCGTGCGGCCCGTGCTCGGAGATCTTCTATGATCGCGGTCCCGACTACGGCGTCGAAGGCGGCCCCGAGGCGGACGAGGACCGGTACATCGAGATCTGGAATCTCGTGTTCATGGAGAACATCCGGGGCGAAGGCGGAGGCAAGGACGACTACGAGATCCTCGGTCCCCTCCCGAAGAAGAACATCGACACCGGGATGGGCATCGAACGCGTCGCCTGCATCCTGCAGGGTGTCGACAACGTGTACGAGACGGACCTGTGCCGCCCCATCATCGATCTGGCGGCACAGTTGACCGGCCGCGGTTACGGTGTCGGTCGGCATGAGGACGACGTCTTGTTCCGGGTGATCGCCGACCATGCCCGCACGTCGGTGATGTTGATCGGCGACGGCGTCGTGCCGTCCAATGACGGACGCGGCTACGTGCTGCGGCGCTTGCTGCGCCGCGTCGTGCGCTCGGTCCGGTTGCTCGGCGCCGGGAACGAAGTGAGCGGGCCGGGAGGTGGCGGCGCCGGGAACGAAGTGAGCGGGCCGGGAGGTGGCGGCGCCGGGAACGAAGTGAGCGGCGCCGGAAATGCGTCGATGGGGCGGATCACGGAGGCGGTCATCGACCTGATGAGTCCGTCGTACCCCGAGCTCGCTCGACAGCGCGAGCACATCGTGGCTGTCGCCGTCGGCGAGGAGGCGAGCTTCTCCAGGACGCTCGCGGCCGGCTCGAAGCTCTTCTCCGAAGCAGCGGATGCGACGAGGGCGAGCGGTAGGTCGCAGATCAGCGGCAGCGATGCGTTCGCGTTGCATGACACGTACGGGTTCCCGATCGAGTTGACTCTGGAGATGGCGTCCGAGGCTGGCCTGCAGGTCGACCGTGACGGTTTCACCGAGCTCATGGCCGAACAGCGCAGCCGTGCGAAGGCGGATGCGACGTCACGGAAGTCGTCGCACGCCGACCAGACCGTGTACCGCGAGTTTCTCGACCGCGGCCCGACTGTCTTCACCGGATTCGACGAGTTGGTGTCGGAGGCGCGCGTGCTCGGCCTGGTCGCCGGCGGCGAACGGATCCGCTCGGCGTCGCCGGGCAGCGAACTCGAGGTGATCCTCGACCGCAGTCCGCTGTACGCGGAGGCCGGCGGCCAGACCGCGGACCAGGGCGTCATCACGACGTCGGATGGTGTCCGTTTGTCGGTGAAGGACGTGCAGAAGGTCGGCAAACAGGTGTGGTTGCATCGGGTGGTCGTCGACGAGGGTGAGATCACCGAGGGCGACGAGGTCCTCGCGAGCGTCGACGCCGGCTGGCGTCACGGCGCGACGCAGGGGCACTCGGGCACGCACCTGGTCGGGGCGGCGCTCCGGCAGATCCTCGGCCCGACCGCGACCCAGGCCGGGTCGTTGAACCGGCCGGGCTATCTGAGGTTCGACTTCCATTCGGCCAGCGGACTCACGGACGAGCAACGTGCGCAGATCGAACAGATCAGCAACGAGGCGGTCGAATCGAACTTCCAGGTCAATACGTTCGAGACCGATCTGGACAAGGCGAAGGCGATGGGTGCGATGGCGCTCTTCGGCGAGAATTATGGCGACCGCGTGCGCGTGGTCGAGATCGGTGGACCGTTCTCCATGGAACTGTGCGGCGGAACGCATGTCGGAAGCTCGGCGCAGGTCGGTCCGATCACGGTGATCGGCGAGTCGTCGGTCGGCTCCGGTGTCCGACGCGTCGAGGCGTACGTCGGCATGGACTCCTTCCGCTACCTGTCGAAGGAGCGCGCGCTCATGGCGGGCCTGGCGTCGTCGCTGAAGGTGCCGTCCGATCAGGTTCCGGGACGGGTCGAGCAGCTCGTCGCACGTCTGCGTGATGCGGAGAAGGCGCTCGACGCGGCGAGGGCCGAGCAGGCGCGCGCCGCCGTGACCGGACTCATCGACGAGGCTCAGACCGTCGGGGAGACCCTCGTCGTCGCCGGTCGCGTGGCCGACGGCGTCGACGCGAACGGGCTGCGTTCGCTCGTCACCGATCTGCGTGGACGTGTCGCCGACCGGAACGCCGTCGTTGCGCTGTTCTCCGCCGACGGCGACAAGGTTCCGTTCGCGGTCGGCACCACCGACGCGGCGCGCGCGGCAGGTATCAAGGCGGGCGACGTCGTCAAGGAGATCGCGCCGTTGGTGGCCGGTCGTGGCGGCGGCAAGCCCGATCTGGCGCAGGGATCGGGCACGGACGCCTCGGGTGTGGATGCTGCGCTCGTGCGCTTGCGCGACGTAGTCGGAGGGCGATGATCTCCCCTCGCGGCCGACGGATCGCGATCGACGTGGGGAGCGTGCGCGTCGGGGTCGCCGTGTGCGATCCCGACGGGATCCTCGCCACCCCCGTCGAGACGGTTCGGCGCGCCAAGGACCGCAGCGACATCGAACGCATCGTCGAGATCATCGACGAGTATGAGGCGGTCGGTGTGGTCATCGGGCTGCCGCGGACGCTCGCCAACACGGAGGGACACGCGACGAGGTTCGCGCGGGGGTTCGGGAGGGCGCTCGCAGCACGGCTGCGCGAGCGCGACGATCGACCGGACGTACCGACCGAGTTTTACGACGAGCGGTTGACGACAGTCACCGCAACAACGGCATTACGGGCAAATGGTGTGAAGGCGAAGGATGCGCGCGCCGTCGTGGATCAGGCCGCTGCGGTGGCTATCCTCCAGGGATGGTTGGACGCGCACCGGTGAGGCATTCGCCGATGAGGAGGATCGATCGACGTGACTGATCAGGACCCGATGTCTCGCCCGGGGAGCGACGACTCCCGGCGGTATTTCACCGACCGGCCCGCGTCGCAGGCCCCGAACAGGCATCGTCGTCGCCGCGGGCCGGGTGACCCCACGACTACGGGAAGTATTCCGATCGTCCGTGTCGACCGAGCGCTGCCGGACCCGACGATCGAGTATCGGACGCCGGAGCCCACCGAGGGTGCGTCATCGTACTTCGAAGTGCGCTACCGCAGCTCGGACGATTCGGCGATGCAGTTCACCGACCCGCGGTGGACGCAGCAGCCCCCGCCCGCGCACGCACGTCCTGAGCCGCCCGCACCGCGTCGGCAGGCGCCGCCCCCGGCTCCTCCGATCGAGACTCCTCCGGAGGCCACGACCCAGCCGACCCCGCGGTCCCGGCATGCGGCGCCCGCCGCCTTCGCGCCGCGGACCGAGCAGATGCCGCCCGCGTCGGTGCCTGCCGAACCTGTCACGGTGCACGACGCCGCGTTCGATGTCCTCGAGTCACGACCGGACGACGTAGGGGAGTTTCCGCGCGAGACGCAGGTGTACCCACCCGACGACGAGGAGTCCCCGGCCGGGTACGGGCCCGCGGCGCTCGACATCCTGGACGACGACGGCGACGACCCCGTCGTGGGCGGTGCGATGCCCGCACGTCGACGCAACAAACGCGTCCTGATCGGCATCGGAGTCGTCGTACTGATCCTGGTACTCGTCGTCGGCGGACTCGGACTGAAATGGTTCGGTGTCTTCGACTCCCGGACCGACTACGACAGCGCGACCGGGTCGGGCGCTGTGCTCGTCGAAGTGCCGTCGGACGCGGCGATCCGCGACGTCGGGCAGACCTTGGCCGACGCGGGCGTGGTCGGCAGCAAGCGGGCGTTCGTCGACGCTGCGGAGAACGGTCCCGGCGTGTCGGCGGGCTTCTACGACCTGCCGAAGGGGATCTCGGCGAAGAGCGCGCTCGACATGATGAGCGGCACCGACAAACGAGTCGGGCGGATCATCGTTCCCGAAGGGCTGCAACTGGATTCGAAGGAGAGCACCGGCGGGAACACGCGACCGGGCATCTTCGAGATGATCTCGAAGGCGACGACGTTCACCACCGACGACGCCGAGTACGGCGTGAGCGTCGAGCAACTCGACGAAGCGGCGGCTCAGGCGACTCCCGACGAGTTGGGCGTTCCGTCGTGGGCGAAACAGAAGGTCCAGGAGCTGACCGGCGACCACCGACGTATCGAGGGCCTCATCGCCTCCGGAGCGTGGGAGAACATCGATCCGCGGCTCGACGCGAAGCAGATCCTGCGCGAACTCATCACGCGCAGCGAGACGCGATACACGGCGTGGGGTCTCCTCGACGGCAACGACGCGAAGCTGTCCCCGTACGACGCGCTGACCGTCGCGTCGATCGTCGAAGCGGAGGCGAGGAAGGAAGACGACTTCCCGAAGGTCGCGCGCGTCATCCTCAACCGGCTCGATCGCGACCAGCGGCTGGAGATGGACTCGACCGCCAACTACACGGCGGACGTCCGGGCCAACGACTTGCACGGCGACGCCTACAACGACGACAACGAGTGGAACACCTACAAGCACAACGGGCTGCCGTTGACGCCGATCGGCGCGGTCGGCGACCGTGCGCTCCGCGCCACCGAGGACCCCGCCGACGGCACCTGGCTGTACTTCGTGACCGTCGACGAGGACGGGACTACGTTGTTCGCCAGCACCTTCGAGAAGCACAAACAGAACCGTCAGGTCGCGTGCCGCAACAAGTTCCTGTCGGTCGGCTGTGAATAACGGTCTCGGGCGTCGCGCAGCGGTGCTCGGGTCGCCGATCGCTCACTCGAAGTCGCCCGCGCTGCATCGGGCGGCGTACGCCGCGCTCGGTCTTACGGAGTGGACGTACGACGCGCTCGAGACGACCGCCGACCAACTCGCGGATCGAGTCGGCTCCGCGGGCCCGGAGTGGATCGGCTTCTCGGTGACGATGCCGTGCAAATCGGCTGCGCTCGCGTTCGCCGACACGGTGACTGAGCGCGCCGAGCTCATCGGTTCGGTCAACACCCTGGTCCGGTCCGACGGCGGGTGGCGAGCCGACTGCACGGACGTCGACGGCGTCACGGGCGCGATCGCGCAGACCGGGCTCGTCGAACCGCCGACCCGTGCGGTGCTGATCGGTGCGGGCGGGACGGCGCGGCCCGCGTTGGCGGCGCTCGCCGAGGCGGGCGTCACGGACGTCATCGTCGTGGCTCGGGACGCGGGACGGGCTGCCGGGCTCCTTATCCTCGCCGACCGGCTGGCGGTCAACGCGCACGTCGTCGGCTTCGCGCCGACCGATCGACTGCGCGCCGAGTGCGCGGCGGCCGACATCACGATCTCCACCGTGCCCGCTGCGGGCGCCGCCGTTCTGGCGCCGTCGGTCGCGGCGTCGGCGCGGCTGATCGACGTCATCTACGATCCGTGGCCGACGCCCCTCGCCGCCGCTGTCGCTGATGCCGGCGGCGTCGTCGTCGGCGGGCTCGTGATGCTCCTGAACCAGGCGTACAGCCAGGTGGCGCAGTTCACCGGTTCACCTGCGCCGAAGGCCGCGATGGCCGCCGCCGTCGGTATCGACACGGACTGAGCCGCTGCGCGCACCACACCTACTCGCCGGTTGTGGATAACGCGGTTGGCAGCGCCCAGCCGAGCGACGATGCTTGCACCCATGCTCGTGGTCGCACTCGTTCTCGCCTGTGCCGCGCTCGCATGCGCGGCGACGGACGCGTGGACCGGGCGCATACCCAATGCGATCACCCTGCCCGCGATCGGACTCGTGGTGGTGACCGGCGTCGTCGAACCGCTCGTTCTGCTCGCCGGCGTGCTGGGTGCGTCCGTCTACGCCGTCGCATTCGCCCTCCGGACATGTGGCGGAGGGGACGTCAAGCTCGCCGCCGTGGTCGGGGGAGCAGTCGGAGCGCCCGCCGCCGCATTGGCGACGGTCGTCGTCGCAGCGAGTGTCACGCTCGTCGTGAGCCTCGTCAGCCGTCGACGCGCCGTCGTGCACGGGCCCGCGCTCGTCGCTGCCGCGGGTCTGGTGACCGCGTTCTCGATCGCCGCAGGCCCGTGAGCGCTCGCGGGCCGTGACGTGGCGTGTGGGCGAATTCGGTGGGCGGACCCGACTCTGGAACAATTGACGACGTGCTGCGTTGGATGACTGCCGGAGAATCACATGGACCGGCCCTGGTTGCTCTTGTCGAGGGGATGGTGGCAGGCGTGGAGATCACGTCCGCCGACATCGCCGAACAATTGGCTCGGCGGCGCCTCGGCTACGGCCGCGGTGCGCGGATGAAGTTCGAAGCCGATGAAGTCACCGTGATCGGCGGTGTCCGCCACGGCAAGACCCTCGGCGGACCGATCGCTGTCGAGATCGGCAACACCGAGTGGCCCAGATGGGAGAAGGTCATGGCGGCCGACCCGGTCGACGAGGACGAACTCGCAGGCAGTGCGCGTAACGCCGCGCTCACCCGGCCACGTCCCGGACACGCCGACTACTCGGGCATGCTCAAGTACGGCTTCGACGACGCCCGCCCGATCCTGGAACGGGCGAGCGCCCGCGAGACGGCGGCCCGCGTCACCGCCGGAACCGTCGCCCGCAACTTCCTCAAGCAGGTGCTCGGCATCGAGATCGTGTCCCACATCGTCTCGATCGGCGACAGCGAACCCTACGCCGGACCCGCACCGCGGCCGGCCGACCTGGACGCGATCGACGCGAGCCCGGTCCGCGCGTTCGGTAAAGACGCCGAGACGTCGATGATCGGCGAGATCGAGGCCGCTAAACGCGACGGCGACACGCTCGGCGGCGTCGTCGAAGTCATCGTGACCGGTGTACCGGTCGGCCTCGGTTCGCATGTGAGCGGCGAGACTCGATTGGACGCGCGCCTGGCTGCAGCACTCATGGGGATCCAGGCCATCAAGGGCGTCGAGGTCGGCGACGGGTTCGAGACCGCACGACGCCGCGGCAGCCAGGCCCACGACGAGATGGTCGCAGGCGCCGACGGCGTCCTCCGTTCGACCAACCGGGCGGGCGGGCTCGAAGGTGGCATGACCAACGGCGAAGACCTGCGCGTGCGGGCGGCGATGAAGCCGATCTCGACAGTGCCGCGCGCCCTGGCGACCGTTGACATGTCCACCGGCGAACCCGCGAGCGCCATCCACCAGCGCAGCGACGTGTGCGCGGTACCCGCCGCAGGCGTCGTCGCCGAGGCGATGGTCGCGCTCGTCGTCGCACAGGCGGCGTTGGAGAAGTTCGGCGGCGACTCGGTCACCGAGACACAGACCAACGCGCGCGCCTACCTGGACTCGGTGCACGCGCGCCCGCCGCGCCCGTGACGGACACCGCGCCGATGACCGCCCGCACGGTCGTCGACCGCCCGCTCGTCGTCTTGGCCGGATTCATGGGGTCGGGTAAGTCGACCGTCGGCACCGCGCTCGCGGAGCGTCTGTCTGTCGACTTCGTCGACACCGACACCGAGATCGAACGGCGAGCCGGACGAACCATCCCGGAGATCTTCACCGCCGACGGCGAAGACGGATTCCGCGCGATCGAAGCCGACACGGTCCGAGACGTTCTCGCGTCGGCCCGTGGCGTCGTCGCGCTCGGCGGCGGGTCACCGACGGTAGCTGCGATCCGCGACGCCCTCGCCGGCTGTCACGTCGTCTACTTGGAGATCAGCGCCGACGACGGATTCGCGCGCGTCGCCGGGACGAATCGACCGTTACTCGCCGACGATCGTCCGGACGAGCGCTACCGCACGATCCTCGCGGCGCGCGTCGAGCACTACCGGGGCGTCGCCACCCACATCGTGGACGCCGCCCAGCCGGTGACGACTGTGGTCGCCGACATCATCAGCCGACTTGATCAGGAGAAATCATGACCGAACCGGTCACCGTCGCAGTTCGCGCCGCAGCCCCGTATGACGTCACGATCGGTCGAGGACTGCTCGACGACGTCGCGGCCGCCGCGAAGGGCGCCGACCGCGTCACCATCGTCTATCAGCCGACGCTCGCGCAGACCGCCGAACAGATCCGCGCATATCTCGCCGAGCGGGGCTTCGATGCACACCGTGTCGAGATCCCGGACGCCGAAGCGGGCAAAGACCTGTCGGTCGCGTCGTTCTGCTGGGAGGTGTTCGGACGCATCGGCATGATGCGCAACGACAAGGTGATCAGTCTTGGCGGCGGCGCAGCCACCGATCTCGCGGGTTTCGCGGCGGCCACCTGGATGCGCGGAATCGGTGTCATCCACGTGCCGACCACACTGCTCGCGATGGTCGACGCCGCAGTCGGCGGCAAGACCGGCATCAACACCGACGCCGGGAAGAACCTGGTGGGCTCCTTCCACGAACCGGACGCCGTCCTGATCGACCTCGCGACGCTGGAGACGGTGCCGCACAACGAGGTCGTGTCCGGGCTGGCCGAAGTGATCAAGACCGGCTTCATCGCCGACCCGGTGATCCTCGACCTGATCGAAGCCGACCCGCAGGCGGCCCTCGACCCGAAGGGCGACGTTCTCCCCGAACTGATCCGCCGCTCGGTACAGGTCAAGGCCGACGTAGTCTCTGCAGACCTCAAAGAGTCGGCGCTGCGGGAGATCCTGAACTACGGGCACACGCTCGGGCACGCGATCGAACGTCGTGAACAGTACAAGTGGCGGCATGGAGCGGCCGTCTCGGTCGGCATGGTGTTCGCCGCCGAACTCGCGCGCCTCGCCGGGCGCCTCGACGACGCGACCGCAGACCGCCACCGCACGATCCTGGAGCTCGTCGGACTCCCGACGTCATACGATTCGGACGCGCTGAACGCGCTCCTCAAGACCATGGCGGGCGACAAGAAGAACCGCTCGGGCATGCTGCGCTTCGTCGTGCTCGACGGACTGGCCAAACCGGGACGACTCGAAGCACCCGACCCGTCGCTCATCGCGGCGGCCTACTCGGCGATCGCAGGCGGGACACAGTCCGGCGGGGGAGCCGTCCTGCTCTGAGCCTCGGCCGCCGAGTAGAGGGGCCGGGGTGGCTCAGGCGGCGACGGGAGTCTGCTCGGTCGGGGCATCGGCGTTGCGCTCGGCCTTGCGCTGCTCGCGGCGGATGATCAGGCGGCCGATCGACGCGCCGAAGAAGGCCGGGACGAAGACGATGAGGGTGATGAACGACGTGCCCGCGAAGATCTCGACGGCGAACGACGCCTGGCCGATGCCGTTGAACCAGCCTGCGGTGCCGACGATCCAGCTGACCAGGCAGGAGACGAAGCCGGCCAGCAGGCCGGCCTTGAGCCAGCGGACGGTGAGGTCGTCGTAGTCGTCGGGGTCGGCGTGGGCGCGCGCATCGCGGATGCCGTCGATACCGCCCCAGACGATGGCGATGAGGACGACCGCCGCGAGCGCGAGCGACGTCGACAGCGTCTTCGACAACGGTGCGGCGATCACGACGGCACCGAGGATGAAGCGGGCGGCGATCTGCACAATGGACATCAGAACGCCACGGATAAGCCACGAAGTCATGAAGACACAGTAGCCGCCTAGAACATGTTCAACAATGGAGACATACCGATGAGTAATACGAACGCTCGCCGTCGTGCGGCGCTGGCCGGTTCTCCGGCCCTCACTGACGTCGACGCGGTCATCGTGACGGACCTGAACAATGTGCGGTACCTGACGGGCTTCACCGGAAGCAACGGCGCGGCCCTGGTGTGGGTCACCGAGCCCGCAGACCCCGACCAGACGAGCCCCGACCAGACGAGCCCCGACCAGACCAGTACCGACCGGATCAGTACCGACGGCCGCTACCTCACGCAAGTCGCGGAGCAGAGCGCGGACATGACGGCGATCATCGCCCGCGACTGCCAGAGCGCCCTGCTGCGGTTCGTCGCCGACCGCGAGCCGGGGGCACGCGTGGCCATCGAAGGGCACGTCGTCACCGTCGCCGCATATGAAGGCCTCACGGAACTCTCCAGCGAACTCGGCGTCCAGCTGGTCCCGGTGGTCGACGCGGTCGAGCAACTCCGCGTCGCGAAGGACTCGAACGAAGTGGAGTTGATCACGTCCGCCTGCGCGCTCGGTGACGCCGCGCTCGCGGACCTGATCGCGCGCGGAGCGATCTCGCCCGGTCGCACCGAGCGACAGGTGGCGCGCGACCTCGAGTGGGCGATGTTCGCACTGGGCGCAGACGCTGTCGCGTTCGAGACCATCGTCGCCGCGGGGGCCTGGTCTGCCGTGCCGCACCATCGGCCCACCGATGCCGTTCTGGCCGCAGGTGACCTGGTCAAGATCGATTTCGGCGCCGTCGTCGGCGGCTACCACTCGGATATGACGCGCACCTTCGTGCTCGACGAGCCGGCCGCGTGGCAGGTGGAGATCTACGACATCGTCGCCGCTGCGCAGCAGGCCGGGCGGGACGCGCTCGCCGTGGGCGCCGACCTCGCCGCGATCGACGGCGCGGCCCGCACGCTGATTGCCGACGCAGGATACGGCGAGTACTACGTACACGGTCTCGGGCACGGCGTCGGCCTGCAGATCCACGAAGCGCCGGGAATCGGAGCCGCTGCGAGCGGTACACTGCCTGACGGCGCAACGGTCACCGTGGAGCCCGGGATCTACCTCCCGGGGCGCGGTGGCGTGCGGATCGAGGACACCCTGGTGGTCACCGACGGCGGAGCGACGTCCCTGACGACGACGTCCCGCTCGCTGACCGTCCTGTAGACGCGCTCTATACGCCCACCCGGCCGACATGACGACACCAACCACGAGGAGAACACTCATGGCGACGACCGCCGACTTCAAGAACGGCCTCGTTCTGAAGATGGACAACCAGCTCTGGCAGATCATGGAGTTCCAGCACGTCAAGCCCGGCAAGGGGCCTGCCTTCGTGCGAACCAAGATCAAGAACGTCACGTCGGGCAAGAACGTCGACAAGACCTTCAACGCGGGCGTCAAGGTCGAGACCGCGACCGTCGACCGCCGCGATATGACGTTCCTCTACAAGGACGGCGCCGACTTCGTCTTCATGGACGGCGAGACCTTCGAGCAGATCAACATCCTCCCCGAGGTCCTCGGAGACGGTGCGCGCTTCCTCCTCGAGAACATGACCGTCCAGGTGTCGACGCACGAGGGCGAGCCGCTGTCGGTAGACCTGCCCGTCACCGTCGAACTCGAAGTGACCCATACCGATCCCGGCCTGCAGGGCGACCGCTCAACCGGCGGCACCAAGCCCGCGACCCTGGAGACCGGCGCCGAGATCAGCGTCCCGTTGTTCATCAACACCGGTGACAAGCTGAAGATCGACTCGCGCGACGGCAACTACCTCGGCCGCGTCAACAGTTGACGCCCCGTTCGACAACCAGTAGTGACGAGAACCATCAGTGAGTGAAGCGAAGGGCCGCCACCGCATGCGCGGGCGCGCGGTCGACATCCTGTTCGAGGCCGAGGCCAAAGAGGTCCCGGCGACCCAACTGGTCAAGGAGCGACGCGACTGGTTCGCCGAGCATGACGCCGTCGGCGAGATGACCGGTTACACGGTCACGCTCGTCGAGGGCGTCTCGGCCGACGCCGCGCAGATCGACGCGGTGATCTCGTCGCACCTCGAGAACTGGAAACTGCACCGGCTGCCCGCCGTCGACCGCGCCATCCTGCGGTTGTCGGTGTGGGAGCTGCTGTACTCGAACGAGGTCGACATCAACGTCGTCATCGACGAAGCGGTCAAGCTCGCCAAGGAGCTGTCGACCGACGAGTCGCCCGCGTTCATCAACGGCGTGCTCGGCCGGGTGGCCGAACTCGCACCTCAGGTCCGCGCCGCCGCATCGGCGGAGTAGACTTCTTCATCAAGCGCTAATCCTTTAACGGACCGTCCAGTGAGGCGGGGAAGGAGGTCGGCTTGGTTCCGCCAGTCGATGATGCCCACCACCCGACACCGGGTGATCCACGTGTACTGCTCGACGCGTCAGACGTCGGCCGCACCGTGGCCAGGATGGCACATCAAGTCATCGAGAAGACCGCTCTGGACGAGTCCGGTTCGCGCCGGGTGCTCCTGATCGGGATACCCACCCGCGGCACGTCGTTGGCGCAGCGGCTGGCCGACAAGATCGCCGAGTTCACCGGGGTCGCCGTGCCGACCGGATACCTCGACATCACCCTGTACCGCGACGATCTGCGCGACAAGCCGCATCGCCCCCTCGAACGCACGCTCGTCCCCGAAGGGGGCGTCGACGGCGCGCTCGTCATCCTCGTCGACGACGTCCTGTTCTCCGGCCGCACCGTGCGCGCTGCGCTCGATGCGCTGCGCGACCTCGGTCGACCGGCCGCCGTTCAACTCGCCGTCCTCGTCGATCGCGGTCACCGCGAACTGCCGCTGCGCGCGGACTACGTCGGCAAGAACATCCCGACGGCCCGCGACGAAGACGTACAGGTGCATCTGCACGAACACGACGGTCTCGACGAGGTGGTGCTCCGATGAAGCACCTGCTCTCCGCCGCAGACCTGTCGCGCGACGAGGCGATCGACATCCTCGACGAAGCCCAGCGGTTCGAGCAGGCGCTCGCCGGTCGCGAAGTGCGCAAGCTTCCGACACTGCGTGGCCGAACCGTCATGACAGTGTTCTACGAGAACTCGACGCGCACCCGCGTCTCGTTCGAGGTCGCCGCAAAATGGATGAGTGCCGACGCGATCAACGTGAGCGCGTCGACGTCATCGGTGAACAAGGGCGAATCGCTGCGCGACACCGCGAAGACTCTCCGGGCGCTCGGCGCGGATGCCCTCGTTGTCCGGCACCCGGCGTCCGGGGCCGCAGCCCAGATCGCGCGGTGGACCAACGACGGCAGCGACGTCCTCGGCATTCCAGGGTCCACCGGTCCGTCGATCATCAACGCGGGCGACGGCATGCACGAGCATCCGACGCAGGCACTGCTCGACGCCTACACGATCCGGCAGCGACTCGGCGGCCTGGAAGGTCGTCGCGTCGTCATCGTCGGCGATATCCTGCACTCCCGGGTGGCCCGATCCAACGCGCTGCTGTTGTCGACGCTGGGCGCCGACGTCGTCCTGGTGGCGCCGCCCACGCTGCAGCCGACCGGAGTCGACACGTGGCCGGTGCGCGTGGCGACCGACCTCGACGCCGAACTGCCTGCCGCCGACGCGGTCATGATGTTGCGCGTCCAGGCCGAACGCATGAACGGCGGCTTCTTCCCGAGCAGCCGCGAGTACGCGGTGCGTTACGGACTCTCGGACGCCCGCACCGCGATGCTGCGCGACGACGTCGTACTCCTGCACCCGGGCCCGATGCTCCGTGGCATGGAGATCGGCTTCGACGTCGCCGACGCACCCCAGGCCACGGTCCTCGAACAGGTCCGCAATGGCGTCCACGTCCGGATGGCGGTCCTGTTCCGGCTCATCGCAGGCGCTGAGGAAGCCGTCGCCCACCACACCCCAGTCGACCTCGGAGGAGACAAGTAGTGACCGTCACCGGTTCGGCCCTGATAACCAATGTTCGGCCATACGGTGACGGCGACCCGGTCGACGTCGCAATCGTCGACGGCGTCATCTCCGCGCTTGGCGCGGGCCTCGAAGCCCCCGACGGTGCGGAGAGGATCGACGGAGGCGGCGGCGTCCTGCTCCCCGGATTCGTCGACATGCACACCCACCTGCGTGAACCCGGCCGCGAAGACACCGAGACGGTCGCCTCGGGATCGCTGGCGGCGGCCCGCGGCGGCTACACCGCGGTGTTCGCGATGGCCAACACCGCGCCGGTCGCTGACAACTCGACCGTCACCGACCTGGTCTGGCGCCTCGGGCAGGAGGTCGGCCTCGTCGACATCCACCCGGTCGGCGCCGTGACCGTGGGACTCGCCGGCGAGCAGCTCGCCGAGATGGGCATGATGGCGCAGGGCGCCGCAGGCGTCCGGTTGTTCAGTGACGACGGGAAGTGCGTGCACGACCCGGTCCTGATGAAGCGCGCCCTCGAATACTCGAGAGGGCTCGGCGTCCTGATCTCGCAGCATTCGGAGGATCCGCGGTTGACCGTCGGCGCCGTCGCTCACGACGGACCGACCGCGGCCCGACTCGGTCTCGCCGGCTGGCCGCGCGCTGCCGAGGAATCGATCGTCGCCCGCGACGCGCTCCTCGCCCGGGACGCGGGAGCCCGTGTCCACATCGCCCACGCGTCGACCGCAGGCACCGTCGAGCTCGTCAAGTGGGCGCGCGACCAAGGCATCGACATCACCGCCGAGGTGACACCGCACCACCTTCTGCTCGACGACTCGCGGCTGGAAACCTACGACGGCGTCAACAAGGTGAACCCGCCGTTGCGTGAGGCCAGTGACGTCGCCGCGCTCCGTCAGGGGCTCGCCGACGGCGCGATCGACTGCGTCGCCACCGATCACGCGCCGCACGCGTCACAGGAGAAGTGCTGCGAGTTCTCGCAGGCCCGTCCCGGCATGCTCGGCCTCGAGACGGCGCTGTCGATCATCGTCGACACCATGGTGAACGCCGAGCTGCTCGACTGGCGCGGGGTGGCGCGAGTGATGAGCGAACGTCCCGCCGAGATCGTCGGACTCGACGACCAGGGCCGCCCGATCGCCGTCGGCGAACCCGCGAACCTGACCGTCGTCGACCCCGACGCCGAGTGGACGGTGCGCGGCGCCGCGCTGGCGAGCAAATCGCAGAACACGCCGTACGAGGAGATGACTCTGCCGGGAAGGGTGCGGGCGACCCTCTTGCGGGGGCGGGTAACAGCGCGTCGGACGGCGGGTGAGTGGCAGTGAGCAACTGGGCCTACTACCTCATCATCGCGATCGTCGCCATCGCGATCTGGCTGTTCCTGGTCTTGCTCGCGCTGCGCGGCTGGCACAACCGCGGACGACGCCAGGCCGACCTGGTCGGTGACTTCCCCGCGACGCCTGCCGACCTCGGCGAGCCGGTCCGCGGACCGCACACCGGACTGTACGTCGGCAGCACCCTCGCACCGAGTTGGCAGAACCGCGTCGCCGTCGGCGACAAGGGCGACCGCGCGAGTGCCGAACTCACCGAGTACCACGACGGACTGCTGATCACGCGCCACGGAGCATCGGAGATCTGGATCCCGCGCGAGTCCCTGATCGCGGTCCGCACCGAGAACGGCCTCGCGGGCAAGGCGATGAGCCGCGACGGAGTTCTGGTGATCCGCTGGAGGTTGCCGAGCGGCACCGAGATCGACTCGGGCCTGCGCGGCGACGACAAGACGACGTACCCGGCGTGGGTCGAGGCCTACGCCGAACTGAACGAACGGGCCTTCGCAGCCGTCGAAGCAGCAGACCTCGAGAACGCGAAGAACGAGGCCGGCACCACGAAGAAGAAGGAAGACTAGATGAGCAAGGCAGTACTGGTGCTGGAGAACGGCCAGGTGTTCACCGGGCTGGCGTACGGAGCCACCGGGCAGACGGTCGGTGAAGCCGTGTTCTGCACCGCGATGACCGGGTACCAGGAGACGCTGACCGACCCGAGCTACCACCGCCAGATCGTCGTGGCGACCGCACCGCAGATCGGCAACACCGGCTGGAACAGCGAAGACAGCGAAAGCCTGCTCGGCAAGCGCTCGGACGTCCGCTGGGTGCCGGGATCGCCGGAGAGTGGACCGTACAAGACGTGGTCGTCGGATTTCATCGACCGCGACGACCCGGGCAAGATCTGGGCGGCAGGCTATGCCGTCCGAAACCCGACACGCCGCGTCTCCAACTGGCGTGCCGGATCGACTCTCGACGGCGAGCTCGCCGACCAGGGCATCGTCTCGATCGCAGGCATCGACACTCGTGCCCTCGTCCGGATCCTGCGCGACAGCGGATCGATGCGGGCGGGCGTCTTCTCCGGGGACGCGCTGCGCTCCACCGAGGAGATGCTCGACGTGGTCCGCGCCCAGCCGTCGATGGCCGGCGCCGATCTCGCCGCCGAGGTCAGCACCGCTGAGCCGTACATCGTCGAAGCCGCCGGGGGAGAGGCCCGATTCAAGGTCGCGGCCCTGGACATGGGCATCAAAGCCAACACTCCGCGGATGCTCGCCGCGCGCGGCGTCGAGGTCCACGTCTTCCCGTCGACGGCGACGTTCGCCGACATCAAAGCACTGAACCCGGACGGCTTCTTCCTGTCGAACGGTCCGGGCGACCCCGCGACCGCCGACGCCGCCGTCGCGCTCACCAGCGAGATCGTCGACGCGGGCCTCCCCACGTTCGGCATCTGCTTCGGCAACCAGATCCTGGGCCGGGCCTTCGGCCGCGGCACCTACAAGCTCAAGTTCGGTCATCGCGGCATCAACATCCCGGTGCTGGACACGGCGACCGGCCGGATCGCCATCACCTCGCAGAACCACGGTTTCGCGATCGAAGGCGAGGCAGGCGAAGAGTTCGACACCCCGCTCGGGCGGGCCCGTGTCTCGCACGTGTGCGCCAACGACGGTGTCGTCGAAGGCGTCGAACTGCTGTCCGGCAAGGCGTTCTCCGTTCAATACCACCCCGAGGCCGCGTCCGGACCGCACGACGCCGCCAACCTCTTCGACAAGTTCGTCCACGTCATGGAGAACCCCGCCCAGGAAGGGAACCTTTCGTAATGCCCCGTCGTACTGACATCTCCCACGTCCTGGTGATCGGCTCCGGCCCGATCGTCATCGGCCAGGCCTGCGAGTTCGACTACTCGGGCACCCAGGCATGCCGCGTCCTCAAGGCCGAAGGCCTGCGGGTGTCGCTGGTCAACTCGAATCCGGCGACGATCATGACCGACCCGGAGTTCGCCGACGCGACCTACGTCGAACCCATCACCGCCGAATACGTCGAGCGGGTCATCGAAGCCGAAGCGGCCGCAGGCCACCCCATCGACGCCGTCCTGGCGACCCTCGGCGGGCAGACGGCCCTCAACACCGCCGTCGCGCTCCACGACCGCGGCTCGCTCGAGAAGTACGGGATCGAGCTGATCGGCGCCGACTTCGACGCCATCCAACGCGGCGAGGACCGCCAGAAGTTCAAGGACATCGTCGCCAAGATCGGCGGCGAGAGCGCCCGGTCCGCGGTCTGCTACACGATGGACGAAGTCCGCAAGACCGTCGACGATCTCGGCTTCCCCGTCGTCGTGCGCCCCTCGTTCACGATGGGCGGTCTCGGCTCCGGCATGGCGTACAACGACGAGGACCTCGACCGCATCGCGGGCGGCGGCCTCGCCGCGTCACCGTCGGCGAACGTGCTCATCGAGGAGTCGATCCTCGGGTGGAAGGAGTACGAGCTGGAACTGATGCGCGACAACATGGACAACGTCGTCGTCATCTGTTCGATCGAGAACGTCGACCCCGTCGGCGTCCACACCGGTGACTCGGTGACCGTCGCCCCGGCGATGACTCTCACCGACCGCGAGTACCAGGTGATGCGCGACCAGTCGATCGCGATCCTCCGCGAGGTCGGCGTCGATACCGGCGGCTGCAACATCCAGTTCGCACAGAACCCGCGGGACGGACGTCTCATCACCATCGAGATGAATCCGCGTGTGTCGCGGTCGTCGGCTCTCGCGTCGAAGGCGACCGGTTACCCGATCGCGAAGATGGCAGCGAAGCTCGCCATCGGCTACTCGCTGGACGAGATCACCAACGACATCACGAAGGTGACCCCGGCCGCGTTCGAGCCGACCCTCGACTACGTCGTCGTCAAGGCTCCTCGGTTCGCCTTCGAGAAGTTCCCGGGCGCCGACGACACCCTCACCACCACCATGAAGTCGGTCGGCGAGGCGATGAGCCTGGGCCGCAGTTTCGCCGAGGCCTTCGGCAAGGTGATGCGGTCGATGGAGACCAAGGCGGCAGGGTTCTGGACAGAACCGGACCGTCCGGACCCGGCGACGCTCGACGTGGACGCCCTCCTCGCCGACATCGCCGTGCCCCGCAACGGGCGCATGCACAAGCTGATGCTCGCGCTCGAGGCGGGCGTGTCGATCGAGAAGCTGTACGAGGTCACCGCGATCGACCCGTGGTTCCTCGCCGAGATCGACGGGATTCGCGAGGTTGGCCACCAGGTGCGTGACGCCGACGTCCTCGACGAGGAGTTGCTGCGCATCGCCAAGTCGACCGGTCTGTCGGACCGCCAGATCGCCGCGCTCCGCAGCGATCTCGTCGACGAGGACGCTGCCCGCGAACTCCGCGTCGGCCTCGGCGTCCGACCGGTCTACAAGACCGTCGACACGTGTGCCGCCGAGTTCGAGGCGAAGACGCCATACCACTACAGTGCCTACGAGATCGATCCCGCGGCGACGAGCGAAGTCGCCCCGCAGACCGAGCGGCCCAAGGTGCTGATCCTCGGATCCGGGCCGAACCGCATCGGCCAGGGCATCGAGTTCGATTACTCGTGTGTGCACGCCGCGCTCACGCTGAGTGAAGCCGGCTACGAGACCGTGATGGTGAACTGCAACCCGGAGACGGTCTCCACCGACTACGACACTGCGGATCGCCTGTACTTCGAGCCGCTCACCTTCGAGGACGTCATGGAGGTCGTTCACGCGGAGAGCGAGTCGGGCACCGTCGCGGGCGTCATCGTGCAGTTGGGCGGGCAGACGCCGTTGGGTCTGGCCGCTCGCCTGGAAGCCGCGGGCGTCCCCATCGTCGGCACCAGCCCGGAAGCCATCGACCTCGCCGAGGACCGTGGTGAGTTCGGCCGCGTGCTCACCGAGGCGGGGCTGCCCGCACCGAAGTTCGGCACCGCGACGACGTTCGACAGTGCGCGGGAGATCGCCGCAGGCATCGGTTACCCGGTGCTCGTGCGCCCCTCCTACGTACTCGGCGGCCGCGGTATGGAGATCGTGTACGACGAGCAGGCACTCGCCGACTACATCTCCCGCGCCACGGAGATCTCCGACGACCGCCCGGTGCTCGTCGACCGATTCCTCGAAGGCGCGGTCGAGATCGACGTCGACGCACTTTACGACGGCAGCGACATCTTCATCGGCGGCATCATGGAGCACATCGAGGAGGCTGGCATCCACTCCGGCGACTCCGCGTGTGTGCTACCGCCGATCACGTTGGGCGCCAACGTCATCGAGCGCGTCCGCGAGTCGACAGAGGCGCTCGCGAAGGGGATCGGCGTCCGGGGTCTGCTCAACGTCCAGTACGCGCTCGCCGACGACGTCCTCTACGTCCTCGAAGCGAACCCACGTGCCAGCCGGACCGTGCCGTTCGTGTCGAAGGCGACCGCGGTGCCGCTCGCGAAGGCCTGTGCGCGCGTCATGCTGGGCCGCACGATCGCGGAGCTGCGCACCGAGGGCATCCTGTCCGCGACCGGCGACGGGTCGTCGACACCGGCGCACGCTCCGGTCGCCGTGAAGGAGGCCGTGCTGCCGTTCAACCGGTTCCGTCGCGCGGACGGCTCGGGCGTCGACTCGCTGCTGAGCCCGGAGATGAAGTCGACCGGTGAGGTCATGGGCATCGACGCCGACTTCGGCCGGGCTTTCGCGAAGTCGCAGGAGGGAGCCGGGGGCGCGCTGCCGACGTCAGGCACCGTCTTCGTGTCCGTCGCCGACCGCGACAAGGCGTCCATCCAATTCCCGATCAAGCGGCTGGCCGACCTCGGCTTCTCCGTCATGGCGACAGCCGGGACGGCAGATGTGCTGCGCCGTAACGGGATCGACGTGACGACGGTGGCCAAGGCCGCGGACGCTGCGGAGGGGACGACCACGGTGATCGACGAGATCAAGGCAGGCAACGTCGACATGATCATCAACACGCCGTACGGCACGTCGGGCCCCCGCGTCGACGGCTACGAGATTCGGGCGGCGGCCATCGGCGCCACCGTCCCGTGCATCACGACGGTGTCGGGCGCGAGTGCCGCGGTGCAAGGCATCGATGCGGCGATCGGCGCGACGATGGGAGTCGCGTCCCTGCAACGTCGCCACGCGGAACTCCAGGGCCGAGCGTGAGCTTCGGCGTCCGCTACGCGGAGGCGGTCGCTACGCGCGGCCGCCTCTGCGCGGGGATTGATCCACACGCCGCACTTCTGACCGAGTGGGGTCTGCCGGTCTCGGTGGACGGCTTGCGTGTATTCGCACAGTCCTGCGTCGCGGGGATCGCACCGGTCGCAGCAGTGGTGAAACCGCAGGTCGCGTTCTTCGAGCAGTTCGGGTCGGCGGGGTTCGCCGTCCTGGAGGAGACGATCGCCGGATGCCGCGCAGCGGGCGCCATCGTGCTCGCCGACGCGAAACGCGGTGACATCGGGTCGACGATGGCCGCCTATACGACGGCGTGGCTCGATGACGCGTCCCGATTGTGCAGTGACGCCGTCACAGTGTCGCCGTATCTCGGGTTCGGCTCCCTCGACCCGACGGTTGCCGTCGCACGTGCCTCCAATCGCGGTCTGTTCGTGCTGGCGCGTACGTCCAATCCTGACGGCGAAGCCCTGCAGAACGCGTCGGTGGTCGGCGGCGGGACTGTCGCACAGGCGATCGTGGACGCGGCCGCCTCGGTCAACGCCGAGAGTTCGGGCACCGTCGGAGTAGTCGTCGGTGCGACGCGTGAACACGGACTCGACTTGAGTGCCCTCGGCGGTCCGATCCTGTCACCGGGGCTCGGCGCGCAGGGGGCGACCGCTGCGGATCTCGCCCGCATCTTCGACGGCGCCGACGTCTCCTGGCTCCTGCCCGCCGCCAGCCGCAGCATCCTGCGGTCCGGTCCCGACGTCGCCGGTCTCCGTGCCGCCGTCGAATCGACCAGAGACGAGGTCGAGAAGGCGCTGAGGTAGGGCCCCGCCCTGGCGTGCAGAGCGTGCAGGGAGACTACCGTGCAGGGAGACTACTAGGCGAGCGAGGTCACCAGGGACTCGCGGAACGCTGCGATCGCCGGCCATGTGTGCGCCTGCGCGTCGGCCCCGGTCAATAGGCCGAGGTGGCTGGATTCGACAGTGTGGAACTCGACGTGCGACGACGAGGTGAGAAGCTTCTCACCGTAGCGGGCCGCGGCATGACTGACGATCGCGTCGCGGTGCGAACCGACGAGGAACACCGGCGCCGAGATAGCCCTCAGGTCGACGGTGTGGCCGCCGAGGTGCAGTACACCTTCACCGACCTCGTTGCGCACCACCAGATTCACCAGCATTTGCTCGCTCAGCTTCCCCGAGTAGCCGGGCATCGCATCCTGAAAACGGTCGATCACCTGCATGCGGACCAGAGCCTCGTGATCGTCGAGATTGTCGAGAATGTACTTCGGCTTGCGGAGTTCGCGCTGCCACGCCGTCGCACGATACGACAGCTGGACGAGGGGAGCGGGAATGCCGCCGAGCGCCTTCAACACGTAGTCGATCGGCTTCCCGTCGGTCGGTGCGAGCACTGAGCGGACTGCGGCGTACATCGGCATCTTCGAGTAGTTCAACGGCGTACCGACCGTGATGATCGACCGGATCGGAAGATCGCGGCGATGCGCAGCCGTCAACAACGACAACGTGCCGCCGAGACTCCAGCCGAGAAGATCGACAGTATTCGAACCGGCCCGGAAATCGCCGATCGCGTCCGCGATCGCACGCGGAACGAAGCCGTCGAAGTAGTCCTCGAAACCGAGTCGGCGCGCCGCGTCACCGAAATCGACGACGTACGGAATGGTCCCCGCCGACAACAGGAACTCGACGACCGAGTTCGCCGGATCGACGCCCGGAGCCAGGTCGTAACACGATGCCGGAACCGCTAACGGCGGCACGAGGACGACGGGAACCGCACCTGCTTCACGGGCCGCGTCGAACTGATCGCGGGTCCCATACCTGCGAAGACGTCCGTGCGGGCGGTCACTGACGGTCACCGATTCGGTCGCGGTCCGGGGAGCATAGTCGTCTCGCAGAACGCGGGCGAGTGTACGCAGGTCGCTGAGCATGGACGCACACGGTACTACCAGAGGAGTTTCTGCGGCGCGCCCGGGGTGGAGGGTGCGAAGTGCCGGTGGCAGCGGGTACCGTTTGTGCTGGTCTCGGCGGCGAGCGTTACGATCGCCGAAGTACGTGAAGTCCTGATGGGCCTCACGACGAAACCACCGACCGATGTTGATAGCGTCGATCGGACCAACTGAACCCGCAGAAACGAAAGACGGAGGAACCGTGGCTCTTCCCCAGTTGACTGACGAGCAGCGCGCTGCTGCGCTCGAGAAGGCGGCTGCAGCCCGCCGCGTGCGTGCCGAGCTCAAGGAACGCCTCAAGCGTGGCGGCACGGACCTCAAGCAGGTCCTGGCCGACGCCGAGAACGACGAGATCCTCGGCAAGATGAAGGTTTCGGCTCTGCTCGAAGCCCTGCCCAAGGTCGGCAAGGTCAAGGCGCAGGAGATCATGACCGAGCTGGAGATCGCTCCGACCCGCCGTCTGCGCGGACTCGGCGATCGTCAGCGCAAGGCACTGCTCGAGAAGTTCAGCTCCTGAGCGTGCCCGATACGAACACCCGTCCGAGGGGCCGACTAGTAGTTCTGGTCGGCCCCTCGGCCGTCGGGAAGTCCACGGTCGTCCGCCGCCTCCGTGAGGAACTCCCCGATCTGCACTTCAGTGTGTCGGCGACGACGCGCGATCCGCGCCCCGGTGAGGTCGACGGCCGTGATTACCGCTTCGTCACCCGCGATGCGTTCGACGCGATGATCGACGCGGGCGACATGCTCGAATGGGCAGACATCCATGGTGGGCTCCAGCGGTCCGGGACGCCCGCGGCGCCCGTCGAGGCGGCCCTGGCCGACGGTCGTCCGGTGCTCATCGAGGTCGACCTCGTCGGCGCGCGCAACGTGCGCGAGCATCTCGCCGAGGCGATCACGGTGTTCCTGGCGCCGCCGAGCTGGGACGAACTCGTCTCCCGGCTGACGGGGCGGGGCACCGAGAGCAGCGACGCCATCGAGCGTCGTCTGGAGACCGCGCGCGTCGAAATGGCGGCGCAAGACGAGTTCGGACACGTCGTGGTGAACGACGATGTCGACGAAACCGTCGAAAGATTGCTAAACTTGCTGGTCGGGCCGCGGGCGGAAACGCGGTCGGCCGAACAAACTGCGCAGGAGATGTGAGTGACCACTCAGACCGAGATCGACCAGACTGTCGTCGATGAGCCCGTGTACGACACCCCGCTGGGTATCACGAACCCGCCGATCGACGAACTGCTCGAGCGCACGTCGTCGAAGTACGCGCTGGTCATCTATGCCGCCAAGCGTGCACGCCAGATCAACGACTACTACAACCAGCTCGCCGAGGGCATCCTCGAATACGTCGGCCCCCTCGTGGAGCCGGGCGTCCAGGAGAAGCCGCTCTCCATCGCGATGCGCGAGATCCACTCCGATCTGCTCGAGCACACCGAAGGCGAGTAGGCCGACCGGTGTCGCACGTCCTCATCGGGGTCGGCGGGGGGATAGCCGCCTACAAGGTGTGCAGTGTGATTCGTCACTTCACCGAGGCTGGACACGATGTTCGGGTGGTCCCGACGCGGTCCGCGTTGAACTTCGTCGGAGCGGCGACGTTCGAAGCCCTGTCGGGTAACCCCGTCAGCACCGAAGTGTTCGACGATGTCGACGAGGTGGCGCACGTCGCGCTCGGTCGACGAGCGGACCTCGTGGTGATCGCGCCCGCGACGGCCGACCTGATGGCTCGCGCCGTCGCAGGCCGGGCAGACGATCTGCTGACCGCGTCACTGTTGACCGCGACCTGTCCCGTACTGTTCGTCCCCGCGATGCACACCGAGATGTGGCAGCACCCGGCGACCGCGGCGAACGTCGCGACCCTCCGCGACCGCGGAAACACGGTGATGACCCCGGCGAGCGGTCGACTCACGGGCACGGACACCGGTGCGGGGCGGATGCCCGAGCCGAGCGAGATCGGACTGCTCGGCGAGCTCCTCCTCGACCGGCCCGAAGCGCTTCCATACGACCTCGCAGGCCAGCGCATCCTGGTGAGTGCGGGCGGGACCCGTGAACCACTCGACCCGGTCCGCTATCTGGGCAACCACAGTTCCGGTAAGCAGGGGTACGCGCTCGCGCGTGCGGCCGCCCAGCGCGGAGCGCAGGTGACGCTCGTGGCGGGCGCCACCAGCGATCCCGGCGAGCCTGCGGCCGTGGACATCGTCCACATCGAATCGGCGCGCGAACTCGAGCACGAGATGTCCCGGCGTGCCCGCGAAGCCGACGTCGTCATCATGGCGGCGGCCGTCGCGGACTTCCGCCCCGTCGACGTCGCCGGATCGAAAATCAAGAAGGGCGACGACGGCCCTGCGCCCATCCGACTCGACACCAATCCCGACATCCTCGCCGGACTCGTCCGCGCGCGCGGTGCGGGCGACATCGCCCGCGACACGGTGATCGTCGGCTTCGCCGCCGAGACCGGCGACGCCGACGGAGGCGTCCTCGACCACGGTCGAGCCAAGCTCCGTCGCAAAGGCTGTGACCTGCTGGTTGTCAATGCGGTCGGCGACGGCAAAGCATTCGGCACCGAAGACAACGCAGGCTGGATTCTCACCGTCGACGGCAACGAGACAGCCCTTCCGTTCGGGTCGAAGACCTTGATGGCGAGCAGAATCCTTGACGAAGTAGCCGTCATCGTGCCTCATAGTTAGGCACACAGCACCGCTTTGTTCTGATTTGAAGTCAGCAGGGGATGACCCCTGTGATTGAGCACCCCGAGAGGAACCGATGACCGCCTCAGCGTCCCGACTGTTCACCAGCGAATCTGTGACGGAGGGACACCCCGACAAGATTTGCGACGCGATCAGCGACGCGGTGCTCGACGCACTGCTCGCCGTCGACCCCAATGCGAAGGTCGCGGTCGAGACGCTGGTCACCACCGGACAGGTGCATGTGGCAGGCGAAGTCAACACGATCGCCTACGTCGACATCCCGACGATTGTGCGCGAGAAGATCCTCGAGATCGGCTACGACTCGTCCACCAAGGGCTTCGACGGCGCGTCGTGCGGCGTGAACGTGGCCATCGGCGCACAGTCGCCGGAGATCGCGCAGGGGCTCACCGACTCGCACGAGAAGCGCACCGGCGGCGGCGGCGATGACCTGGACCATCAGGGCGCGGGCGACCAGGGACTGATGTTCGGGTACGCGACGGCCGAGACCCCCGAGCTGATGCCGCTGCCCATCGCGTTGGCGCACCGACTCTCCCGCCGTCTCACCGAGGTCCGCAAGACCGGCGTCCTGCCGTACCTGCGGCCCGACGGCAAGACTCAGGTGACGATCGAGTACGCAGGCGACACCCCTGTCCGTCTCGACACCGTCGTCGTATCGACCCAGCACGCCGCCGACATCGACATCGACAACATGCTCGCCCCGGACATCCGCAACCACGTCCTGCAGCCGGTGTTCGACGAACTCGAGCTGCCCGTCGCGCTCGACACCAGCAGCCCGCGACTGCTCGTCAACCCGACCGGCAGCTTCGTGCTCGGCGGGCCGATGGGCGACGCCGGCCTGACCGGCCGAAAGATCATCGTCGACACCTACGGCGGGATGGCCCGCCACGGCGGCGGCGCGTTCTCCGGCAAGGACCCGTCGAAGGTCGACCGCAGCGCCGCCTACGCGATGCGCTGGGTCGCCAAGAACGCCGTCGCTGCAGGTCTGGCCACACGCATCGAGGTCCAGGTCGCGTACGCGATCGGCAAAGCCGCACCGGTCGGCCTGTTCGTCGAAGCGTTCGGCACCGAGACAGTCGACGCGGGCACCATCCAGAAGGCGATCTCGGAGGTCTTCGACCTGCGTCCGGGCGCGATCGTGCGCGATCTCGAACTGCTGCAGCCGATTTACGCCCCGACTGCCGCCTACGGGCACTTCGGCCGTACCGACATCGATCTGCCGTGGGAGCGCACTGACCGCGTCGACGAGCTCCGTCGGGCCGCTGGGCTCTGAGGGGTTTCGACTCCGCTCGACCAGCGAAGGCTGGTTCGAGACCGGCGCGGTGAGGTCAGAACGGCGTGAGTGAGACGAAGGACCGCAATCGGCGGTTGCCCGCACCGGTGCGGCCCGTGGCTCGGGTGCTCCCGATGTTGAGCCTTGCCCACCTGGATCGGCCGTTCGACTACCTGGTCGACGAGAAGACCGATGCCGATGCTCAGCCGGGCGTTCGGGTTCGCGTCCGCTTCTCGGGCCGCCTCGTCGACGGCTTCCTGCTCGAACGGCGCGAGTCGAGCGATCACGGCGGGCAGCTCGCGTGGCTCGATCGCGTCGTATCACCCGAACGCGTGCTGACCGATGATGTCGCCGGCGTGTGCCGGGCCGTCGCCCAGCGCTATGCGGGCACTGTTCCCGACGTGCTCCGCCTGGCGGTTCCGCCCCGGCACGCACGCGTCGAGAAGGAAGCGGTCTGCGCGGGTCCCGTGCCGCCCGTCCAGGCGCCCGACCTCGTCGGCTGGTCGCCGTACACGGCGGGGGAGTCGTTCATCCGCGCAACGGTCGACGGCAGGCATCCTCGCGCGGTGTGGCAGGTACTTCCCGGCGACGATTGGGCCCAGCGGATCGCCGAACTCGTGACCGCCGTCGCAGCGTCCGGGAAAGGCGCGATCGTCGTCGTCCCGGATCAGCGTGACCTCGATCGGCTCGGCACCGCGTGCGAACCGCTGCTCGGTGACCGCTGCGTGATGTTGGCGGCCGGCCTCGGCCCTACCGCTCGCTATCGACGGTGGCTGTCAGTGCTGCGCGGTCAAGGGTGTGTGGTGATCGGCACCCGCAGCGCGATGTTCGCGCCCGTCGCCGACCTCGCATTGACGGTCGTGTTCGACGACGGCGACTCAAGCCTCCAAGAACCGCGCACACCGTACCCGCATCCCCGTGAGGTCGCAGTACTCCGAGCACACGCGGCGGACGCGGCGCTGCTCATCGGCGGATACGCGCGTACCGCCGAGGCTCAGGCGCTCGTCGAATCCGGGTGGGCGCACGACCTCGTCGCCCCGCGTGAGACGGTCCGCGCCGCTGCCCCGCGAATCGAGGGCGTCGCCGACGACGACCGACGACTCGGCGGCGACCCGCTCGCCAGGTCGGCGCGCATCCCGTCGACGGCGTTCGACGCGGCCCGCACGTCACTCGCTGCCGGATCCGCGGTGCTGTTCAGCGTGCCACGACGCGGCTACCTGCCGTCCGTGGCGTGCGCGCGGTGCCGCGCCCACGCGCGATGCCGCCAGTGCGGGGGGCCGCTGTCGATGAACGATCGCGGCGACATGTCGTGCCGATGGTGCGGTCGCCCGGAACTCCGCTTCGTCTGTCCTGCCTGCGGTGGAAAGGCCGTGCGCGCGTTGATGATCGGCGACAAGCGGACCGCCGAAGAACTGGGGCGGGCATTCCCCGGAGTCCCGGTGGTCACCTCCGGCGGCGACAAGATCGTCGACGAGATCCCGGCAGGCCCGCGCGTGGTCGTCGCGACGCCCGGTGCCGCGCCGCGAGCACCGGACGGTTACGGCTCGGCGATCCTGCTCGACACCTGGGCTCAGCTCGACCGGGAAGACCTGCGGGCGGGGGAGGACGCTATCCGCATGTGGATGGGCGTGGCATCACTGGTTCGTGCCAAAGGCGACGGCGGCCGCGTCGTGATCGTCGCCGACGCGGCCGGTCCCGCCGTGCAGGCGTTGATCTCGTGGAACCCCGTCGGGTTCGCGGCCGCGGACCTCGCCCAGCGGGACGAGCTCGGCTTTCCGCCCGCGGTCACGATGGCCTCGGTGGACGGCCCGGGGCCGGCCATCACCGCCTTCGTCGAGATGCTCGACCTGCCGGCCGGTGCGGAGACCCTCGGCCCGGTCCCGCTCCCGGCAGGTGCCCGCAGACCAGCCGGGATGGACGCCGACGGCGACGTCGAACGTCTGCTCCTGCGTGCCCCGCGCAGCGTCGGACGTCAACTGGCCGATGCACTACGCGCGGGGCAGACCGTGCGCCACGCACGGCACGACGACACCGCGGGCATCCGCGTCCAGATCGACCCGCCTACGATTGGGTGATTATGAGACTGGTCTTCGCGGGCACGCCCGACGTCGCGGTGCCGACGCTGCGTGCACTGATCGATACGCCCGACCACGATGTCGTAGGAGTGATCACCCGTCCCGACACCACCGCGGGCCGCGGACGACGCGTGGTCCGCTCGGACGTTGGATCCGTCGCGGATGCGGCGGGCATCGACGTCCTGACGCCGCGCCGCATGTCTGATCCCGAGGTGGCGCAGGCCTTGGCCCGGTGGGCGCCGGACCTCGGCGTCGTGGTCGCGTACGGCGGGCTGATCCCGCAGGACGTGCTCGACCTGCTGCCGCACGGCTGGATCAACCTCCATTTCTCGATCCTGCCCGCGTGGCGTGGCGCGGCGCCGGTCCAAGCGTCGATAGCCGCCGGCGACGAGGTCACCGGCGCGAGCGTCTTCGCCCTCGAAGCGGGGCTCGACACCGGTCCCGTGTACGGAACATTGACCGAGCCGATCCGACCGACGGACACCGCAGGCGATCTGCTCGGGCGACTCTCCGAATCCGGCTCCGGGCTGACCAAGGCCGTCGTCGACGGCATCGCGGCGGGCGAACTCGCCGCGGTGCCGCAGGGCGTCGACGGGATCTCCCATGCCGCCAAGATCACGGTCGACGACGCACGCGTCCGATGGGATCTGCCGTCGCACCTGGTGGATCGCGCGATCCGCGCGCACACGCCCGCTCCCGGCGCGTGGACGGCGCTCGGGGACACTCGACTCAAACTCGGTGCGGTGACGTCTGCCGACGACGACCCGGCGGTCCCCGGACCGCTCACCGTCGGGCAACTCGGCGTGACCAAAAAGGCCGTGTTCGTCGGCACCGGGACCGGCGCGGTCCGACTCAGTACGGTGCAGGCGCCAGGCAAGAAGGCGATGAACGCGGCCGACTGGGCGCGCGGCACACGAATCGACGAGAACGGACGGCTCGCATGACACAGGGCGGACAGGGAGTTCAGGGCGGACGGGGAGTTCAGGGCGGACGGGGATCTGGACGCGGCAAGAGCAGGGACCCCAAGACCAGGGATAAGGCCACCGACCCCGCGCGTCGCGTCGCCCTCGACGTTCTCCGCGCAGTCCGACGCGACGACGCGTACGCGAACCTGCTGTTGCCGCGCCTCCTGCGCGAACGCGGCCTCGATCGGCGCGACAAAGCGCTGGCCACCGAACTGACCTACGGGACCGCGCGCACCGCCGGTCTGCTCGACCTGATCATCGCCTCCGCTGCCGGCCGCGCGATCTCCGAGATCGACGGCGACCTGCTCGACGTACTCCGTCTCGGCTCGTATCAACTGCTCCGCACCCGGATCGGCTCGCATGCCGCCGTGTCGACGTCCGTCGACCTCGTCCGCGCCGAACACGGCATGGGTCAGGCCGGATTCGTGAACGCGGTGCTCCGCAAGGTGTCGCAACGCGACGAGCAGATGTGGATCGACGTCGTCGCACCGTCGATGGTCGACGACATCGTCGGTCATCTCGCGGTCACGTATGCGCATCCGCGGTGGATTGCCGAGGTGTTCGCCGAGTCCCTCGGGTCGATCGGCGAACTGCAGGCCGCACTCGCCGCCGACGACCAACGACCGATCGTCCACCTCGTAGCGCGCCCCGGGCAGATCACCGCAGAGGAGTTGGCGCTGATCAGCGGCGGCGAGGAGGGACGGCTGTCGCCGTACTGCGTCTACCTGCCCGAAGGCGACCCGGGATCGCTGGACGCCGTTCGCGACGGGTTCGCCGGGGTGCAGGATGAGGGCAGTCAACTCGTCGCACTCGCGCTCACCCGCGCCGACGTCGGAGAGGACGCGGGCCGGTGGCTGGACCTGTGCGCCGGGCCGGGTGGCAAAGCCGCGCTCCTGGGCTCGCTCGCCGACCTCGACGGCGCAGGCCTCGACGCCGTCGAAGTGTCCGAGCACCGCGCCAAGCTCATCGAGAACATCGTCGACGGACTACCCGTCACCGTGCACATCGCCGACGGTCGCGACAGCGGCCTGGAGCCCGGCTTCGACCGGATCCTCGTCGACGCGCCGTGCTCCGGCCTCGGATCGCTTCGCCGACGGCCGGAGGCACGATGGCGACGCACGCCCGAAGAAGTCCCCCAACTCGTCGAACTGCAGACCCAACTGCTCACCGAGGCGATGCGGCTGGTCCGACCGGGCGGCGTCGTCGTGTACTCGACGTGCTCACCGCATCCGGCCGAGACGACCGGCGTCGTGGCCGCAGTCCTCGGCGCGGTCGACGGCGCCGAGCAACTCGACGCACGGCCGCTCGTCGCGGGCGACGCGGTCGAACCCGAGAGTCTCGGCTCCGGACCGCACGTCCAGCTGTGGCCGCACCGTCAGGACACCGACGCGATGTTCATGGCGGTGCTCCGCAAGCCGGTCACACACTGACAGTGATGTAGCGAGACCGGGATGCCGCGGCACTGGGATTCCACGGTGCTGGGATGTCACGGTGCTGGGATGTCACGCGGTACTGGGGTGCCACTCGGTTCCGGGATGTCGCGCAGTTCCCGACGGCGGCCCGCGTTCTCGTAGACTGCTCCGCATGTGCAATCCCGCCCGCCCGGCTCCGATGATCGCCCCGTCCATCCTGTCCGCCGATTTCGCCGCTCTCGGTGCCGAGATCGCCGCGGTCGGCCCGTCCGACGTCGACCCCGGCGTCGACTGGGTGCACGTGGACGTGATGGACAACCATTTCGTCCCGAACCTGACCCTCGGCATGCCCGTCGTCGAGAGCCTGCTCAAAGCGACGGACATCCCGCTCGACTGCCACCTGATGATCGACGATCCCGGTCGTTGGGCTCCGCCGTACGCCGAAGCGGGAGCGCACAACGTGACGTTCCACGCGGAAGCGACCGACGATCCGTCGAGCGTCGCGCGAGACATCCGTGCAGCAGGCGGAAAGGCTGGGCTCGCGATCAAGCCGGGTACCGCGCTGGAGCCGTACCTCGAGATCCTCCGCGACTTCGACACCCTCCTGGTGATGAGTGTCGAGCCGGGCTTCGGCGGACAGAAGTTCATGCCCGAAGTACTCGACAAGGTCCGCACCATCCGCAAGATCATCGACGGCGGCGCCCTGCAACTGCTCGTCGAAATCGACGGCGGGATCTCCGACTCGACCATCGAGCAGGCGGCCGAAGCCGGCGTCGACTGCTTCGTCGCGGGCTCGGCCGTTTATGGCGGCGACGACCCGGCGGCTCGCGTCGCCGAACTGCGACGCAAGGCCACCGCAGTCCGCGTGAACGCCTGACCGGCATGATTGAGACCGCGATGCGGCAAGCCGTCGGCGTCTCCGCCGACGCGCGCGGCGCGAGTTCGCCCAACCCTCCGGTCGGCGCGGTGATCCTCGACGCCGACGGGTTGGTCGTCGGCGTCGGGCGCACCCAGCCGCCGGGCGGGCCGCACGCGGAGGTGATGGCATTGCGGGAGGCGGGAGACGCCGCGCTCGGCGGCACCGCGGTCGTCACACTCGAACCGTGCAACCACACCGGTCGCACCGGTCCGTGCGCGCACGCATTGATCGATGCCGGCGTCGCCGCCGTCCACTACGGTGTCGCCGACCCCAACCCGTCGGCGGCAGGCGGCGCACAGACCCTGCGGGCAGCCGGAGTCGAGGTGTCCGGTGGCGTCCTCGAAACGGAAGTCCGTCGTGGACCGCTGCGTGGCTGGCTGCGCCGCCAGGAGTCCGGGCGCCCGTACGTCACGGTGAAGATCGCGGCGACCGTCGACGGTCGGATCGCTGCGGCCGACGGGACCAGCCAGTGGATCACCGGGGCCGCCGCGCGTGAGCACGCGCATGCGCAGCGGGCCGCCGTCGACGCGATCATCGTCGGGACCGGGACCGCGCTCGCCGACGATCCGTCGCTGACCGCGCGACGCGCCGACGGATCGCTGTATCCGCACCAGCCGACCCGGGTCGTGATGGGATGGCGCGCGGTCGGCGCGACGGCACGGCTGCGCGACGGGACGTCGCCGTTCGTGCAGGTTCGGAGTCACGACCCCCACGAGGTGCTCGCCATGCTGCCGGATGCGCTCGCGGTTATCGTCGAAGGCGGACCCGCGATCGTCGGAGCTTTTCTCGCTGCCGACCTCGCCGACGAGGTGCACGCGTATCTCGCACCGACCATCCTCGGCCACGGTGCGGCAGCGGTCACCGACACGTCGGTGACGACGCTGGCGCAGGCGCATCGTTTCCGCCGCGAGTCGGTGACCGAACTCGCGGACGATCTGTTGGTGACCCTCATGCGGGACCAGAACTGAGTGCGGGACCAGACCGGACCAGAACTGAGTGCGGGACCAGACCGGACCAGTCAGTCCTGCTGGCGACGCCCGACGAACCAACCGACCACGAAACCGACGAGGACCGTGACCGTCAACGTCAGCCACAACGGCGAACTGACGGTCACCCAGCCGAGTGTCAGATCGGCGCTGTTCGTGTTCGTGAGGATGAAAACGATCACGAGAATGACGAGAATTATCGCGATCCAGTACCGCTTGACGAACGCCAAGACCTCGCGACTCGGCTTCCGGCCGTTCGCGGCGGCACGTCGACGCGGCGCGCGGCCTGCGGTGCTGGCCGACCCGAGACCGTCAGTAGGCCCGAACTGATGCTTAGGCCCGAACTCATTTTTAGGCCCGAACTCATTTTTAGGCCCGAACTCATTTTTAGGCATGGGGGCGGTGGCCTCGCAGTCTTGTCGGGCGGGCTCGGCGTTTTGGCCCGGCGTGAATCTATCTAACACCGCAGGCCGGAACTGGTGCGCGCGACACGTCGTGCCGCCAGCGTGCTACCTTCGAAAGGTAGTTCTCGGGGCGGGGTGAAAGTCCCCACCGGCGGTGATGCCCGGCAACGGGTCGAGCCCGCGAGCGCTCGCACCTCGTGTGCGGGGACAGCAGATTCCGGTGTGATTCCGGAGCCGACGGTCATAGTCCGGATACGAGAGAACGGCAGTGCGGCACGGTGCCGCGACCTGTCTGTCCCGAGCGCTCGCGTGCAAAAGGAGAGACGGTGTTCACCGGAATCGTTGAGGAACGCGGCGAGATCGTCGGCCGCGAAGACCTTGAAGAAGCCGCACGTTTCCGCATTCGCGGACCCCTCGTCACCAGCGACGCGTCCTTTGGCGACTCGATCGCGGTGAACGGCGTGTGTCTGACCGTCGTCGAACTCGGCGACGCGGACTTCGTCGTCGACGTGATGGCCGAGACCTTGAAACGCAGCTCGTTGGACGCCCTGTCCGCAGGAGCGCCGGTCAATCTGGAACGAGCGATGGCCGCAGACGGCCGATTCGGCGGACACATCGTGCAAGGCCACGTCGACGGAGTCGGCTCGGTGGTCTCGGTGTCGCCGAGCGAGAACTGGACCGTGGTACGTGTCGCGGTGCCCGCCGATCTCGCCAGATACGTGGTCGAGAAGGGATCGATCACCGTGGACGGTATCTCCTTGACGGTCTCGAGCATCGGCGCCGACGCGGAATACGGCGATTGGCTCGAAGTGTCGTTGATACCGACGACACTCGCCGAGACCACGCTCGGGACAGTGACGACCGGCGTCCACGTGAACCTGGAAGTCGATGTGATCGCGAAGTACGTCGAGCGCCTGCAGAGCGCCGGCACGGACGGAGGACAGCGCTGATGAGCGAGAAGAATGAGAATCGTGCCGTGTTGGACTCGGTGGAGCGGGCGATCGCCGACATCGCGGCGGGCAAAGCCGTCGTCGTCGTCGACGACGAGGACCGCGAGAACGAAGGCGACCTGATCTTCGCCGCCGAGAAGGCGACACCCGAGCTGGTCGCGTTCATGGTCCGCTACACCTCCGGGTACCTGTGCGTGCCGTTGGAAGGGGACGACTGCGACCGTCTCGGCCTGCCGCCGATGTTCTCGCAGAACCAGGACAAGCACGGCACCGCGTACACGGTGACCGTCGATGCCCGCGACGGCGTCACCACCGGTATCAGTGCGGCCGACCGCGCGACGACGATGCGTCTGCTCGCCGACCCTGCCGCGACGGCACAGGAGCTGACCCGTCCCGGCCACGTGGTGCCGCTGCGCGCGAAAGAGGGCGGAGTCCTGCGTCGCCCCGGACATACCGAGGCCGCCGTCGACCTGGCCAAGCTCGCCGGGCTCCGACCCGCAGGCGCCATCTGCGAGATCGTGTCGCAGAAGGAGGACGGTTCGATGGCGCAGACCGACGAGCTGCGCGTCTTCGCCGATGAGCACGATCTCGCCATGATCTCGATCGCCGACCTCATCTCGTGGCGCCGCCGCAACGAGAAGCACGTCGAACGCGTCGCCGACGCCCGCATCCCGACCACCCACGGCACGTTCCGCGCCGTCGGTTACTCCAGTCCGTACGACGAAGCCGAGCACGTCGCCCTCGTGATGGGCGACATCACCGGCGACGACGGCACCGGCGAGGACGTCCTCGTCCGCGTCCACTCGGAGTGTCTGACCGGCGACGTGTTCGGGTCGCTGCGGTGCGACTGCGGCCCGCAACTCGACGCCGCTCTGGAGATGGTCGCCGCCGAAGGTCGCGGCATCGTCCTGTACATGCGCGGCCACGAAGGGCGCGGCATCGGTCTCATGCACAAGCTGCAGGCGTACCAGTTGCAGGATGCGGGAGCGGACACCGTCGACGCCAACCTCGAGCTCGGCCTGCCCGCCGACGCCCGCGACTACGGTCTCGGCGCGCAGATCCTCGTCGACCTCGGTGTGCGGTCCATGCGTCTGCTCACGAACAACCCGGCGAAGCGAGTCGGGCTCGACGGATACGGTCTGCAGATCGTCGACCGCGTCCCGATGCCGTTGCGCGCCAACGCCGAGAACCTTCGATACTTGAAGACCAAACGTGACCGGATGGGCCATCTGCTCGACGGACTCGATGACTTCGACACCCCGGCCATCCAGGGTCGGGCAATTCAGGAGAACGGGGAAGGCGCATGAGCGGCAGCGGAGAACCGACCCTCGACCTCGACGACGCGACCGGCTTGACGGTCGCGATCGCGGCGTCGCAGTGGCACGAGACGATCTGCACAGCCCTCCTCGACGGCGCGGTGCGCGCCGCAGGACGCGCGGGAGTCACCGATCCGACCGTGGTGCGGGTTGCCGGAGCGATCGAACTGCCGGTGATCGTGCAGGCGCTCGCCCGCACCCACGACGTCGTCGTCGCGTTGGGAGTAGTCATCAAGGGAGGAACTCCACACTTCGAGTACGTGTGCGACGCGGTGACCGCCGGACTGACCCGTGTGTCGCTGGACGAGTCGACGCCGGTCGGCAACGGCGTCCTCACCACTCTGACCGAACAGCAGGCGCTCGACCGGGCTGGACTGCCCGAGTCGGACGAAGACAAAGGCGCACAGGCGATGACCGCCGCGATCGCGTCGGCGTTGACGCTCCGGAAGTTGGCGTGAACCCCGATTCGACGCCCGCCGACCAGTGGGACCTGGTGTACACGCCGCGTTGGATCCGGCGCGTCGCGTTCTGGGCGGCGGGCGTCGTCATCGCGATCCACTTGACGTTCGGGCTACTCCTGGACATCTCCTACACAGGGGTCGGTGTCGGCTGGTCGGACAAGATCGGTCTCATCGCCGTCGGTTTCGTCGTCGCGGGAGTGTGCCTGATGCCGACCCGGGCGCGTCTGCGTGTCGGCCCCGCCGGCGTCGGCGTCCGCAATCTCGTCGGTGAGCGTCTGTGGGAATGGGACGACGTCCAAGGTCTCGAATACCCGGAGAAGGGGTGGTCTGCCCACCTCCTGCTCCCGTACGACGAGCACATCCCGGTGCTCGCGGTACAGGCGCGCGACGCTGAACGTGCCATCGATGCGATGACTCGTTTCCGCGAACTGCAGGGCGAGTACGCGCCTGCGCGCTGATCACGCCGCGCGACTCAGATCGACCGGGACGACGACCTCCAGCGCACGGTTCCGCACCCGACGGAACACGTTGTCGGGGGTCTGCTTCGGCATGACGATCGTGAATCGCGGTTCGTCGACCGGCTGCTGTGCATCGGCCCGCCAGAACACCGGAGCCCAGGCCGCCGGTATCGCCGCCAGCACGTCGGACATTCCCTGGAGAGCGGCGAGATCGTCGCCTCGATCCCACGACACGTTCCCGTTCTTCTGCGCGGAGACGAGCTGACGCGGCCGCGTCGGGACAGTGCGGGCGTACTTGTCCAGCAGGGACGCGGTCGCGAACACGTCTCCAGTCGTGTCGACGTGGATCGAGGTCCCGAAGTCGGTGAGATCGGTCAGGCCGGAGGAGTCGGCGGCTAACGCCCGAACCGCGGCGACCCGTTCGACGAGTTCCGGCTCGCTCTGGCTCGTCCCGGAGACCGGTTCCAGATGTAGGGAGACCGACGCCTCGCCGCCGGAACCGTTCGTCGCCGAGAACCGCAGCACGACATCGTGCCGTTCGACGCTGCGCTCGGGCGGGTGCGAGACCAACTGTTCGGCGACGGCCGCGACCTGAGCGTCCGACAGTCCGCCGCGCAGAGTGACCAGCGAATTCACCGTGCCGTCCGACAGGACCGCGTTATGCCCGGAGACTGTGGCGCCCTCGACGTCGGGCAGGGATCGTGCGAACCCGGCGTACTCGTCGGCGTACCGGTCGGCGTTGTCGAACGAACACCCCGTTAACAGTCCGCCGAGCAGCACGGTCAGCGCCAACACACATGTCGGCAGCAGACGAGTGCATGGCCTCATGGATCGACTGTACGGCTCGCCGCCGGTTCAGACAGTCGGTCGCGCCGACAGCTGCCGCCCTCGTAATCGAACAGAGTTTCTTGTCAGGGGTGAGTTGTAGCATATTGGTAGTTCTCGGGTAGCGCCGGGGGCGGGGGTTGTTTGACAAGTTGATAGCGCGCCGCAGTCCGGGCGAACCCGTTTCACGACTGCTCGTTCCTCGGGGAGAATGCGAGCCGCGGGAGGAGTGCGGCGGCTGTGGCCGGGGTGATGTCCCGGCAGGTGGTGCCCTGTCGTGCGCTCACACGGTCGGCGGATCATGACCATCCACCCGACAGCCGCCTGACGAGGGGCGGGACGACGGCGGCGACGCGGGCGTCCCGAACTGTCTGACACGACGACTACCCTGGAGCCCGTGGCAGACCCGTCGACCTACCGCCCGGCCCCGGGGGCGATCCCGACCGACCCGGGCGTCTACAAGTTCCGCGACGCGCACCGGCGCGTGATCTACGTCGGCAAGGCCAAGAACCTACGCTCGCGACTCACGTCCTACTTCGCCGATCTCACCGGACTGCATCCGCGGACGCGTCAGATGGTGACGACGGCGGCGTCCGTTGAATGGACGGTCGTCGGCACCGAAGTGGAAGCGCTTCAACTCGAATACAACTGGATCAAGGAGTTCGATCCGCGGTTCAACGTCCGCTACCGCGACGACAAGACGTACCCGATGCTCGCGGTGACGCTCAACGAGAAGTATCCGAGAGTGTTCGTGTACCGCGGCGCCCGCAAACCGGGCGTCCGATACTTCGGCCCGTACTCGCACGCGTGGGCGATTCGCGAGACGGTCGACCTGCTGACCCGAGTCTTCCCCGTCCGGACGTGCTCGACCGGCGTGTTCCGCCGCAGCGAGCAGATGGGGCGACCGTGTCTGCTGGGGTACATCGACAAGTGTGCCGCGCCATGCGTGGGGCGGGTCGACGCCGACGAGCACCGGCAGATCGCGGACGACTTCTGCGACTTCCTCGCCGGACGCACCGACACTCTGATTCGGCGGATGGAACGGGACATGACCGCCGCCGCGGACGACCTCGACTTCGAACGGGCGGCCCGCCTGCGCGACGACGTGTCCGCGCTCAAACGAGCCATGGAGAAGCAGGCGGTCGTGCTCGGCACCGGCACCGACGCGGACGTGATCGCGATGGTCGGCGACGAGCTCGAATCGTCGGTCCAGATCTTTCACGTCCGGGACGGCCGGGTCCGCGGCGAACGCGGCTGGGTCGTCGAAGTCCAGGAGAACGCGACTCCCGCCGAACAGATCGAAGCGTTCCTCACCCAGTTCTACGGCGCCGAATCGGAGATGAGTTCGGGCATCCCTCGCGAAGTCCTCGTCCCATTCCTGCCCGACGACCCGACCCAGATGCAGGCATGGCTGTCCGAACGCCGCGGCGCGCGTGTCGACGTCCGCATCCCGCAACGCGGCGACAAACGGAACCTGATGACGACCGTCGAACGCAACGCCGCGGACGCGCTGACCCGCCACAAGCTGCAACGCGCCGGCGATCTCACCACGCGGTCGGCGGCCCTCACCGAACTGCAGGAGTACCTAGGCCTCGACGTCGCGCCGTTGCGTATCGAATGCATCGATATCTCGCACGTGCAGGGCACCGACGTCGTCGCGTCGCTCGTCGTGTTCGAGGACGGGCTGTCCCGCAAATCCGATTATCGGCACTACGGGATCAAAGAGGCTGCGGGCGAAGGACACTCCGACGACGTCGCATCGATCGCCGAAGTCACGCGCCGACGTTTTCTACGGCACCGAGGCGGCGACGCGACGCCGCCCCCGGTCGACGGCGACAAGCCCGCGGCCGTGGTCGCCGAGGCGGGGGCCGACGTGACAGAGCCCGCTCCGGACGCCGGAGGGGAGAAGAAGGCACGCAAATTCGCGTACCCGCCGAACCTCTTCGTCGTCGACGGCGGCGCGCCGCAGGTGCACGCGGCGGCAACCGTGCTGGACGAACTCGGCGTCACCGACGTCGCGATCATCGGACTGGCGAAACGGCTCGAAGAAGTGTGGGTCCCGGGAGATGATGAACCGGTGATCCTGCCGCGCAACAGTGAAGCCCTCTTCCTTTTGCAGCGCGTGCGCGACGAAGCCCACCGCTTCGCGATCACGTTCCACCGCAGCAAACGCAGCAAACGCATGACGGCGTCGGCGCTCGACGGCATCCCGGGCCTCGGCGCGACCCGTCGCACCGCGCTCGTGACGCACTTCGGCTCGGTCGCCAATCTGACGAAGGCGACGGTCGATGAAATAGCGCAGGTGCGCGGCGTCGGGGCGGCGACCGCGCAGGCCGTGCACGATGCGTTGCGGGGCGAGGCGAGTACCGATGAGTCGAAGACAGGCGAGTCGAAAACGGGCGAGTCGAAAATGGGGGATGCCGACGCCGCGGCAGACCCGTCGACACAGGAGGAACCAGTCCATGGTTGACAGCGACGGTTTGACGACGGTGCTCTTCGTGACCGGCATGTCCGGTGCCGGACGGACATCGGTCGCGAATGTGCTCGAAGACGACGGTTGGTACGTGACGGACAACGTGCCGGTGTCCGTGATCGCGCAGGTCATCGAGCAGGTTCGCGCCGAAGGTGTGCAGGGACAGAAGATCGCGATGGTCGTGCGCGCCGGACACTCGTCGTTCGGCGAGTCGGTCGCCGCACTGCGCGACGAACTCGAAGCAGACGGCACCCGCACCGGCGTCATCTTCGTCGACGCGTCCGACGAGGTACTCGTTCGACGGTTCGAGCAGGTCCGCCGCCGACATCCGCTGCAGGGTGACGGAACGCTCGGCGAGGGGATCGCGGCCGAACGGCTGCTGCTCGCCGACGTCCAGGCGGCGGCAGGCACCGTCATCGACACCTCGAACCTCAGCTCGACCCGCTTGCGCGCGATCGTCGAGAGCACATTCCCGAACGTCGGCGGCAGCGCCCTGTCGGTCGCTGTGCAGTCGTTCGGATTCAAATACGGTCTGCCGATCGACTGCGACCTCGTCATCGACGTCCGGTTCCTTCCCAATCCTTATTGGATTCCGGAACTCCGCGACCACAACGGGCGCGACGCCGCGGTCCGCGACTACGTGCTCGGGCAGGACGATGCCCTCGACTTCATCGAGCGCTATACCGAGCTCGTCGGCATCGTGGCCCGCGGCTACCGTCGAGAAGGCAAGGGATACATGACGATCGGGGTCGGCTGCACGGGCGGCAAGCACCGCAGCGTCGCGATGTCGACCGAGCTCGCACGGCGTCTGGCCGCCACCGTCGGCGAGGACGGAGAACCCGCATACAAGGTCCAGGTGACACACCGGGATCTGGGGCGCGAATGACGTCCGGCGGGCCGGGGGCCTCCGCCGGACAGCAGGCCGGGCTGAAGGCCGTCGCACTCGGCGGCGGGCACGGTCTGTTCAACACACTGACCGCCGTGCGGTACCTGACACCGCACGTCACCGCCGTCGTGACGGTCGGCGACGACGGCGGATCGTCGGGTCGGCTCCGCAACGAGCTCGGCGGCATCCCGCCCGGCGACCTGCGGATGGCGCTCGCCGCCCTCATGGGAGCGCCCGCCGCGGTCGACGATCAGCTCGCTCGTGATCCGGCGGCCGCGGCCCGACACAAGCGTTGGTCGCGGATCCTGCAGCACCGACTCGGTGGCTACGGTGCGCTCGCAGGCCACCCCGTCGGAAACCTCATGCTGGCGGGCGTCGAAGAGTTGACCGGCGACGTCGTCCAAGCGCTCGACGCGATGGTCGACCTGTTCGGGATCGACGGACGTGTCCTGCCGATGGCGACGGTGCCGCTGGTCATCGAAGCCGACGTGTCCGGGCTCGAATCGGATCCGCGGATGAGCCGCGTCATCCGCGGGCAGGTCGCCGTCGCGACCACCCCCGGCAAGGTGCGGCGAGTCCGGGTGATCCCCACCGAACCCGCCCCGTGCGGCGAGGCCGTCGACGCGATCATGGCCGCCGACGTCGTGACCCTCGGCCCCGGCTCGTGGTTCTCCAGCGTGATCCCGCACGTGCTGGTGCCGGGGCAGGTGGAAGCGCTTCGCGCCACGACCGCGCGCAAGGTGCTGTTCGTCAACCTCGCGAACGAACCGGGGGAGACCACCGGGTTCTCCGTCGAACGTCACCTGCACGTCCTGCACGCGCACGCCGACTCGATGCGCGTGGACGACGTGGTCGTGGACGCCGCATCGGTGCCCGCCGGATCCGAACGTGACCACCTCGAACGAGCAGCGGCGTCGTTCGGGGCGCGACTCGTCGTCGCCGATCTCGCGGTGCCCGGAACACACGAGCACGATCCGCGCAAGTCGGCGCAGACTCTGGCGCGCCTGTTGGGCGGCGGATCGTGACCGGTAAAGTCAGCTCCACTGCGCTGTTTGCCCGCGGCTCGAGTGATCGAGTCCGGAAGCGTGCGTGTCGGGGGAGAATCGTGTTGTTAACAGGAGGGTGCAACCAGTGGCGATGACAGGTTCCGTCAAAGACGAGCTGAGCCGTCTGTCGGTGACCCAGATCAGTTGCCGGAAGGCCGAGGTGTCGGCTCTGCTGCGCTTCGCGGGGGATCTGCACATTCAGAACGGTCGCGTGATCGTGGAGGCCGAGGTCGACCTCGGAAACGTCGCACGGCGTCTCCGCTACGAGATTCACGATCTGTTCGGGTATGCGGCGGACGTCCACGTGCTCCGCTCGGGCGGGGCGCGCAAGAGCGCCCGGTACATCCTCCGGGTCACCAAAGACGGCGAAGGCCTGTCCAGGCAGACCGGTTTGCTGGACATGCGCGGACGCCCGGTGCGGGGCCTTCCCGCTCAGGTCGTCGGCGGCACGGTCGGCGATGCCGAAGCGGCATGGCGCGGGGCGTTCCTCGCGCACGGGTCACTCACCGAGCCCGGCCGGTCGTCGGCCCTCGAGGTCAGCTGCCCCGGACCCGAAGCCGCACTCGCCCTCGTCGGATCGGCGCGCAGGCTCGGCGTCACGGCGAAGGCCAGAGAAGTACGCGGCGCGGACCGAGTCGTGATCCGCGACGGCGAAGCGATCGGCGTGCTCCTCACTCGGATGGGCGCGCACGACACGCGTCTGGTGTGGGAGGAACGTCGGATGCGGCGCGAAGTGCGGGCCACCGCGAACCGCCTCGCCAACTTCGACGACGCCAACCTGCGCCGTTCGGCACGCGCCGCCGTCGCCGCAGCCGCCCGAGTCGAACGCGCGCTGGAGATCCTCGGCGACGAGGTACCCGACCATCTGGTGGCCGCTGGCTCGCTCCGCGTCCAGCACCGGCAGGCGTCGCTGGAGGAACTCGGTCAACTGGCCGATCCGGTGATGACCAAGGATGCCGTCGCCGGACGCATCCGCAGACTGCTCTCGATGGCCGACAAGAAGGCCCGGTCGGAAGGGCTGCCCGACACCGAGTCGGCAGTCACCGCAGATCTGATGGACGACGCGTAACCGCTCACGTTCGTCACCGGCGCGTCAGCGCCGGCACGTACTCCGCGTGGGAGTCGTCACACCCAAGGCCACCCCGTGACCTCGGGGGAGACGCACACTACGCTGGACACAACGGGTCGCGCGAACACCGCGGCTCTTCACACACCGCTAAGGAGCTCAACAGTGACTGTTCGCGTAGGCGTCAACGGCTTCGGCCGTATCGGCCGCAACTTCTTCCGCGCCGTGGACGCGCAGAAGGCGCTGGGAACCACCGACATCGAGATCGTCGCAGTCAACGACCTGACCGACAACGCGTCCCTCGCGCACCTGCTCAAGTACGACTCGATCCTCGGCCGGCTGCCGCACGACGTCTCGCTCGAAGGCGATGACACCATCGTCGTCGGTGATCAGAAGATCAAGGCTCTGTCGCACCGCGGTCCGCTGTCTGAGCTGCCCTGGGGCGACCTGGGTGTCGACGTCGTCGTCGAGTCGACCGGTATCTTCACCGACGCAGCCAAGGCGAAGGGGCACCTCGAGGCCGGCGCGAAGAAGGTCATCATCTCGGCTCCCGCCAAGGGCGAGGACATCACCATCGTGATGGGCGTCAACGACGACCAGTACGACGGCAGCCAGACGATCATCTCGAACGCGTCGTGCACCACGAACTGCCTCGGCCCGATCGCCAAGGTCCTCGACGACGAGTTCGGCATCGTCAAGGGTCTGATGACCACGGTCCACGCCTACACCCAGGACCAGAACCTGCAGGACGGCCCGCACAGCGACCTGCGTCGCGCCCGCGCGGCAGCGCTCAACGTCGTGCCGACCGGCACCGGCGCTGCGAAGGCCATCGGCCTGGTCCTCCCGCAGCTGCTCGGCAAGCTTGACGGCTACGCCCTGCGCGTCCCGATCCCGACGGGCTCGGTCACCGACCTCACCGCGAACCTTCGCAAGTCTGCCACCGCCGACGAGATCAACGCCGCGATGAAGGCTGCAGCCGAGGGCCCGCTCAAGGGCATCCTCAAGTACACCGAGGACCCGATCGTGTCCTCGGACATCGTCACCGACCCGCACTCGTCGATCTTCGACGCGGGCCTGACCAAGGTCATCGACGACCAGGTCAAGATCGTCTCCTGGTACGACAACGAGTGGGGCTACTCGAACCGCCTCGCCGACCTCATCGGCCTCGTCGCGAAGTCGCTGTAAGCATGGCTGTCCGTACCTTGAAGGACCTCCTCGCCGACGGCGTGGAGGGCCGGGGAGTACTGGTTCGCTCTGACTTGAACGTGCCGCTCGACGGCGCGGAGATCACCGACGCCGGACGCATCATCGCGTCGGCGCCGACGATCAAGACGCTGGTCGAGGCGGGCGCGAAAGTCATCGTGACCGCGCACCTCGGTCGTCCTAAGGGCGAAGCGGATCCGACGCTGTCGTTGGCGCCGGTCGCGGTGCGCCTGTCGGAGGAGTTGGGCCGCAACGTGCAGCTCGCAGGCGATGTCGTCGGCAGCGACGCGCTCGCCCGCGCCGAAGGCCTCACCGACGGTGACGTCCTCCTGCTGAAGAACATCCGCTTCGACCCGCGGGAGACCAGCAAGGACGACGCCGAGCGTGCACAGCTCGCTGCGGCGCTCGTCGAACTGGTCGGCGACGACGGAGCATTCGTCTCCGACGGGTTCGGCGTCGTGCACCGCAAGCAGGCGTCGGTCTACGACGTCGCCAAGGTGCTGCCGGCGTACGCGGGCGACCTGGTCGCAACCGAGGTCGACGTGCTCGCCAAGATCACCGGCGACGCCGTGGAACACCCGTACGCGGTGGTTCTCGGCGGGTCGAAGGTCTCGGACAAGCTCGCCGTCATCGAAGCGCTCGCACCGAAGGTCGACACCCTGGTGATCGGCGGCGGCATGGCGTTCACCTTCATCAAAGCGCAGGGCAGCCCGGTGGGCGACTCGCTGCTGCAGGACGACATGATCGACACCTGCAAGGACCTCCTCGAGCGGTTCGGCGACGTCATCCACCTGCCGCACGACATCGTCGTCGCCGACAAGTTCGCTCCGGACGCGTCGACGTCGATCGTGAAGACCGCGGACGGATTCACCGAAGGAATGGGTCTGGACATCGGCCCGGGCAGCGTCGAACGATTCGCCGCAGTCCTGACCGGCGCCAAGACTGTGTTCTGGAACGGCCCGGCCGGCGTGTTCGAGTTCGACAAGTTCGCGGCAGGCACCCGCGGCGTGGCCGAGGCCATCGTCACAGCCACCGCGGGCGGCGCGTTCTCGGTGGTCGGCGGCGGCGATTCGGCGGCTGCCGTTCGCGCGCTCGGCCTCGCAGACGAAGCGTTCTCGCACATCTCGACCGGCGGCGGAGCGTCGTTGGAATACCTTGAGGGCAAGGAACTCCCGGGCCTGTCTGTGCTGGAGGTGAATGCGTGATGGCCGCATCGAACGGGCCGCGCAAGCCCCTCATCGCAGGCAACTGGAAGTGCAACCTGAACCACCTCGAGGCGATCGCGCTGGTGCAGAAGATCGCGTTCGCGCTTCCCGAGAAGTACTTCGAGAAGGTCGACGTGACGGTGATCCCGCCGTTCACCGACATCCGCAGCGTGCAGACGATCGTCGACGGCGACAAGCTGCTGCTCACCTACGGTGCGCAGGACGTCTCCGAACACGATTCGGGCGCGTACACCGGCGAGATCAGCGGCGCGTTCCTCGCCAAGCTCGGCTGCACGTACGCGGTCGTCGGTCACTCCGAGCGTCGCACGCTGCACGGCGAGTCGAACGAGACGGTGCTGGCGAAGACCAAGGCCGCGCTCAAGCACGGTCTCACCCCGATCGTGTGTGTCGGTGAAGGTCTGGACGTGCGCGAAGCGGGCGAGCACGTCGCGTACAACATCGCACAGGTCAAGGCGTCTCTCGCGGGGCTGAACGCCGCCGAGATCGCCAAGGTCGTCGTCGCGTACGAGCCCGTGTGGGCCATCGGCACCGGCCGAGTGGCCAGTGCGAGCGACGCTCAGCAGGTGTGTGCCGCCGTCCGCGGTGCGCTCGCCGAGCTCGCCGACCAGGCGACCGCCGACGCGGTGCGCGTCCTGTACGGCGGCAGCGTCAACGCCAAGAACGTCGGCGAGATCGTCGGACAGACCGACGTCGACGGGGCCCTCGTGGGCGGTGCGTCACTCAAGTCGGACGAGTTCGCGCAACTCTCGGCGATCGCCGCGGGCGGGCCGCTGCTCTGATCGGCGCTTGCATCGCGTAGACTGTGGCAGGTTGCTCCTATGCGGAGCGACCTGCCACAATGCTTTCCGGCGGCCCACTGGCCGCGACCCACAGACTGACAGGACCATCGACTCGTGACTCTCGCGCTCGACATCGGCTTGATCATCACCAGCCTCCTGCTGATCGTGCTGGTTCTGCTTCACCGGGCCAAGGGCGGCGGACTCTCGTCGCTGTTCGGTGGCGGCGTCCAGTCGAGCCTGTCCGGTTCCTCTGTCGTCGAGAAGAACCTCGACCGTTTGACTATCTTCGTCGGGCTGCTGTGGGTGATTCTGATCATCGGCATCGGTCTCGACATCAAGTTCGGCGCGTAACCCGCAGCAACACGCGCGCACCCGCACCCCACACCCGCACACTCGGCGTCCCGGCCGAGTAGTTTGGGGCACATGGCATCCGGAACGAACTCCGAATCTGTCCGCCGCGCAGTCGCCACGCCGATGGTCGATCGCATCCTGGTCGAGGACGCCGGACGCGCGGCCACCGAACCGCTGCGTGACGACATCAGATTTCTGGGCGGACTGCTCGGCGATGTGATCCGGTCACAGGCGGGCGAGGACGTGTTCGATCTCGTCGAGTCGTCCCGCCGGGATGCATTCGGCATCCGCTATCAGGATGTCTCCCGCGACGAACTCGCAGGCCGCTATCGGGGCCGCGGCGTGTCTCAGCTGATGCCCGTCATCCGGGCGTTCAGCAACTTCGCCCTGCTGGCCAATCTCGCCGAGGACCTACACCGCGAACGGCGACGGCGTATCCACATGATCGCGGGCGACGCCCCACAGGCGTCGTCGCTCGGCGCGACCGTCGCCCGACTCGTCGCCGCAGGCCTCGACGACGAACAGGTGCACCGTCTGATCGCGGACGCCAATGTCGTCCCGGTCATCACCGCGCATCCGACGGAGACCCGTCGCAAGAGTGTGTTCGACGCCCAGAACCGCATCAACGAACTGATGCGAGTGCGCGGACGGACCGAACTGACCGCCGACGAGGAGTCGGCCAACACGCGAGAGATCTCCCGCCACATCCTCATGCTCTGGCAGACGGCGCTCATCCGGATGCGCCGCCTGACGATCAGCGACGAGATCACCACCGGACTCCGCTATTACGGCGCGTCGTTCTTCGAAGTGATCCCGTCGCTGAACAACGACGTCCGGGCCGCTCTGCGCGCCGCGTTCCCCGACGCAGACCTCAATCCGTCGATCATCACGATGGGGTCCTGGATCGGCGGCGACCGCGACGGCAATCCGTTCGTGACCGGCGACATTGTCACCGAGGCCACGTCGTCGGCGGCGGCCACCGTGATGGCACATCACCTCGACGAACTGTCGGCACTGCACCAAGAGCTCAGCATGTCCGTCAGGCTCGTGAGCGGTGTCACCGACGACCTGGCGGCCCTCGGGACGGGATTCGCGCCGGAGACGCCGGAAGGGGTCGACGACGAACCCTTCCGTTCGGCGGTCACCGCGATCCGTTCACGGTTGGCGGCGCGCGCCGTCCAAACCCTCGGCGACGACGTGGTCGGCCCGGCGGACCGGGCCCTCGCCGCCCGGTCCCAGGCTTACGCGGACGCCGGAGAGTTCCTCACCGACCTCGACGTCGTCGACGGTGCGCTGCGGGCCGTCGTCGACGACGCGATCGCCGACGACCGGCTCGCGGCGCTGCGCGAAGCCGTCCGGGCCTTCGGTTTCCACCTGTCGGGTCTCGATATGCGGCAGAACTCGGAGACTCACGAAGAGGTCGTGGGGGAGTTACTCGCGTGGGCCGGGGCGGTCGACGACTACGCGGCGCTCGACGAAAACGCGCGGGTCGCGGTCCTGTCCGCTGAACTGTCCTCTCGTCGACCGTTGACCAGCCCGGACGCGCGATTGAGCGACCTGGCGATCAAGGAGCTCGGAGTGGTCCACGCGGCGGCCGCCGCCGTCGAGCGGTTCGGCCCGAAAGCCGTCCCGGTCTACATCATCAGCATGTGCCAGTCGGTGTCGGACATGCTCGAGGCGCTGATCCTGCTGAAGGAAGCGGGCCTGTACGACGCAGGTGGGGGCTCGCCGTCGTGCAGTGTGCGCGTGGTTCCTCTGTTCGAGACGATCGAGGATCTGCAGGCGGGTGCCGCGATCCTGACCGCCGCGCTCGACGTCCCGTTCTACCGGGAGCTCGTCCGGTCGCAGGGCGACGTGCACGAGGTGATGCTCGGCTACTCCGACTCCAACAAAGACGGCGGATACCTCGCCGCGAACTGGGCGTTGTACCGAGGCGAACTCGACCTCGTCGACGCCGCGCGCACCGCCGGGATCCGGCTGCGGCTGTTCCACGGGCGCGGCGGTACTGTCGGGCGCGGCGGAGGCCCCAGCTATGACGCGATCCTCGCACAGCCGCCGGGAGCCGTGCAAGGCTCGTTGCGTCTCACCGAGCAAGGCGAGATCATCGCCGCGAAGTACGCCGAGCCGGTGCGTGCTCGCCGCAACCTGGAATCGCTGGTCGCAGCGACCGTCGAGTCGTCGCTCCTCGACGTCGAAGGCCTCGGCGACGACTCGGCGGACGCCTATCAGGTGTTCGACGAACTCGCCGCTGCGGCACGAACCGCCTATTCTCGACTGGTCCACGACACTCCGGGATTCGTCGAATACTTCACCGCGTCCACACCGCTCTCCGAGATCGGTGCGTTGAACATCGGCAGCCGTCCGACGTCACGCAAGCAGACCACGGCGATCTCGGATCTCCGGGCCATCCCGTGGGTGCTGTCGTGGACGCAGTGCCGCGTAATGCTGCCCGGCTGGTACGGCACCGGGACGGCATTCGCCGAGTGGATCGGCGACGACCCGGACCGGCTCGCAGTCCTCTCCGACTACTACCGCCGCTGGCCCTTCTTCCGATCGGTGATGTCGAACATGGCCCAGGTGCTCGCAAAGAGCGACATGGGACTGGCGTATCGGTATGCGCAGCTCGTGCCCGACGTCGAACTGCGCGATCGGGTGTTCTCGATGATCGTCGACGAGCATGAGCGCACCATCGCGATGTGCGCGGCGATCACCGGGACCGATGATCTCCTGGCCGACAACGATGCATTGAAGCGGTCGGTGGTCAACCGGTTCCCGTATCTCGAGCCGCTCAATCTGCTTCAGGTCGAGCTGCTGGAACGCTTCCGTGCGGGCGACGACTCGCCCCAGATCCGGCGCGCGATCCAGCTGACGATGAACGGTCTGGCGACGGCGCTACGTAACAGCGGGTAGCCGCGGGCACTGCCTGACGAGTTGGTCGTCTCCGCGACGACTGACGAGATTCGGGTTCTCACCCTGGAGCATCCCGCCACGTGGCGACGGTTACGGCAGCGCGGACGCCGCAGCTCGGTCGAGGAACCAGACGGTGGCCTCGGTTCCGTTGGCTCCTGCGCACGGCCAGTCCGCGCGCGAGGCGCCGTTGTGGGCGGCGGCCACGGCCTCCGCCTTCTCGGCTCCGGAGACGAGGAACCATACTTCCCGCGAGCGGTTGATCACCGGGAACGTCAACGTCAGACGAGCAGGCGGCGGCTTCGGAGAATCGGTGACGGCGACGACGGCCGCGGACTCCTCGGCCGTCGCAGCAGTGTGCGGGAACAGCGAATTGATGTGGCCCTCACCGCCCATGCCGAGCAGGTGGACGTCGAACACCGTGTCGGACCCGACCAGTCGCGCGTAGTCGCGCGCGGCGGCGGTGATGTCGTCGCCGAACTCGCCGTCGGACGGCGCCATCGCATGGATTCGCGCCGGGTCGACCGGGACCGACGAGAGCAGTGCCTCGAACGCCTGACCGGAGTTGCGTTCGGGATGTGACGTGGGGACGAAACGGTCGTCGCCCCAATAGATCTCGACCCGACCCCAGGCGATATCGCCGGAGTCGGATGCGAGCGCGCGGAGCAGCCCGATCCCGTTGGATCCGCCCGTCAGTGCGACGGACGCGACACCGCGCTCCTCCTGGGCGCGTACGACGGCGTCGACGAAACGGGCACGAGCGGTCTCGACCAACTCGGTAGACGAGTCGAAGACGAGAGTCTCGGGCGTCGTCGCCGCTCGATCAGCAGGGAACGTCATATCGACTCCTCAACTTCCACGGCGGGCAGACCGAGCAGTGCCGCCTCGTAGACTTCGTCCGCATCCAGGCTGCGGAGTTCTTCGGCCAGGCATTCGGCTGTGGTGCGTCGCGCGTACGCGACCCGACCGTCCGGGTGCCCGGTGCTGGCGACGGTCCCACTCACGCCGTCGTCGTTCACCGACATCGACAGCGTGGAATCGCTGCGGAAAAGGCGGGCCGCGAGTGACCCGGGACGGCGGACGACCCGAGTCTGCAGCGCGGCGGCCAGCCAGCCGGCGAACAGGTCGAGGCCCGGCATGTCCAGCGGGCCGGTGATCTCGGCTCCGGTGATCGGCGTGTGCGGCGGCCGATCGAGCGCCGACACGAACAGGGCGCGTGTCGGCGTGAGGGCCGACCACGCCAGGTCGGTGTCGCCGGGAGAGTAGCCCGCTCGCCGCTCGGCGAGGAAGGCAGCGGGATCGGCCGACTTCCGCGCATCGGTGATGCGGCGCGAGGCCAGGCGCCCCAGACGGTCCTGCGCCGGGTTCTTCGGCGCGCGGTCCGGCCACCACGTCACGACTGGGGTGTCGGGGAGCAGGAACGGCGTCACCACCGCGTGGGGGTGCTCGGCGAGCTGCCCTGACAGCGTCAGCAACACGACTTCGGAGGCTCCGGCGTCACCGCCGACACGGATCTGCGCGTCCAGCCGGGCGTCGCCGGTCCGGTTGCCGCGTGAGACGACGATGACGCGGCACGGATGTTCGCGGCTGGCCCGGTTCGACGCTTCGACGGCCTCCTCGGTGGCTTCGCCCGCGTCCACGTCGATGATCAGGGTCAGCACGCGGCCGAGCGTGACGGCTCCGCCGCTGCTGCGCATCCGGACGAGCTTCTTGCTGATCGCGGTGGTATCGGTGTCGGGCAGGTCGACGATCATCGACGGCTCCTGTTCTGCGCGGACGTCACGGACGCCTCCAGACGCGACCGGTGCGGCTCATCATCATCTCGGCGGAGTGCGGACCCCACGTCCCGGCCTCGTACTCGTCCGGGGAGCCGGCCGCCGCCCACTCGGCGAGTACCGGATCGAGGATCTGCCAGCTGAGTTCGACCTCCTCGTTGACCGGGAACAATGACGGTTCGCCGAGGAGCACGTCCAGCAGGAGCCGCTCGTACGCTTCGGGCGACGAGACGGTGAACGCACCGCCGTAGCTGAAGTCCATGTTGACGTCGCGTACCTCCATCGACGATCCGGGCACCTTCGACCCGAACCGCAGTGTGACGCCCTCGTCGGGCTGCACCCGGATGACGAGCGCGTTCTGGCCGAGTTCGGCGGTCATCGTGTCGTCGAATGGGAGGTGTGGCGCGCGTTTGAAGACTAGGGCGATCTCGGTGACGCGACGACCGAGCCGCTTACCGCTGCGAAGATAGAACGGGACCCCCGCCCATCGTCGCGTGTCGACCTCCAGCGCGATCGCCGCGAACGTCTCCGTCGTCGAGTCGGCGGCGAACCCCTCCTCGTCCTTGAGACCGACGACGGATTCAGATCCCTGCCAGCCCGCCGCGTATTGGCCGCGCGCGGAGTTCTCCGCGATCGGCAGGATGTTGCGCGTCGACTCGAGGACCTTGACCTTCTCCGTCTGCAGATGGTGCGGCGAGAACGAGACGGGCTCTTCCATCGCGACCAGCGCGAGCAACTGCAGCAGGTGGTTCTGGATGACGTCGCGCGCCGCCCCGATCCCGTCGTAATAGCCGGCGCGTCCGCCCAGCCCGATGTCCTCGGCCATGGTGATCTGCACGTGATCGATGTAGTGCGAACTCCACAACGGGTCGAACAGTTGGTTCGCGAACCGGAGCGCCAGGATGTTCTGGACCGTCTCCTTGCCGAGGTAATGGTCGATGCGGAACACCGACTCCTCGGCGAACACGCTGTTGACGAGTTCGTTGAGTTCGGTCGCCGACTCCTGGTCGTGCCCGAACGGCTTCTCGATGACCACCCGGCGCCAGGAATCGCCGGTCTGGTCGGCCATGCCGGTGCGCCGTAGTTGACTTAACACGACGGGAAACGCGTTCGGCGGGATCGACAGGTAGTAGGCGTGGTTTCCGTCGGTGCCCCGTGCCTCGTCGAGATCGGCCAGGGTGGCCTGCAGTTGCTCGAACGCGGCGTCGTCTTCGAACGTCCCGGGCACGAAGCGGACGCCCTCGGCCAAGCGATCCCAGACTTCGGCGCGGAACCCGGTCCGACAGTTGGCCTCGACGGCCTCCCGGACGACGTCGGCGAAGTCTTCGTGCTCCCAGTCGCGTCGCGCGAACCCGACCAGGGCGAAACTCGGCGGAAGAAGTCCCCGGTTCGCGAGATCGTAGATCGCCGGCATCAGTTTGCGGCGGGCGAGGTCGCCCGTTACACCGAAGATGACCAGCGCCGACGGCCCCGCGATACGCGGGAGCCGCCGGTCGTGCGGGTCACGAAGCGGATTGGACCATTCCGGCTGGGCCGAGTGAGGCACGCTGTTGACTTCCTGTCGCGTCGTTCCCGCGGAGTTCTATCGGTTGGCGTCCAACTGCGCCGCGGTCGCGGTCAGCAGTTCGCCCCACGCCTGCTCGAACTTCGCGACGCCTTCACGCTCCAGGAGCGCGAACACGTCGGGGAGGTCGATGCCGACGTCGGTCAGGGCGTCGAACACCTGTCGGGACGCCGGACCCTGGCCGATGATCGAGTCGGTGTTGACCCACCCGTGGTCGGCGTAGGCCTCGAGCGTCTTGCCGGGCACCGTGTTGACGGTGTTCGGTGCGACGAGCTCACTCACGTACAGCGTGTCCGGGTAGTCGGGGTTCTTCACGCCGGTCGACGCCCACAGTGCGCGCTGGGGCACGGCCCCATGCGCCTGAAGATCCGGGAACCGCGTCTCGGTCTCGAAGACTTCCTGGTAGGCGGCGTACGCGAGGCGTGCGTTCGCCAGACCGGCCTTGCCGCGCAGCGCGAGCGCTTCGGGCGTGCCGATGGCTTCGAGGCGTTTGTCGATCTCGGTGTCCACGCGTGAGACGAAGAACGACGCGACAGAGGCGATCGCTGCGGCGTCGTGGCCGTTTCGCAGGGCGCGGTCCAGCCCGTCGAGGTAGGCGTCCATCACTTCGCGGTAGCGGTCAACCGAGAAGATCAGGGTGACGTTGACGCTGATGCCCTGGCCGATGACGTCGGCGATCGCCGGAACTCCCGCCGCGGTCGCCGGGATCTTGATGAAGAGGTTCTTCCGGTCGACGACGTTCCACAGTTCGACGGCCTGCTCGACAGTCTCGGCGGTCTTGTTCGCCAGACGCGGGTCGACCTCGATCGAGACGCGGCCGTCTGCGCCGCCCGACGCCTCGAACACCGGCGCGAGGACGTCGCACGCGGCACGCACGTCGTCGGTGGTCAACGCAGAGATCGCCGCGTCGACGTCTCCTCCCGACTTGGCGAGGTCGCTGATCTGCGCGGCATACGCGCTGGCACCCGACGAGATCGCGTTCTGGAAGATCGCCGGGTTGGTCGTGACACCGACGATGCTGCGCGTGTCGATCTGCTCCTGCAGACCGCCCGACGAGATCAGGTCGCGCGAGAGGTCGTCGAGCCACACGGATACGCCGGCTTCGGAGAGCGCGACGAGATTGCTGTTCTGAGTCATGTTCTGCTCCAGACCTTTCGGAGGGACGCTCAGCGGCCGAGGAGGCCGCGAGCTGCGGTGGCGACGGCGTCGGCGGTGATGCCGAACTCTTCGTACAGCTTCGCGTACGGGGCTGACGCACCGTAGTGCTCCAGCGAGACGATCGCGCCGCCGGCGACGACGGCGTGCCACGGCATCGCGATGCCTGCTTCGACGGAGACACGCGGTACACCGGTCGGCAGCACCGACTCGCGGTAGTCGGTGTCCTGCTCGTCGAACCATTCGATGGACGGCATGGAGACGACGCGAGCGTTGATCCCGTCGCCGGCCAGCGCGTCGCGGGCCTCGACGGCCAGCGACACCTCGGATCCGGTGCCGATCAGCACGACGTCGGGCGCACCGTCTGTGTCGGTGAGCACGTAGCCGCCGCGCGAGACGCCCTCGAACGACGTCCCGTCCAGGATCGGCACGTTCTGGCGGGTCAGCGCCAGGCCGACCGGGTGATTGCGGCGGGTCAACAGGTGACGCCACGCGTACGCGGTCTCGTTGGCGTCGGCGGGCCGCACGACGTCCAGGTTCGGGATCGCACGGAGTGCGGCCAGGTGCTCCACCGGCTGGTGGGTCGGGCCGTCCTCGCCGAGGCCGATCGAGTCGTGCGTCCACACGTAAATCGGGTCGATCTCCATGAGTGAGGCCAGCCGGACCGCGGGGCGCATGTAGTCGGCGAACTGCAGAAAGGTGCCGCCATACGCCCGGGTGGGCCCGTGCAGGACGATGCCCGAGAGGATCGAGCCCATCGCGTGCTCGCGGACGCCGAAGTGCAGCGTGCGGCCGTACGGCTCCGCCTGCCACGTCGCCGTCGCGATCGAGGTCGGACCGAACGACGGCTCACCGGCCATCGTCGTGTTGTTCGAGCCGGCGAGGTCGGCCGAGCCGCCCCACAGTTCGGGCATGACGGGGGCCAGCGCGCCGAGTACCTTGCCCGACGCGGACCTGGTGGCGACGGCCTTGTCGCCCGGCTCCCACGTCGGAAGCGCATCGATCCAGCCGTCGGGCAGTTCACCTGCGTGGAGGCGATCGAACAGCGCCTTGTTGTCGGGGTTAGCGGCGGCCCAGGCGTCGAAGCCCTGCTGCCACTCCGCGCGGATCGCGGCGGCACGGTCGGCGAGTCCGCGAGTGTGCGCGATGACGTCGTCGGCGACGTCGAAGTTCTTCGACGGATCGAATCCGACGGCCTCCTTGGTCGCGGCGACCTCGTCGGCGCCGAGCGCACTGCCGTGCGCGGCTCCGGTGTTCATCTTGCTCGGTGCCGGGAACGCGATGATCGTGCGGAGCACGATGATCGACGGGCGGTCGGTCACGTTCTTGGCGGCTTCGACGGCCTCTTCGATGCCGGACACGTTCTCGCCGCCCTCGACGGTCTGCACATGCCAACCGTAGGCCTCGTACCGTTTGGCCGTGTCCTCACTGAGCGCGATCGCGGTGTCGTCCTCGATGGAGATCTCGTTGGCGTCGTAGAAGACGATCAGGTTGCCGAGCTGCTGAGTGCCGGCGAGCGACGACGCTTCGGAGGTGACACCCTCCTCGATGTCACCGTCGGAGGCGACGACGTAGATGTAGTGGTCGAACGGGCTCTGCCCGGTGGGCGTCTCCGGGTCGAAGAGTCCGCGCTCACGGCGGGCCGCCATCGCCATGCCGACAGCCGATGCGAGGCCTTGGCCGAGCGGGCCGGTGGTGATTTCGACGCCCTTGGTGTGCCGGAACTCCGGGTGGCCCGGGGTCAGCGAACCCCAGGTGCGAAGCGCGACGAGGTCGTCGAGTTCGAGACCGAAGCCGCCGAGATACAGCTGGATGTACTGGGTGAGGCTCGAGTGGCCGCACGACAGGACGAACCGGTCACGGCCGACCCACGCGGGATCGGTGGGGTCGTGGCGCATGACACGCTGGTAGAGGCTGTAAGCGAGGGGAGCGAGGCTCATCGCGGTGCCGGGGTGGCCGCTGCCGCAGTTCTGCACGGCGTCCGCGGCAAGAATGCGGGCGGTGTCGACTGCCTTGGTGTCCAGCTCGGTCCAGTCGGACGGGTGGACGGGTCGGGTCAGCGCGCGAATCTCGTCGGTGATGGGCACGATCGTGGTGTCTCCTGTGCATCGATGGCTCTTGCCCCCGCGGACAAATGGTGACTTCCAGCCTAGCGGGGCGGTCGACCTGTCCGCGCGGCTGCCGGTAAAGAGCGGGTGTGGCGATCGTCGCACCCGCCCACGCCCGATTCCTCAACGCATGATGCCGCGGTCTACCATCGCTTGTAGTAGCCGTCGGCGTGGACGCGTCCGATACACGGCTAGTGCTGATGTGAGGAGCTTGTGTTGAGGACTCGGGAGAGCGCCGGTGCCGACGTGACTGAGTCCACCGCCTGGACTCGAGTCCGCACGACGGTTCTCGCTTACATCGCGCTCACGAAGCCACGCGTCATCGAGCTCCTCCTCGTCTCGACGATCCCGGTGATGCTGCAGGCTCACCGCGGACACATCGACATCTGGTTGATCCTGGTGACAGTGGTCGGCGGCTGGTTGGGCGCGGCGAGCGCCAACAGCCTCAACATGGTGGCCGACGCGGACATCGATCAGAAGATGAAGCGCACGCAGAAGCGTCCGCTGGCCCGGAAGGCCGTGCCGATCCGGCATGTCCTGATCTTTGGGATCGTGATGGCGGCGGCGTCGTTCGCGGTCCTGTACTTCGGCACGGTCGACGACGACGGCAACCGGTCCTTCCTGCCGTCGATCCTCGTGATGATCACCATCGCGTTCTACGTGTTCGTGTACACGCTGATCCTCAAACGTCGCACCTGGCAGAACGTGATCTGGGGTGGGGCCGCGGGGTGCATGCCCGCGCTGGTCGGCTGGGCTGCCGTGACACACGATTTGAGCTGGCAGCCGTTCGTCCTGTTCCTCGTCGTCTTCTTCTGGACCCCGCCCCACACGTGGGCGCTGGCGATGCGCTACCGCGAGGACTACCGGGCCGCAGGCGTCCCGATGCTCCCGGTGATCGCGTCGGACGAGAAGGTCACCTTTCAGATGCTCGTGTACACGGTCCTCACCGTGATCACGTCGTTCTTCCTCATCCCGCCGACCAGTTGGATCTACCTTGCCGTCGCTGTCGCATCCGGTGTCTGGTTCATCTGGTGGGTCGGGAAGCTGTACGTGCAGACCCGTGCAGGCGTGGAGCTCAAACCACTCAAAATCTTCCTCGTCTCCAACGAGTACCTGGCCCTTCTGTTCTGTGGTCTGGCCGTCGACGCCGTCATCAATCTGCCGACGATCTCCAGCTACTTCTCCTGACTGAGCGCACGGCCGAGATGTCGGACCGAGTCCGGACGCAATAGGCTGTGCGGGTGACAGAGTCGTCGAAACCGACACCGACCGCGATCCTCGTCGGTGCGGCAATCCTCGCAGTCGTGGCGTTCGTCGTCGCAGGCACCGTCGACGACACGGCGATTCGCATCCTCGGTGCGCTCGTCGGCCTGACCGCGACGATCGGCGGCGTGGTCGTCGCCTCGAAGTCGTCACGGACCGCTGGACTCATCGGCGTCGGGGCGATCCCGTTGGCGGTGCTCGTACTCGGCGTCCCGATTGCGGGCCTGATCGACACGGACGACGCGTCGACGTCGGCGGACACGACCAAGACCACGAACCCTCCGCGAGATCAGCTCGTCGCAGAACACAGCCTTGACGCGCAACTGGTTGAGGCGCTCACGCACGCCGACACGATGGTGCCGAACGGGTCGGCGTCGATTCTCTCGCTCAGATTCGGCTGGGCCCCGGAGATCGCGGTGCTGGACACACGCAGCGGGAACAAGGTGACAGCGAGCCGAGACGGTGATGGCTGGAGCATGCCCTCGAGGTCCCGCGCCACCGAACGCAACACGTTCGGTCGAGCAGACCTGGAGAACCTGTCCCTGTCCGACGCCGCGGCCAAGGTCGCCGAGGGTGCGAGGAAGATCGGCGACTCGGGAGTCGTGACGAACCAGACCACGATTGAGATCAGACGCCGCACCGACGACGACCTGCTGCTCGTCTCATTCGACAGCGACGACATCATGCGCAAGATCCAGGTGGACGCGGACGGGAACCTGCCCGACACTCTCGACGCCGGAGCAGTCGACACGGTGATGGTCGCGGCGGCGCGGATCATGAAGGCGGCGGGTGTCGGTGCACGTACGCCGCTCACCGGGTTCGACTTCAAATCGACCATCGATGAGGCCACGATTCCCGCTGCGTCGCCGGTCCAGAGCAGCGGCGGCATCGCGATGGACTTCGACGACGGGCCCGTCGAATCGATCGTCGCGGTACCGGGCGAGTTCCCGAAGGTCGCTCGGCGTGAGGGCCTGGGATACCCGCGGACTCCGAGGTTCGTGTTGAGCGAGCTGTCGCAGGCCTCGGTGCTGCGCGCTCGCGACGACCTCATGCGACGCAACGATTCGCCTACCTACGACGAGGACGTCGTCGGATTTCAGGCAGGCGACATGCCCGGCGACAGCGGCGGTGACGCGCCCGCACGGATCCGGATCTCAGTCGGCCCGGTCAACGGCAACGTCGAAGGCGTCTACTCGCTCAACGGACGTTTCGTCCGCGACGGGTCATGGTGACCAGCGGTCAGCCGCCTCACGCGGACAGCGCCTTGCGGGCCTGGGCTTCCAGCGCGGCGTGGATCGTCGGTGCCTTCGCTACGATGCCCCGTTCGGTGAGTCGGTCGACCGTGCTGATGACCTGCTGCAGGTAGGCGGCTCGCTCGGCGCCCGCCGTCCCGTTCGCGTGATCGAGCAGTTTCAACGCGCGACGGCAGTCTCGGGCATCGTCGTCGCCCAGCTGCGACGTACCGGTGCTGCGAGCGAAACGGTCGGCCCTGTGCCACGCGCTGCGCAGGATCGCGATCGAGTCGATGTACTCCTGACAGATGCTGTCGTCGGTGAACTGCTCAGTTCGCAGCGTGCCCGCCAGTTCGAGTGCGTCGTGGAAGTCCATGATCTCCTGCGCGCTCAAGTCCCACATGCCCGGGTAGCGGAGCAACATCGCCGGATCGAGTTCGTACGCGCCGTACGCGGCCAACACGCCGTCGTGATGCGTGCAGGCACGGTCCCATCGGTGCCGCCGTGTCTGAGATGACTGGGAATGGGATGACTGGGAATGGGGTGACTGGGAATGGGGTGACTGGGGTGTCGGCGTTCGGTGCCGTCCGGAGTCAGTGCGGATCGCCGCCCTCGCTTCGCTATCGCGTCTGAGCTGCGCAGCTTCCACGGAGATGTCGTCGACCCCGGGCCACGCCGCGGCCACCGCCGCGATGCCGAGTAAGACCGCGAAACAGACGAGAAGTGGGACGGCCGAGACCGGGCGGGTGGCGGCGAGCGCGATGACGCCCGCTGCTGCCGCGGCGACCGTGCCGACGCGGATCTGGGTCGCCCGGCTCACGGGATCAGCGCGGTCGCACCGGTGGTGGCGCGGGACTCCAACGCGCGGTGCGCATCAGCGGCGTCGGCCAACCCGAACGTCTGACCGACTGAGACGTGCAGACGGCCCGTCGTGATCGAGCTGAAGAACTCGTTGGCACGCCACTCGAGTTCCGCACGGTCGGCGACGAAGTGGGCGAGTGTCGGGCGCGCAACCGACAGCGATCCCGCCGCGTTGAGACGCTGAAGGTCGAACGGCGGGACCGGGCCGCTCGCCGCGCCGAACAGGACGACGGTCCCGCGGACCGCGGTGGACGCGATCGAAGCGTCGAACGTCGACGCGCCGACCCCGTCGTATGTCACCTGGACTCCGTGTCCGCTGGTGACCTCGTGGACGCGGGCCGCGATGTCGTCGTCGTAGCGGAGGACGTGCGCCGCGCCCGCCGTGCGCGAGAGTTCCTCCTTGGCGTCCGATGACACCGTCGAGATCACGGTGACGCCCCGAGACGTCGCCCATTCGGTGAGGAGCAGGCCGACACCGCCTGCCCCGGCGTGCACCAAGATCGTGTCGCCGGTCGCGGGATGCGCGCTGCCGTCGAGAAGGTAGTGGGCCGTGAGACCTCGCAGGAGCGCCGCCCCGGCCACCTCGTCTCCGACGCCGTCGGGCACCGGTAGCGCCCGGTCGGCTGCGACCACGGTCTTCTCCGCGTACGACCCGGCGGCGTCGGTCCACGCGACGCGGTCGCCGACCGTGAATCCCGTGTCCGGCGAACCCGTTCCGATCACTTCGCCGCACCCTTCGATCCCGGGAACATACGGGGGACGGGACGGGTACAGGCCCGCCCGAAGGTACGTGTCGATGAAGTTGACGCCCGCGGCACGCACGCGAACGAGGAGTTCGCCGGGAGCGGGTTCGGGATCGGGAACTTCGACTGCGGTGAGGACATCGGGACCGCCGTGAGCTGTCACATGGATCGCGCGCATTGGCCCATTCTCGCACGCCGGTATGATCACCCGCATGAGTGAAGAATCCGCTGTGAAGACGCCCGCGACCGCACCGTCCGACGTGGTCTCGTCGATCCGCGGCTTCGTGGCCGCCAACGGGGGCTCCGCGAAAGCCGTGCTTCAGCCGACCGGCCAGGCCGGAGTCCGGGTGACCCTCGTCGGCGACGACGGCGGCGCACTCGGCGACCGGGTCGTCGACGACATGGACACCGCGACTGCGGTCGTCGACGCCGTCGACGGGCTCGAGACCGCTGAGTGGGACCGCGAACTCACGTCGGCTGCCGACGTCCGCCCCGCCCACTGGCGGAAGATGGCCGGTTGGGTCGCCCACCAGAAGCGCTTCCCGAAGCCGCGCAACCGCAAGATCCTCGACTGACCGAGGCACTTCTGGTGCCGGCGGCTGGGTCCGCGCGATCAGGCGGCGGCTTCGGCCACCGCACGATTCGCGCGGACCGCGCTGACCACCAGGTACGTCGCGCCCGACATGAGGACGGCGCTGCCGAACATGTGTAGGACGACCATCCACTCGGGGAGTTCGGTCGCGTACTGGATGTAGCCGATCAGTCCTTGGAACAGAATGATCGCGCCGAACACGACGGCCGCGCGCCGGGCGATCGTCTTCGCGATGAGCGTGATGACGATGAGTCCTGCCGTGATACCGACCAGGGTCCAGACGGCGTCGACGTGCAACTGCGTCGCCTGGGTGGGTTCGAGGCCGTTGCGTTTGGAGTCGATGTCACCCGCGTGTGGACCCGAGCCGGTGACGACCGTACCGAGGTAGACCGTCGCCCACGTGACCGCGTAGACGGCCCACGACGCCACCACCGTGATCCGCGTGATGACCGGTACCGCGCCCGAGAGTTCGCCGACGGCGCCGACTGCGAGGGTTGGCGAGGTGCGGGCTGGCGAGGTGTGGAAGACCAGCCAGGTGGCGAGTGAGATGATCAACATCGTCGCCAGGAAGTGGAACGACACGATCCACGGGTTGAGATTCGTCAATACGGTGATGCCGCCGACGACCGCCTGCAGCGGGACGCCGAGGCCGATGCCCAGCGCCAGTCGGCGCGCCAGCCGGTCGACCGGGCGGTGCCGCATGGCCGCGACGAAGGTCGCGATGGCCACGACCACCAGCACCCACGTGAGCATGCGATTGCCGAACTCGATGACACCGTGGATGCCCATGGCGGCGTGCGGGGTCAGCGAGCCCGACGTGCACTGCGGCCATGTTGGGCAGCCCAACCCGGAGTCGGTGACGCGGACGGCGCCGCCGGTGACGACGAGGAGGATGTTCGCAGCGAGGTCGGCGATGGCCCAGCCGTACAGGAACCGTCGGGTCGGCGTCCGGAAGCCGGCCCACGACCGGACCAACGATTGCTTGCTCGACTGCTCGGTTGCGGACGAAGACGTCACTGGAATCGAAACCACCTCACTGCGAGGGCGCCGCCGACGACCGTCCAGGCAGCCAACACGCCGATGCCGAACAGATCGACCGACGAGTCGAGCGCCTGGATGAGCGCCTCGGTGAGAGCGCCGGACGGGGAACAACGAGCCGCCCAATGGACGGCAGAGGGCACGTGCTCGTCGAAGACGACGAGACTGCTCAACCCGAGCAGCACGAACCAGATTAGATTGCCGAGGGCCAGCACGATCTCGGCCTTCATCGTCCCGCCGAGAAGCAGCCCGAGAACGGCGAACGCGACGGTGCCGAGCGCGATGATCGTGGCGCCGAGAAGAAGCCCGGCGATCGCGGGCCGCCACCCGAGGGCGAGACCGATCGCGCCGATGATGAGCGACTGCAAGACGACGACGATGACCACAGCGCACGACTTGCCTGCGATGATGCCCCACCGCGGGATCGGCGTGGCACCGAGTCGTTTCAGCGCCCCGTACCGTCGGTCGAAGCCGACGGCGATGGCCTGCCCGGTGAATGCGGTCGACATGATCGCGACGGCGAGGATCGCCGGGACGAAGGTCGTCGCGCGGGCGGCAGTGGTGTCGCCGGATCCGGTGTCGATCGGCAGGAGGCTCAAGCCGATCATCAGTGTGATCGGGATGAACATGGTGAGCAGTAGTTGTTCGCCGTTACGCAGCAGGAGGGTCAGCTCCATGCGCGTCTGCGCCGCGACCATGGCGAACAGCGGTGCGGGCGCGGGCGCCGGGGCGAACGTGCCCGCCGGGAACCGGTTCGGAGCGTCGCTGGACGTCTCGCTCATGCGCGCACCTCGCGTCCGGTCAGTTCCAGGAAGACGTCCTGGAGCGAATTCGTGTCGACGGTCAGCGACGTGACGAGGACATCGTTCTGGGCGCACCACGCGGCGACCGCGGACACGATCTGCGGAGTGATGTCCCCGTGCACGAGGTGGTCGCCCGTCTGGCTCCGACTGCACGTGTAGCCGGCCGGAAGCGCGGACGCCAGGGCGTCGTCGTCGACGCCTTCGGCGGTGAGACGGAGCTGGCCTTCGGCATCGCGCCGCACGAGGTCGGCCGGGGTGCCCGACGCGACGGCCCGTCCCCGATCGATGATCACGATGTGGTCGGCGAGCTCCTCGGCCTCCTCGAGATGGTGTGTCGTCAAAAGGACCGAGACCCCGTCGGATTTGAGGCGGGTGATCAACTCCCACACCATGATGCGCGCGTGCGCGTCGAGGCCTGCCGTCGGCTCGTCCAAGAACACGAGTTCGGGTCGTCCGACGAGGGCGCAGGCCAGCGACAGTCGCTGCTGCTGGCCACCCGAGAGGCGACGGAACGGCGTGCCCGCGATGTCAGCGATCCCGAGGACATCCATCAGCCACACCGGATCGAGGGGATCGGCGCAGTACGACGCGCACAGCCGCAGCATCTCCGCGGCCTTCGCTCCCGGATATGCTCCGCCGCCCTGCAACATCACGCCGATGCGGCTGCGCAGGGCGTCGTTCTCGGCGATCGGGTCAAGCCCGAGGACGCGGATCTCGCCTGCATCGGGTCGATCGAAGCCCTCGCAGATCTCGACGGTCGTCGTCTTGCCCGCGCCGTTGGGGCCGAGAAGTGCCAACACTTCGCCGCGACGCATGTCGAGATCGAGTCCATCGACGGCGACGACGTCGTCGTACCGCTTGACCAGACCTCGAATGCTCAGCGTGGTCTCGCCCGCGGCACGATCGACCGAATCGCTCGAAGAGGCAGGGGCGTCGCGCACGATCATCAGCGTAAGCGAGTAACGGCCGCGCACCGGCATCGGGTCGCAACGATGTGCGCGGGGGCACACGTGCGTTCCGGCCCGCCACGGCGGGGACGCGTCATCCTCGTTTGGCTCGGCGACGACGCCACAGCCACAGACGTACCGGACTGTCGATGAAGAACGCCATTGCCGTGATCGCGACCATGAGCAGCCCGGTCAGTAGCCCCTGTGCGACGACGAGCGGCGGGGTGTCCGAACTCGTGGGCATCACGACGACGGACATGATCGCGGAGATGACGACGGTGCCGACTCGGAACCAGCGGGTCGTGGCCCACGCGGCGAGCGGGATGATCGCCCACAGCAGGTACCAGGCCTGTACGAATGGGAAGAAGACGACGAACGTGGCCATCGCGATGCCGAGACCGCCGAGTGGGTGCACGCGGCCCGCCAAGCACGCGAGGAGCCAACGGACGACGAGGATCGCCGCGATCAGCTGACCGATGGGCCGAGCGATATCGAGGATGGCCTGTGTCTGCTCGCCCATCCCGAGCCACAGTCCGACGCGACCGGCGACGACCGATAGCAGAGTCGGCATCGACATCCAGGAGCGGACGATGCCGCCGGTGCTGAGCGTGCCCGTCCAGCCGAACCCGAGGCCGGTGCCCAGACAGATCGCGACGATCACGGCGACCGTCACTGACAACAGGGCCGACGCCGCCTTCGTGAGAGCGAAGAACGATGTCCGCGAGCGGTCCCACCACTGCGCGGGCGGAGCGTTCCGCAGAGCGGGGAGTGTCGCACCCCAACGTCGTGCGAGAGCGATGCCGATGAAGCCGAGTGCGAGCATCGACGAGACCTTGACCATCGCAGACGCGGCGATCAACGCGACGCCCGCCAGGAGGATCCAGCCGGTTCTGGAGGGGAGGAGACGGTCGAGTCGGCGCAGACGTTCGGAACCGTCTATGGCGCGGAAGGACCACTCCATTCCGACCAGCATCATGCCGAGCATCAACGCTTCGTTGTGAATGCCGCCGATCAAATGAAGGACCAGCAGGGGATTGAGCGCGCCGAGCCAGAGGGCGGTGACGCTCGACACCCCGCAGCGGCGGGCCAGGCGGGGGAGCGACCACACGATCATCGCCACGCCGAACAGGGCGACCACGCGGTGCAGCAGGACGGCGACGGTGATGTTCTCCCCGGTGATCGCCGTGATGTGTTCACCGATCCACAGGAACAGCGGTCCGTACGGGGCGGGCGTGTCCTTCCATAGGTTCGGCACCGACAGGGTGAGCACGTGGTCGACGCCGAGTCCGCGCATCGGACTGTAGGTGTACGGATCCATTCCGCGGTACGCGATCGCGCTCTGCGCGAGATACGAGTACACGTCCTTGCTGAGCAGGGGAGGCGCGATGATCAGCGGAGCCGCCCACATCACCATCGTCTGATAGATCTGGCTCCGGGACATTCGGCGGGCCGGACTGCGATGTTCGGCCACCTCGACCGACATGCGCCCGATGGTGAACCTCGACAGGAGCAGCCATGCGAGGACCAGCGTCATCATGCCGCCGATGGACACCGTCAGCGCCGTCGAATACATGCGTGACGGCAACGACAGGATGCGGGTGCCGACGATCGGATTCTGCAGGACCGGCAGCATGCCGGTGCCGAGCGATCCGATCAGGATGAGCACCGAACCGGTGGTGCCGAACAGTTGGATGCGTCGCAGTCTCGACTTCTCGAGCGCGTTGAGCGGTCCGACTTCAGCTTCGTCGGAGTGCATGCGCGCGAGTCGAGTGCCGTATTCCCCGGTAGCGTCGGGATCGCGCTCGACGACGGGGCGGGAGACACCGAGATAATCGAGGCCTCGACGCAGCAGCGGGAGTTCTGGCACACGAGCACTGTATCGGTTGGCGTGCGGTGCGGGCCCGCACGTGCGGCGGTTCCTGGAGCAAGGGCGATTAGGTCACCCTTGCTGGATCGGGGGAATCAATTACGTCACACTTGTGTTGTGAAAAGCATGACCGACTCGAAGCGACTGCTGTGGCAACAGCAAGCAGACGGATCTGGCGCCGATGGCCAGACCCGGGCTGCGGTCGTGTCGTTGCTGGTCGATGAGGGCCCGATGACGGCGAGCGACATCGCCGAACGTCTCGGCATCAGTGCGGCGGGAGTCCGGCGTCACCTCGACATCCTCACTGACGGCGGTGACGTCGAGCTGGCGCCCGCCGGATTCAACAAGGGTGGCCGCGGCCGCCCGGCGAAATGGTTCCAACTGGCGCCTGCCGGACGAGGCAAGCTGCGGCACGCCTACGACGATCTCGCGGGTGCCGCGATCCGATCGCTCCGGGACGTGGCGGGGCAGGCTGCAGTCGAGAAGTTCGCCCGCGACCGCGTGGACGGCCTTGTCGCCGGTGTCGAGCCGGTGTCCGAGTCCGGCTCGGTCATCGCCACCGTCGAACAGATCTCGGCCGCGCTGACGGGCGCAGGCTACGCGGCCGACGTCCGCGAGGTCGGTGCCGGCGTGCAGATGTGCCAGCACCACTGCCCGGTGGCGCACGTCGCCGCCGAATTCCCCGAACTGTGTGAAGCCGAGACCGCGGCCTTCACCGAACTACTCGGCACTCACGTGCAACGGCTCGCCACCATCGCCAACGGCGACTGCGTGTGCAGTACGCACGTACCGGTCCACCGGCCCGCCGACTTGGCCGAACCCCAGAACGTTCTCGACCCGAAGGCGACGTCGCAGCCCGTCGTCGCCGACAACCCCGATGGAAAGGTCCCCCGATGACGGTCACCGATCCCGCCGCCACCCAGCTGTCCCAGGAAGAGACGATTGCGTCCTTCGACGGCTATGGCTACGGCTGGTCCGACAACGACGACGCAGGCGCCGCTGCCAAGCGCGGTCTGTCCGAGGAAGTCGTCCGCGACATCTCGGGTAAGAAGAGCGAACCCGAGTGGATGCTCGAGCAGCGACTCAAGGCATTGCGCATCTTCGATCGTCAGCCGATGCCCAGTTGGGGCGGCGACCTGTCGGGCATCGACTTCGACAACATCAAGTACTTCGTGCGTTCCACGGAGAAGCAGGCCGAGTCGTGGGAGGACCTGCCCGAGGACATCAAGAACACCTACGACCGTCTCGGTATCCCCGAGGCGGAGAAGAACCGACTCGTCGCAGGCGTCGCCGCACAGTACGAGTCGGAGGTCGTCTACCACCAGATCCGCGAGGACCTGGAGGAGAAGGGCGTCATCTTCGTCGACACCGACAGCGGTCTGCGCGAGCACCCGGAGATCTTCGAGGAGTACTTCGGCAGCGTCATCCCCGCGGGCGACAACAAGTTCTCCGCGTTGAACACCTCGGTCTGGTCCGGTGGGTCGTTCATCTACGTGCCGCCGGGCGTCCACGTCGACATCCCGCTGCAGGCGTACTTCCGCATCAACACCGAGAACATGGGCCAGTTCGAGCGGACGCTGATCATCGTCGACGAGGACGCGTACGTCCACTACGTCGAAGGCTGCACCGCGCCGATCTACAAGTCCGACTCGCTGCACTCTGCGGTCGTCGAGATCATCGTGAAGAAGGGCGGCCGCTGCCGTTACACGACCATTCAGAACTGGTCGAACAACGTGTACAACCTGGTCACCAAGCGCGCCAAGGCCGAAGAGGGCGCCACCATGGAGTGGGTCGACGGCAACATCGGTTCCAAGGTCACCATGAAGTACCCGGCCGTGTGGCTGACCGGCGAGCACGCCAAGGGCGAAGTCCTCTCGGTGGCGTTCGCGGGTGAGGGCCAGCATCAGGACACCGGATCCAAGATGGTGCATCTCGCGCCGTACACGTCGAGCAACATCGTCTCGAAGTCGGTGGCGCGCGGCGGCGGCCGATCGTCGTACCGCGGTCTGATCAAGGTGAATCCGGGCGCGCACGGCAGCCGTTCGACGGTCCAGTGCGACGCGCTGCTCGTCGACCAGATCAGCCGCAGCGACACCTACCCGTACGTCGACATCCGCGAGGACGACGTGACGATGGGGCACGAGGCCACCGTCTCGAAGGTCAGCGACGATCAGTTGTTCTACCTGATGAGCCGTGGGCTCACCGAAGAAGAGGCGATGGCCATGGTGGTCCGCGGCTTCGTCGAGCCCATCGCTAAGGAACTCCCGATGGAGTACGCACTCGAGCTCAACCGGCTCATTGAACTGCAGATGGAAGGATCGGTCGGCTGATGGCTGAACTCACCCCGACGAAGGAAGTCGTCGTCAACAAGGGCGAGATGTTCACCTCGTTCGACGTCGACGCGTTCGAGGTGCCCGGCCAGCGCGAAGAGGCGTGGCGGTTCACCCCGTTCCGTCGTCTCCGTGGCCTGCACGACGGAACCGCTCCCGCCACGGCGACCATCGACTATGACGTCGACGGCGTCGTGGACGGCGTAACGTCCGAGCTCGTCGAACGCGACGACCCGCGACTCGGTGAAGGCGGCGTCCCGTTCGACCGGATCGCCGCGCAGGCGTACTCGTCGTTCACCAAGGCTCGCGTCGTCACGATTGCCGCGAATGCTCAGGTCGAGGTCCCCGTCGTGGTGACCCTCGACGGACCCGGCGAGGGCGAGGTCGCGTACACGCACCTGCAGATCCGCGCCGAAGCGTTCGCCAAGGCCGTCGTGGTCCTCGACCAGCGCGGCAGTGGAACGGTCGGCGAGAACGTCGAGATCGTCACGGGCGACGGCGCGCACCTGACCGTCGTCAACGTCCACGACTGGGCGCACGACACTGTGCACGTAGCGGCGCACCACATCTCAGTGGGGCGCGACGCCGTGATCCGCCACTTCGCGATCAGCCTGGGCGGTGACCTCGTCCGACTGTCGCCACACGTGAAGTACCGGGCGCCGGGCGGCGACGCCGAACTGTGGGGCCTGTACTTCGCCGACGCCGGTCAGCACCTGGAGCAGCGTCTCCTCGTGGACCACTCGGCGCCGCACTGCCGTTCGTACGTCACCTACAAGGGTGCGCTGCAAGGAGACACCTCGGACGGGCCGGGCTCCAAGCGGTCCCGCGAGGCGCACACGGTGTGGATCGGCGACGTTCTGATCCGCCCCAGCGCCGAAGGCACCGACACCTACGAGCTCAACCGCAACCTGGTGCTCACCGACAACGCACGCGCCGACTCCGTCCCGAACCTCGAGATCGAGACGGGCGAGATCGTCGGCGCCGGGCATGCCAGCGCGACCGGGCGCTTCGACGACGAGCAGCTGTTCTATCTGCAGTCACGCGGCATTCCCGAAGACCAGGCTCGACGCCTCGTCATCCGCGGCTTCTTCGGCGAGGTCCTCGCCAAGATCTCCGTCCCCGAGCTCCGCGAGCGACTCGAAGCGGCCATCGAAGCCGAACTCGAAATCGCAGGCGCCTGAGCCCCTATCCCCGCATCTCTGCGGCCCCACATCTTTTTGGCCCCACATCTTTACGAAGGAACTACTGATTCCAGTGACTACTCTCGAAATCCGCGATCTCCACGTCGACGTCGCCGACAGCGATTCCGACGCTGAGCCGATCCACATCCTCAAGGGCGTGGACCTGACCATCACCTCCGGTGAGAAGCACGCCATCATGGGCCCGAACGGCTCTGGCAAGTCGACCCTCTCGTACGCGATCGCAGGGCACCCCAAGTACAAGATCACGTCCGGCACCGTCACCCTCGACGGCGAAGACGTGCTGGCGATGAGTGTCGATGAGCGTGCGCGCGCGGGCATCTTCCTCGCCATGCAGTACCCGGTGGAAGTGCCCGGCATCTCGATGTCGAACTTTCTGCGCTCAGCCGCGACCGCGGTCCGCGGCGAAGCGCCCAAGCTTCGGCATTGGGTGAAGGAGGCGCGCGAGGCGATGAACGACTTGGACATCGATCCGGCGTTCGGTGATCGCAGCGTTAACGAGGGTTTCTCCGGCGGTGAGAAGAAGCGTCACGAGGTGCTGCAGCTCGGTCTGCTCAAGCCGAAGATCGCCATCCTCGACGAGACCGACTCCGGTCTCGACGTCGACGCGCTCCGCATCGTTAGCGAAGGCGTCAACCGGTACGCCGACCGCGAGAACGGCGGCATCCTGCTGATCACGCACTACACGCGGATCCTGCAGTACATCAAGCCCGACTTCGTGCACGTGTTCGTCAACGGCCGCGTCGTCGAATCGGGCGGCCCGGAACTGGCCGACGAGTTGGAGCGCAGCGGATACGAGCGTTTCACCGCCGCTGCTGCGAAGTAGCGCAGATGACCGTGGCAACGGGCTTCGACATCGCCGCCGTCCGTGCGGACTTTCCGATCCTGTCGCGGACGGTGCGCGACGACAAGCCGCTCGTGTACCTCGATTCGGGTGCCACGTCGCAGCGGCCGGTGCAGGTGATCGACGCCGAACGGGACTTTGTGCTCAACCACAACGCCGCAGTCCATCGCGGTGCGCACCAGTTGGCGGAAGAGGCGACCGACGCGTACGAGTACGCACGCGACGCCATCGCATCGTTCGTCGGCGTGACGGCTCACGAGATCGCGTTCGCCAAGAACGCGACCGAGGCGCTGAATCTCGTCGCGTACACGCTGGGCGACGACCGGTCGGCACCGCTGTTCGGCGGAACCCGCCTCGGGGACGGCGACACCATCGTCGTCACCGAACTCGAACACCACGCGAACCTCGTTCCGTGGCAGGAACTGGCGCGCCGTACCGGAGCACAGCTGCGTTGGTACTCGGTGACAGACGACGGACGCATCGACCTCGACTCGCTCGACCTCGACGAGACCGTCAAGATCGTCGCGTTCACGCACCAGTCGAACGTGACCGGGGCGGTGGCCGACGTCGCCGAGCTCGTCTCGCGGGCACGCGCGGTCGGCGCATACGTCGTGCTCGACGCCTGTCAGTCCGTGCCGCACATGGCGGTGGACTTCCGGGCGCTCGACGTCGACTTCGCGGCGTTCTCCGGACACAAGATGCTCGGACCGTCGGGTGTCGGCGTCCTGTACGGGAAGTCGGCGCTCCTCGAACAGCTGCCGCCTTTCATCACCGGCGGATCGATGATCGAGACCGTCACCATGGAGGGCTCGACGTACGCCGCGCCCCCGCAACGATTCGAGGCCGGCGTCCCGATGACGTCCCAGGTCGTCGGACTCGGTGCGGCGGTCGACTATCTCGACGCGATCGGCATGGATGCGGTCGCCGCTCACGAGCACGAACTCGTCGTGCACGCGCTGGCACGCCTGAGCGAGATCGACGGTCTGCGGATCGTCGGCCCGCGTGAGGGGACTGCGCGAGGCGGAGCGGTCGCGTTCGACGTCGCGGGCATTCACGCCCACGACCTCGGGCAGGTGCTCGACGACGAGGGCGTCGCCATCCGCGTCGGACACCACTGCGCGTGGCCGCTGCACCGGAAGCTCGGTGTCGCCGCCAGCGCCCGGGCCTCGTTCGCGCTCTACAACACGGTCGACGAGGTCGACGCTCTCGCCGATGCCATCCGCGTCGCCCAGAACTTCTTCGGAGGACGCCCATGAGAATGGAGCAGATGTACCAGGAGGTGATCCTGGACCATTACAAACACCCGCACGGGCGTGGCCTGCGCGAGCCGTTCGACACCGAAGTCCACCACGTCAACCCGACGTGCGGAGACGAGATCACCCTCCGGGTGTCCGTCGTCGACGACGCCGTCGCCGACATCTCCTACGACGGCCAGGGCTGCTCGATCTCGCAGGCCTCGACGTCGGTGCTGTTCGACCAGATCGTCGGCCTCTCGCTCGACGACGCCATGGCCGCGCTCGACTCGTTCAACACGATGATGACCTCTCGCGGCACCGACGCGGGCGACGAAGACCTCGTCGGCGACGGTATCGCCTTCGCCGGAGTCAGCAAGTATCCGGCGCGCGTAAAATGTGCGTTGCTCGGATGGATGGCGTTCAAGGACGCGGTCTCCCAGACCGTTGCGGAAAAGACCGGAGCATAGAAATGACTGACACAGTAGAGACCTCCCTGCCCAGCCCGGACGATGTCGAAGAAGCAATGCGCGACGTCGTCGACCCGGAACTGGGCATCAACGTGGTCGACCTCGGCCTCGTCTACGGCCTCGCCATCGACGACGACGCCGCGGTCAAGATCGACATGACTCTAACCTCGCCTGCGTGCCCGCTCACCGATGTGATCGAGGACCAGACCCGTAACGTCCTCGTCACCAGCGGACTCTGCACCGACATGGAGATCAACTGGGTGTGGATCCCTGCGTGGGGTCCGGACAAGATCACCGACGACGGCCGCGAGCAGTTGCGCGCGCTCGGCTTCACCGTCTAGAGACCCTCGCGCCCGTCGGCGCTAACTGTCGTGCAGGTGGGCGCGCTCGCCGTCCCGGTCGAAGATCGTCAAGATCTCGGCCGTCTTGCGATACGCGCTGAGGTTGTGGGGCGTCATCGTGTCGAACTCGGCGGCTTCGCCCGTCTGGACGTCGATGACCCGGTCGCCCAGAAGCAGCCGGACCGTCCCGGAGAGCACTGTGAACCATTCGTGTCCCGGATGGACGCGCTGGTCCGTCGGTGAGGCCGGGTTCGGCGACAGGCGCATCTTCGCGACGATCACCCCGTTCTCGGCGCGATCGCGCGACAGCAGCCAGGTGACCGCCCCCGGCCACTGATGCGGTTCGGGTCGGATCACTACGTCGTCATCGCCGACCGGCTCCACCAGTTGGTCGAGCGTCGTCCCCAATGCCCGCGCGATCGGGACCAGCTGGTCCAGCGCGACGCGGCGATGGCCGGTCTCTATTCGCGACAGCGTGGACGGACTGATATGGCAGCGTCGAGCCAGCGCATCCAGTGTCCAGCCCTGGGAGACGCGTAAACCTCTGACGCGTTGTCGGACGAGCGCGTCGACGTCGTTTGCCACCGGTTCTTGCTTCATAGGCAAGATTGTATGCTCTCTGGGCAATACGGGGATAGCGTCGGCTGCATGAGCCAGACAGCGAAGAGCACCCCAGAAGAGACACCCGCACCGTACGACGTCGTGATCGTCGGCGGCGGTGCCGCAGGACTGGCGGCAGCTGTCGCACTCGGCCGATCATTGCGGTCGGTACTGGTGATCGACGGCGGAGCCCAACGCAACCTGCCGTCGGATGCAGCGCACAACGTGCTCGGCCGAGAAGGGATCGCGCCGGGCGATCTCGTACGCGAGGGACGGGCCGAAGCCGAGTCGTATGGCGTCGAATTCGTCGATGGAACAGTCAGCGACGCGCGCCGCGATGCGAGCGGGGCCGGCTTCACCGTCGACGTGCACGATGGGAGCATCGTCGCGGCACGCCGAGTAATCCTCGCGACCGGTCTTGTCGACGTCCTGCCCGACATCGAGGGCGTGCGTCAGGCGTGGGGTCAGGGCGTACTGCACTGCCCGTACTGCCACGGCTATGAGGTGCGGGGCAGGCGAATCGGCGTGATCGCAACGGCGGCTCCGCTGGCAGTTCATCAGGCGTTGCTGTTCGCGCGACTGGCCGACCGCGTCACCGTCTTCGCGAACGGTGTGGACTTTGACGACGAGCAGCGCGCAGATCTCGACGTGATGGAGATCGGCGTCGTCGACGGCGCCGTGTCTCGCGTGCACGTCGACGGTCGTGAGGCGCGGGCAATCGAGGTCGGCGGTGAACGTCACGATGTCGACGCGGTGGTCGTCGCGACGCGGATGGTCGCGCGCACCGAACTGTACGAGCGCCTCGGCGGGCAGTCGCAGGAGCATCCGATGGGGCGGATGATCCCCGCGGACGAGAACGGTGCGACACAGGTAGCCGGCGTCTGGACGGCGGGCAACGCAGCCGATCTCGCGGCGATGGTCGCGGTCGCAGCGGGGGCCGGCGTCAAGGTCGGCGCCTTCGTGAACGCCGACCTCGTCGCCGACGACGTGCGCGAGGCGAGGGCTCGGGCCCGAGAAGGCTAGCGGCCTGGAATATGCCTGCCAGGAATATGTCTGGGCTGGGGCGGTGTTGAATGGTGACATGGCAACAATTGATTTGACCGGGACGGACTTCGAGCAGACCGTCAACGACAACGAGATCGTGCTCGTCGACTTCTGGGCCGAGTGGTGCGGTCCGTGTAAGCAGTTCGCACCGACCTACTCGGCTGTGTCGGAGAAGCACGAGGACATTGTCTTCGCGAAGGTCGACACCGAGGACCAACAGCAACTCGCCGCCGCCGCGTCGATCCGGTCCATTCCGACGATCATGGCGTTCAAGGATGGGCACCTCGTCTTCAACGAGGCTGGCGCGCTGCCCCCGCAGGCACTCGAATCGTTGATCGAGCAGCTCAAAGAACTCGATGTCGAGAAGGCTCTGCGAGAGAGCGGACAGTCCGAGTAGTCGCCTGGCGCGGGGTGAAGGTCATTCGGGTGGCGGCCGTCCGGGACGGCACCCGTACCATCTGCTCATGCGAAAGTCTCTGATAGCCATCGCAGCGGCGCTGACGTGCGTGCTGGCGGGCTGTGCCGTGGACGGGACCCCGACACGCGGTCCGATAGAGCTGCAGACCGGCAAGTACGGCTCCATGCAGACTCGGTCAGCCGGTGAAGCGACCTCGGACGTCGCATGGGCGAAGCTGCGAGCCGTGCGGCTGGCCGACCACATGATCTTCGCGCACGACCTCGACCCGGTGATGGTCGATGGGAAACTCCCCACCCAGCCGCTGGCGACCCCGGCGAACGTCCAGGTCGTCATCCCCGATACGGCAGACCTGCCGGTCATGAAGGACTTCGAGTACGGCTTCACGCTGTCGTCCGGGAACGAGAAGAACGACGCCGGCATCAATCACGCCGTGATGGTGTTCCGCGACGACGCCGCGGCCTCCGCCGCCGCACGGCAGCTCTCGGATGTGATGCTCAAACGCACCTCGTACTCGAACTATGAGCGCGTCCGGGTGGCGGGCATGCCGTCGGAGTCGATCACCGTCCATGATGCGGGCGCGGGCGGCAAGCAGACGGTCGCCGCGTTCACGCCGGTCGGACAGCGCTTGATCTACACCTGGGCCGACGACCGCAACCGCTCGTGGCCCGAGCGAATCGTGAAGGCCGCCTACGACCAGCAGAAGCCGCTGCTGGACGCGCTCGGAACGGTGAGCGACGACCGTCGCATCGACCCGGACGGACTGCTGACCGGGACGGTCAGCGAGGACGGCGACAGCAGCAATCCGCTGCACGGGGCGGTCTACGGCCAGCGGGCCGCGGCGCTGTTCTACGGCGACCAGTCCGCCGCACTCGCCGCACTGAAGAAGTCAGGGATCGAGCAGTTCGCGTGGAACGGCACCCAGCTGTACAAGGCGGGCAGCGAAGGCCAGACGGCCGGTTGGATCGACTATCTCGTCAAGGACTTCGAGGACGACTCTTCGCGGAAGGCGGCGAGTCCGCAGGATCTGAACGCCGCACGGTGTCTCACCAGGGACGGCGCCGCTGGCTGTTTCGTCGCCGTCGGACCGTACGTCGGGGAGGCCTACGGTAAGGACCTGGCGGACGCGCAGCAGCAGATCTCCGCCCAGTACGGCTTCATGAAGAAGCTCGCCGGCTGAGTCTTCTCGTATTGCACGGGCGCCAGCACACCGTCGATGCGGCCACGCGCACGCGCAACGGTATCGGCGCCTGGGCGAACACTGCGGCCATCGTCCGCAGCACGCCGACGGCATCGTCACGTCCGCACAGGTAGCGGTGCTGCAGTATCGGGTCGGTGCGGAAGAACGCGTCGAAGAACGCGACCAGTTCGTCCGGACGCAACGACAGCAGAACGCGGAGGCCCAGCGTGCGCAACCGGTAGGCAAGGCGTGCGCGCGTCGACCACAGGGCCTCATGCGGATCGCGGGCCGCGAGGATCGCCTCGACGACGACGTCGGATGCGCGCACCGACTGTCCGACGCTGTACCCGGTGGCCGGGTGCATCAGGCCACCGGCCGCACCGAACCGCAACGGGCTGTTCGCCGTGCGCGCCCACGGCCGCGTGTCGGCCAGAAGCGGGAAGTCGACCACCTCGTCGACTCGCGGCTGTGCGGTGCGGAGCCGATTCCGTTCCGCGAGGACATCGACGTCGATGGGCGGCGCCCCGACCAGGCAGGTCTCCTCGACGAGGCGTCGACCGCCGCCGAGCGCGACCCGATAGCTGAACGACGCCGGCGCGCCGGTGATCGGCAGGCGGTGCGCGGGACGCCAATCCATCAAGACCATCGTCGGGTCGTCAGAGTGGGTCACCGAGCCAGCAGCAGTCTGCCGAGGCCGAGCCGGATGGTCGGCGGCCCGTGCGCCCCGAGCGTCGACCACGTAGCGGGCCCGCACGTGCGAACCGTCCGCGCACGTCACGAGGCGCGCGCTGAGAGTTGCCGCGTAACGGTCGAATACGTCCGCGCCGTCGAGCGTCAACGCGTCTTGGAACAGAGCGGTGTCCAGGATTGCGTATGCGTGCGGCACCACCTGCTCGGTCGGTGTGAACACGGTGACCGACGGCGCCGACGCCGCGATCACCGAGCTGTCGAACCAGTCGGGCAGGTCCGCCGTGTACACCCCGTACGTCGCCGACCACCGGCGGTCGGGGGCGGGGTCGACCACCGCGACCCGTAGCCCCGCGGCCAGCGCCCGGTGCGCGAGAACGCGGCCCGCGGGCCCGGCGCCGACAACGGCGACATCGTAGATCGTGGTCACCGGGGTAAGGCTAGCGGCAAGGCGTGATCACGGCAGCAACACAGGTTTGACGACGGAGCCCGCGCGGAAGTCGGCGATCGCGGTCGCGATGTCGTCGAACGCGTACGTGGTGATCAGCTTGTCGAACGGGAAGCGGCCGTCGGCCCACATCTGCACGAGTCGGGGGATCAGTTCGTGCGGGTCGGCGTCGCCTTCGATCACGCCGCGCAGCGAACGACCCTGCAGCAGGTGACCTTGATTCACGTCGACGGGGTTCTTCGGTCCACGGAATCCGACCGTCACGCAGGAACCGGGCGACGCCAACGCCATCAGCGCCTGGCGGATCACCGGAGCTGCACCGACCGCCTCGACGGTGAAGTCCAGTCCGCCGCGCGTCTCGCGGACGATGTCCTTCGCGAGATCGTCGGACGGCTCATGGACAGCGGTCGCACCGATCTCGAGCGCGAGCTCACGCCGTGCGGGGTTCGGGTCGACGCCGATGATCGGATCGCATCCGGACGCTTTCGCCGCCATGATCGCGGCGAGCCCGACGGGGCCGAGCCCCCACACGCCGTAGCTCTGGCCCGGCTTCGGGCGGTGCACGTTGAAGACGGCGCCCGCGCCGGTCAGCAGGCCGCACCCGAGCGGGCCGAGCGTGGCCAGGGGCAGCGCGTCGTCGACCTTCACCGCGTTCGCGACGCTCGCCACGGCGTGCGTCGCCCACGACGACTGACCGAACCAGCTTCCGTGGACGGGAGAGCCGTCCCTGTCGGCGAGCGTCGTCGAACCGTCCGGCCGGACGCCCGCATAGTTGAGGAGCGCGAACCTCGTGCAGTACGCCGGGGCACCGGCCGCACACCGCTTGCACTGACCACACGATGTGAAACTGCACACCACGTGGTCGCCGACAGCGAGTTCGGTGACGCCGGGACCGACGGCCTCGACGACTCCGGACCCCTCGTGGCCGAGGACGATCGGAGTCTGCTGCGCCAATGCGCCGTCGATGACGGTGAGATCGGTGTGGCACACGCCGACGCCGTGGACCTTGATCAGCACTTCGCCTGCGACCAGGTCCGTGGCGGTCAGCTCCACGATCGACAGATCCCCGCCGACCTCGTTCAGTACTGCAGCTCGCATGTCCGGCCCTCTCGTCCCGTCACTCTCCGAGCGAGCATATCTCGACTTACGGCCAGTGGTGTCGGGGCCCACCGTTTCACGATTCGCCGATAGCCGCCGGTCATCCGTACGATGGATCCTCGTGATCACCGCGACTGACCTGGAAGTTCGAGCGGGCGCGAGGACTCTCCTGTCTGCGCCCGGAGACCATCTGCGTATCCAGCCGGGCGACCGGATCGGTCTCGTCGGACGTAACGGTGCAGGCAAGACGACATCGTTGCGGATTCTGGCGGGGGAGACCCAGCCGTACGCCGGCTCCGTCCGCAACTCGGGGCCCGTCGGCTACCTGCCCCAGGACCCCAAAGAGGGCGACCTGGACGTCCTCGCTAAGGATCGTGTCCTCTCGGCCCGTGGCCTCGACGAGATCCTCGCCTCGATGGCCAAACAGCAGACGCTGATGGAAGAGGCCGCCGACGACAAAATCCGGGACAAGGCGATCGCTCGGTACGCGCGCCTCGAGGAGCGGTTCGCCAATCTCGGCGGATACGTCGCCGAAGCGGATGCGGCCCGCATCTGCAACAGCCTCGGCCTGCCCGACCGTGTGCTGGCCCAGCCACTGCGCACACTCTCCGGCGGCCAGCGCCGTCGAATCGAGTTGGCGCGAATCCTGTTCGCCGCGTCGGACGGATCCGGGAAATCGGATACGACGCTGCTGCTCGACGAGCCGACGAACCACCTCGACGCCGACTCGATCAACTGGTTGCGGACGTTCCTGCAGAACCACGACGGTGGACTCGTCGTCATCAGCCACGACGTCGACTTGCTCTCCGACGTCGTGAACCGCGTGTGGTTCCTCGACGCGGTGCGCGGCGAAGCTGACGTCTACAACATGGGTTGGAAGCGATACCTCGATGCGCGCGCCACCGACGAGCAGCGACGCAAGCGCGAACGAGCCAACGCCGAGAAGAAGGCGTCCGCGCTCCGTACGCAGGCCGCCAAGCTCGGCGCCAAGGCCACCAAGGCGGCGGCCGCCCACCAGATGGTCAAACGCGCCGAGCGGATGATGGACGAACTCGACGACGTGCGTGTAGCCGACAAGACCGCGCACATCCGTTTCCCGGAGCCGGACCCGTGCGGAAAGACGCCGTTGATGGCGTCCAACCTGACCAAGATGTACGGGTCGCTGGAGATCTTCACCGGCGTGGACCTCGCCATCGACAAGGGGTCACGCGTGGTGATCCTCGGTCTCAATGGTGCGGGCAAGACAACGTTGTTGAAGCTCCTGGCCGGGGTGGAGAAGCCGGACCTCGGGGAACTGGAACCGGGCCGCGGACTCAAGATCGGCTATTTCGCGCAGGAACACGACACGCTCGACGACGATGCGACGGTGTGGCAGAACATCCGCCATGCCGCACCGGATGCGGGTGAGCAGGATCTGCGCGGGCTCCTCGGCGCGTTCATGTTCACCGGGCCGCAGCTCGAACAGCCGGCGGGGACGCTGTCCGGCGGCGAGAAGACGCGCCTGGCGCTCGCCGGGCTCGTCTCGTCCGCTGCCAACGTGCTGCTGCTCGACGAACCGACGAACAACCTCGACCCGATCTCTCGCGAGCAGGTCCTGGAAGCACTGCGCAGCTACACCGGGGCCGTCGTCCTCGTGACGCACGACCCGGGCGCTGCCGAAGCGCTGGAGCCGCAGCGCGTCATCCTGCTGCCGGACGGTACCGAGGACCACTGGTCGGACGAGTACCAGGAGCTGATCGAGCTCGCCTGAACGTTCAGGTCGCCGGGGACGATGACGAACGGCCCTCAGGCCGGCTCGGCGAAGACGATGATGTTGTCGCGGTAGCCGAGCGGTGGCCCGATGAACGGGCCGCCGCACGTCACCAAGGCGAGAGTCTCCGGGCCGTCGAGTCGGTTGAGCTCGTCGAACGGCACCGCATCGGTGCCCGTGGCCTTCTTCTGCGCATCCACCACGCGCGAGACCCGGTACGTCAGGTGCTGACCGTCGGCTGTCTCGATCGTCGCCGTGCTTCCGGACGTCAACGTCGTGAATCGAGCCGCGTACCCCGTGCCCTGTGCGACGTCGTCGACGTGTCCGACGACGACGATCGTTCCGGCGCCGGATCCCGGGAGAGCCGAGTCGACCCACCACCCGAGCTTCGAGATGTCGGTGGGCGGCAACAGCGTTCCCTGTGCATCGGTCGCGACGGCTTGCGTTGGCGCCGACCGACCGTCGATCACCAACTGTTCCGGCGCGGACGGCTCGTGCGCCACCGCGATGACCGGTGCAGGTAGGTCGGCCTGCGCCTGGGTGGAGCCCGGGGCGGCCTCCTGCGCACCGCAGGCACCGGTCGCGACCAGCACCACGACTGCGGCGGCCACGACGAGCGCCCGACCCAGGCGCGACATCAGTGCGTCCGACCGGTGGGAATCGAAGTCAACGGCTCGCGCTGGCTCGGATTACGGATGATCACCGGCTGCTCGATCGGGGAATCGTACAGTTCCAGGTACCGAGTTTGGGACGGGGACACCTCGACGAACCGGACCGTGGGGTCGAGCACGTAGCCTGTGGGCGCGCCGATCTCCTGGATGCGATAGCCGCCCGGGGCGAGCTGAACCGATCCGGTGCCTGACGGGCCAGTCACCAGCACGACGCTCTGATCGCTGTGGGCCGCTGTGACACGGTAGCGCGCACCGGGCAGCAGCGCGCCGGTGATCTTGTCGCGCTTGGTGATCGACACCGCGCCCACCTGCCCCTCCCGGGACAGGGAGACGATGAACGAGGTGCTTGCGCCGACTGCCAGATCCGCGCTGGAGGGGTCGACCCAGGCCCGGTTGTATCCGTCCGGGATCGCCGTGATGTGCGCGGACACGACGCCCGCGGGCATGTCGACGGTCGCGAGGGTGGCCAACGTCTTCACGACGCCCCCGGATCGGAGTTCCACACTGACGCCGGAGACGGGGATGTGGGTCTTCAGATCGATGGCCTGCACCGTGACGGATCCCGTACCGGCCTCCGGCGGCGTGATTGTGGAACTCGGCGGGGTGGTCGTCGTGCTCGGGTCGGGCGTGCTGGTGGTCGTGGACGGCGGCGTCGTGTCGGCCGGCGTGACCGTCGAACTCGGCGGGGTTGTGGTGGTCGCGGTGGTCGACCCGGGCGACGTCGTCGACTCCGCCGAGGCCGGGGGCACGGTCATCGCGACGGCCGCGGCCAGTGCGACCAGCACTGCGGCCACCGCGACGAGTATCCGATTGAGGTTTCTGATCATGTCCGTCTCCTCAGGACTGCCGGGTGACACACGCACCACGGCGGTGGGTCCCGACATGACCTACGTCGTTCACCGGAGACGGACGGTTACGGTCGGAGCAACACGGTCATTCATCTGAATGGTCGACAGTCGCGAGCCTTCGGGTCGGTCAGCTGCCGAGGACCTGCTTGCGCAAATCGCCCTTGACGAGTTTTCCGGTCGGTGTGCGCGGAAGTTCGTCGATGAACTCGATCGTCCGCGGAACCTTGTAGGCCGCCAGTTCCGCCCGCGCGTAGTCGATGAGCTCGGTCGCCAGCTCGTCGGACGCATGGACGCCGTCGACCAGTTGCACAAATCCGGTCGCGGCCTCGCCGAGATCGTCGTCAGGTAGGCCGATCACACCGACGTCGTACACCGACGGATGGTTGATGAGGACGTTCTCGGCTTCCTGCGGGTAGATGTTGACGCCACCGGAGATGATGACGAACGCCTTTCGGTCCGTCAGATAGAGGAAACCGTCGTCGTCGAGGTAGCCGAGGTCGCCGGTCGTAGCCCAGTTCGGGTGCTGCGGATGCTGCGCGGCAGCCGTCTTCGCCGGATCGTTGTGGTAGGCGAACGGCATCTCGTCGCGTTCGAAGAACACGGTGCCGACCTCACCGGTCGGAAGGTCGTCACCGTCGTCGTCGCAGATGTGGACGACGCCGAGCGCCGCTCTACCGACCGAGCCCGGCCGGTCGAGCGAGTCCTGCGAGCCGATGAGCGTGACGCCTGCGGCCTCGGTCGCCGCGTAGTACTCGTTGATGACCGGACCCCACCAGTCGATCATCGCCTTCTTCACTTCTGCCGGGCACGGAGCGGCGGCATGGATCGCGACCTTCATGCTCGACACGTCGTACTTCGCGCGCGTCTCGGCGGGGAGCTTCAGCATGCGGACGAACATCGTCGGCACCCACTGGCTGTGCGTCACCCGGTACTCTTCGATCAGCTCGAGCGCGTTCTCGGGATCGAAACGGTCCATGAGGACGACAGTGCCGCCGAGCGCGTTGACCATCGCGCAATAGCGCAGGGGAGCCGCGTGGTAGACGGGGGCGGGCGACAGGTAGACCGTGTCCGTCCCGAAGCCGTACACCGGACCGAAGACGAGCGAGATCAAGTCGGGAGCCTCGTCGACCTGGACGTCGGGCATGTTCGGTTTGATGCCCTTCGGCCGCCCCGTCGTTCCGGACGAATACAGCATGTCCATGCCGCGCGGCTGGTCGGTGAGCGGCTCGGCAGACGCGTCCGCCTTGACCTGGGCGTAGTCGGAGAAGCCGGGTAGACCGTCTCCCCACGCCACCCGGCGACGTGCGTCGCTCAACGCCGGGATCTCGTGTGCTCGCGCGACCGCTTCCGCGACGGTCGACGACGCGAACACCGCCTTCGCGTCACAGTCCTCAAGGATGTAGTTGACTTCGGGAGCGGTCAGATGGTGGTTGACGGCGGTCACGTACATCCCGCTGCGGATCACCGCCCAGTAGACGTCGAACACGCGCAAGTCGTTGTCCGAGACGATCGCCACGGTGTCGCCCGGGACCAGCCCGAGCTCGTCGCGCAGGAAGTGCGCGATCCTGGTCGACGCATCCGTCAGCTCCGCGTAGGTGACGGTCTCGCCGGTCGACGGACGAATGACCGCGGCCTTGTCGGGAGTGGTCGAGGCGTGGGTTCCTGGGTACACGTAACGCTCCTTATGTCTCGGTGACACACAGACCGTAACCGAGCGCCCGCTCGGTGCGTACCCGTTTGCGTGACAACGTCTCTGGGCACGAAAGAAGCCGTCGTCTCGACCCTGTTCGGGTCGAGACGACGGCTTCGTAGCGGGGTCAGGCGGCGCGCGGCCGACGCCCCCCTGTTTC
>NZ_JAKKOR010000004.1:0-656 GCF_021738805.1 Gordonia liuliyuniae | reverse complement strand
ATGGTCGGGGGCCCCCCACCGCCGGGGGTGCCCCCCCGGGTGGGGGGCCGGCCGACGGCTTCGTAGCGGTCTCAGTCGGCGCGCGGCCTACGCACCGATGATTCGACGAGATCCAACACGGCGTGCAGATCGTCGGTCGACTGACCTGAAGCCAGTCGGGTGACGATCCCGTCGAGGATCACATCCAGGTACGTTACCAAGACTTCGGGCTCCACATCGTTGCGGAGACTGCCCGCTTGCCGCTTGCGCTCAAGGCGCGCGAGAGTGGCCCGCTCACGATCTTCGGACTGCGCCTCCCAGGCCGCGCGGAACCCCGGATCGCTCCGGATCTTCCGCACGATCTCCAGTCGCGTGCTCAGCCAGTCGAAGTCCTTCGGCCGCGCCAGGATGTCGCGCATCACCTGCACCAGGCCTTCCTGCGCGGCCACGTCGGCCATCCGCTCGGCGTCCTCCCGAGCGAGCGCCAAGAACAAGGCTTCCTTGTCTTTGAAGTGGTGGAAGATCGCACCCCGGGACAATCCCGTCGTCTCCTCCAGCCTCTTCACCGTGGCGCCCTCATAGCCGAATTCGGCGAAGCAGTGCCGCGGGGGGGGGGGGGGGGGGGGGGGGGGGGGCGGGGCCGCCGGGGCGCGCCGGGCCCGGGGCGGGGGGCGACA